>NZ_WBXN01000004.1:1605555-1926666 GCF_008973465.1 Streptomyces sp. SS1-1 | reverse complement strand
AGATGCCGCTGGAGAAGCAGCGGCTGCGGCTCCTCGGCCAGCTCTCGCAGCTCGCCGCGCAGACGGGCGCCGAGGTGACGTGTGTCTTCGACGGGGCCGAGCTGGCCGCGCCGGTGCTGCTGGCGCCGCCGCGCGGTGTGCGGGTGCTCTTCTCCAAGCCGGGGGTGACGGCCGACGAGCTGATCCGGCAGCTCGTGCGCGCCGAGCCGCCCGGCCGCCCGGTCATCGTCGCCTCGACGGACCGCGAGGTCGCGGACGGGGTCGCGCGCGCCGGCGCACGCCCGGTGGCATCTGCGGTACTTCTCAAGCGCCTGTCCTGAAGCGGCAACGTACAGGCCTAATGCCCGAATTGACGGGCCGGTCGCGCCACCCAGCGTCAATCCCACGTGACGACCTGTGAGTTGTGTGTAAAGAATGACGGCTGGGGCGAGATTTTTCGGGTGAGGATTTGATCTGATCACAAGAGGGTCACTAGGGTCTGGCCTCGAACCTCCGAGCGGGTGATCACTCAGAAGAAGGAGTTCACCTCCGTGGCGTCCCACCGTCGACCCAAGCAGCCGAGCCGTGCACGCGTGACCGTGCTCACCACCGCGGCAGCCGCCGCCGTGGCCATCAGTTCCCAGGCGGCCAACGCGGCACCCAGCGAGAAGCCGAGCAAGGACGAGGTCAAGGCGAAGGTCGACGCCCTCTACGAGCAGGCCGAGCAGGCCACCGAGAAGTACAACGGGGCCAAGGAGAAGCAGGAGAAGCTCCAGAAGGAGATCTCCACGATCCAGGACAACGTCGCCCGGGGCCAGGAGGACCTGAACGAGCTCCGCGACGCCATGGGTCTCGCCGCCGCCGCGCAGTACCGCACCGGCAGCATCGACTCCTCCGTCCAGCTGTTCCTGTCGGCCGACCCGGACGACTACCTGGACAAGGCGTCCACGATGGACCAGCTGAGCGCTCAGCAGGTCGAGTCGCTGAAGAAGATCCAGGAGAAGCAGCGCGAGCTCGCGCAGCAGCGCGCCGAGGCCGCGGACAAGCTCAAGGACCTCTCCTCCACCCGCACCGAGCTGGGCAAGAAGAAGAAGGAAGTCCAGGCCAAGCTGGGCGAGGCGCAGAAGCTGCTCAACAGCCTCACCGCCGCCGAGAAGGCCGCCCTCGCCGCCGAGGACGCCCGCGCCAGCCGCTCCGCCTCGGACCGCGTGGACCTCGGCAACACCGCCCCCGGTTCGGGCCGCGCCATGGCCGCCTTCCAGGCCGCCCAGAGCAAGATCGGCTCGCCCTACGTCTACGGCGCCTCCGGCCCGTCCTCCTTCGACTGCTCGGGCCTGACCTCCTGGGCCTTCGCCCAGGCCGGCGTCGGCATCCCGCGCACCTCGCAGGCGCAGGCCAACTACGGCACCAGGATCTACAGCCAGTCCCAGCTCAAGGTCGGCGACCTGGTCATCTTCTACGGCGACCTGCACCACGTCGGCTTCTACGCCGGCAACGGCCAGATCCTGCACGCCCCGCGCTCCGGCACGGTCGTGCGCTACGAGTCGATCAACAACATGCCGTTCCAGTTCGGCGTCCGGATCTGACCCGGAGCACCCCGCAAGATCAACACCGGGTGCCGCCCGATCGGGTTAATTACGGCACCGCCGCCTGACCCCGCGCCCCGCCCATGACCTGCGTCAGAGGCGGGGCGTCACGGTATGCGCCCCCGACGGCCGTTGGCCGCCGCCCCGCGCACGGAGCTACTGTCTGCCGCGTTTCCCCCGACGCCGGGGGAGCAGTCGTTGTCCGCCAGCGGAAGGAGCGCGGCTTCCCGTGGGGTCCCATCGTCGCCTTGCATCACCCGGGTTCGACCGGGGCACCGGCACAGCGCTGTGCGTCCTGTCCGCGGCGGCCGCCGCCCTCGGCGCCGTACCGGCGGTCGCCGCGCCGCACGACGACACCCGGGCCGAGGTGGACCGCCTCTACACGGAGGCCGAGAAGGCCACCGAGGCGTTCAACCGGGCCGAGGAGCGCGCCGAGAAGCTGCGCACCGAGGTCAGGACCGCCCAGGACCGCATCGCCCGCCAGCAGCAGGACATCAACTCCAAGCGGGACGCGCTCGGTTCGCTGGCCGGCGCCCAGTACCGCTCGGGCGGCGTCGACCCGTCCCTCGCCCTGCTGCTCTCCGACGACCCGGCCGACTACCTCGACCGCGCCGCCACGCTCGCCCGGATCAGCGCCCACCACGCGGGCGAGCTCAAGGACCTCCAGGACGCCATGCGCGAACTCGCCCAAGAGCGCTCCGAGGCGGCCGGGAAACTCGCCGAACTCGACAAGAGCCGCCAGTCGGTCGTCGCGCACAAGCGCACCGTCGAGCGGAAGCTCACCCAGGCCCGCCGGCTCCTCAACTCCCTGACGGCCGCCGACCGCGCCGCCTACGACCGGGTCTCCCGCTCAGGGCGGGCCGAACTGCCCGGCTTCGGCGACGCCCTGCCCGCCTCGGGCCGCGCCGCAGCCGCCGTCGCCGCCGCCCAGTCCGCGCTCGGCCGCCCGTACGTGTGGGGCGCCAACGGGCCTTCCGGCTTCGACTGTTCGGGCCTGATCCAGTGGTCGTACGCCCAGGCCGGCGTCGCCCTGCCGCGCACCTCGCAGGGCCAGCGGTACGCCGGCCGGCAGGTCCCGCTCTCCGAGGCCCGGCCCGGCGACATCGTCACCTACCGCTCCGACGCCAGCCACGTCGGGATGTACATGGGCAACGGCCAGGTGATCCACGCGCCCTACCCGGGAGCGCCCGTGCGCTACGACCCGGTGGGCATGATCCCCGGGGCGACCGTCACCAGGGTCTGACCTCCGCGCCCGGCCCGCCGTACGATCGGGAAATGGCTGGTCGCAGGCGGGTGCCGGGAACAGGGGTCGTCGTCGCCCTCTGCCTGCTGCTCGCCGGGCTCGTCGGCTGCGGCGGGCGGCCCGGCGCCGACGGCACCCGCGCCGACGTGCAGCACCTGCTGGACCGGCGGGCCGCCGCGCTCCTCCACCACGACCGGACGGCGTATCTGCGCACCGGCGCCGGCGACTGGTCCGCGCATCTGCGCGAGGTGCCCCTCGCCGACTGGTCCTACCGCGTCACCGGGCTGCGCCGGGACGGCGACGAGGCGGTCGCCGAGGCCGAGCTGCGCTACCGCGTCGAGGGCTACGACCGGGCGCCCGTCACCGCCGGCCGCACCCTCGCCCTCGGCCGGGACACCGACGGCGACTGGTACGTGAAGACGGACCGGCCCGCCGAGGGCTCCGCCGCGCAGCTGTGGGACCAGGGCCGCATCGAGGCCGTCCGCGGCGACCACAGCCTCGTCCTGGGCGTCGGCAGGTCCGACGAGGACCTGCGCGGATTCGCGCGCCTCGCCGACCACGCGGTGCCCGCCGTGTCCCGCGCCTGGGACGGAGACTGGTCCGGGCACGTCGTCGTCCTCGTCCCGAAGTCCCTGACCGGCATGGCGGCGCTGCTGGGCTCGCCCGAGTCCTCGTACCGGGGGATCGCCGCGGTCACCACCGGTGAGACCGGCGGCCCGGCGAAGGCCCCCGCGGACCGGATCATCGTCAACCCGGACGCGTACGGCGTCCTCGGCGACCTCGGCCGGCAGGTCGTCCTCACCCACGAGACCACCCATGTGGCGACCCGGGCCCACACCACCCCCGCGACCCCGCTGTGGCTCTCCGAGGGCTACGCCGACTGGATCGGCTACCTGGGCGGCGCCCGCACCCCGGCCCAGGCGGCGCCCGAGCTGGCCCGCGCGGTCCGTGAGGGACGGGTGCCCGCCGCGCTCCCCGCCGACGCGGACTTCGGCTTCACCGGCGAGGCAGGGCGCCTCGCCCAGGCGTACGAGAGCGGCTGGATGGCCTGCCGGATGATCGCCGGGCGCTGGGGCGAGGACCGGCTCGCCGCGTTCTACCGGGCCGTCGGCGCGCACGACGGCCGCGCGGGCGCGGTGGCGGACGCCCTGGAGGACGTGCTCGGCACCTCGACGGAGCGGTTCACCGAGGACTGGCGGGCCTATCTGCGCGCCGAGTTCGGCTGAGCCTAGCGCCTCAGGAGGGCAGGGACGTCTCACGGGCCCGTTCCGTCCGCCGCGGCACCGGCAGCGGGGCGGGCCGCCCGGTCGTCGAGCGCCACAGCGCGCGGGCCGCCAGCACGGTGGCGGCGACCAGCAGGCCGTTGCGGAGGAACAGCAGGGTGACGCCGAGGGCGTCGCTCGCCACGATGTGCGCGAACCACAGCGGGAACTCCAGGACCGTCGCCAGGCACGCGGCGAGCACCAGGGAGACCGGCAGGCGCATCGGGCTGGCGCGGAAACACAGGCACACGGCGGCCAGACCGACCAGCCACACCAGGTACTGCGGGCTGATCACCCGGCTGGTCGTGACGAACATCAGCACCGCCACGAACGCGGCGTCGGCGAGCGTGTGCGGCGCGAACCGGCGCGCCCGCAGCCGCCACAGCAGCAGCCAGCCGAACGCGAGCGCGCTCAGGGCGAGGGCGGCCGTGCTGACGACGTCGACGTACGGGCCGAGGAACTCCACCGAGCCGTAGTTCAGCAGCACCTGGCCGTCCCAGCCGTGCTGCCGGGCGACGTGCAGGACCAGCCC
This sequence comes from Streptomyces sp. SS1-1, assembly GCF_008973465.1. Taxonomy (NCBI): domain Bacteria; kingdom Bacillati; phylum Actinomycetota; class Actinomycetes; order Kitasatosporales; family Streptomycetaceae; genus Streptomyces; species Streptomyces sp. SS1-1. Next base: position 1,922,064 of record NZ_WBXN01000004.1, on the reverse strand, counting down.
GCCCAGCGACTCGACCTCCGTGCCCCGGTCGCGCTGGAACGTCAGGAACGCGAACGCGCCGGGCATGGCGACGGCGAACCCGAGCGCGAGGGCGCCCGCCGTCAGCGCCGCCCACAGCCACACCCCGCGCCGGCGGACCGCCACGAGCAGCAGCACCGGCCACACCTTGAGCATCGCGCCGAACGCGGTCAGCGCGCCCATCAGCGCGGGCCGCCGCGCGCCGGCCAGCAGCGCGGCCACGGCGACCGCCGTCACCATCACGTCGTAGCGCGCGTACACGGTCGGCCCGAGCAGCGGCACGCCGACCACCCACACCCAGGCCCCGCGGACGAGACGGCCCGGGCGCAGTCCGGCGTACAGCAGGAGCAGCAGGACCACCAGGTCCGCGCAGAAGGCGAGGACGAAGAACGCCGAGGTGTAGTCGAGCCAGAAGACCAGCGCGGGTGCCAGGACCGCGAGGGCGGCGGCGGGCGGGTACTGCCAGGTGACGTCGTCCAGCGGGAAGGCGCCGGTGCGCAGGACCTCGTACCAGCCGTGGTAGATCACCGACACGTCGCTGGTGACGTCCGGGCCGGGGAAGACGTACACCTTGAACACGAACAGCAGCAGGGCCGTCCTGGTCAGACCCCAGACGCCCACCAGCCACGCCAGGGACCGCCGCGTGCCCGTCGTCTCCACCAGAACCCCGTCCGTTCCGTTCGATGTCCGGCTCGAAGGGACATGATGTCCTGTCCGGCGGGGCACGGGCCACATACGCGGCCGGGCCGGGCCGCGTATGGCGGCTTCGATAGGGTCGGCGGCGATGCACAAGACCCTGATCGTCACCAACGACTTCCCGCCCCGCCCCGGCGGCATCCAGGCGTTCCTGCACAACATGGCGCTGAGGCTCGACCCCGAGCGCCTCGTCGTCCACGCCTCCACCTGGAAGCGCGGACGGGAGGGCGCCGAGGCCACCGCCGCGTTCGACGCCGAGCAGCCCTTCACGGTCGTCCGGGACCGGACGACGATGCTGCTGCCGACGCCGGGGGCGACCCGGCGGGCGGCCGGTCTGCTGCGGGAGCACGGCTGCACGTCGGTGTGGTTCGGGGCGGCGGCGCCGCTCGGCCTGATGGCGCCGGCGCTGCGCAGGGCGGGCGCCGAGCGGCTGGTGGCGACGACCCACGGCCACGAGGCGGGCTGGGCGCAGCTGCCCGCCGCCCGGCAGCTGCTGGGCCGCATCGGGGAGAGCACCGACACGATCACCTACCTCGGCGAGTACACCCGCTCACGGATCGCCCGGGCCCTGACACCCGAGGCGGCCGCGCGGATGGTGCAGCTGCCGCCCGGCGTCGACGAGAAGACCTTCCACCCCGGCTCCGGCGGCGACGAGGTCCGGGCCCGGCTCGGGCTCACGGACCGGCCCGTCGTGGTGTGCGTGTCCCGGCTGGTGCGCCGCAAGGGCCAGGACACCCTGATCCGGGCGCTGCCCCGCATCGTGGCCGCCGAGCCGGACACCGTGCTGCTCATCGTCGGCGGCGGCCCCTACGAGCAGGACCTGCGCCGGCTGGCCCGGGAGACCGGTGTCGCCGGCTCGGTCCGCTTCACCGGGGCCGTGCCCTGGTCCGAGCTGCCCGCGCACTACGGCGCCGGTGACGTCTTCGCCATGCCGTGCCGCACCCGCCGGGGCGGTCTCGACGTGGAGGGGCTCGGCATCGTCTACCTGGAGGCGTCGGCGACCGGGCTGCCGGTCGTGGCCGGCGACTCCGGCGGGGCGCCGGACGCCGTGCTGGACGGGGAGACCGGCTGGGTGGTGCCCGGCGGCTCCCCGCGGGACGCGGCCGACCGCATCGTCACGCTGCTCGGGGACGCCGGACTGCGGGCCCGGATGGGGGAGCGGGGCCGGGCGTGGGTCGAGGAGAAGTGGCGCTGGGACCTGCTGGCGGAGCGGCTCGAAGCCCTGCTCTGAGCCGTCCCGCCGGACGCACGAGGGCGCGGGCCCCCGAGGGGGACACCGCGCCCTTGTCTGTCTCCGGGGGAGCGCCTACTTCTGGTAGATCGCCTCGATCTCGTCGGCGAAGTCCTTCGCCACCACGTTCCGCTTGAGCTTCAGCGACGGCGTCAGATGGCCCGACTCCTCGGTGAACTGGGCGGGCAGGATACGGAACTTGCGCACCGACTCCGCCTTCGACACCGCGGCGTTGCCGTCGTCGATCGCCGACTGGATCGCGGCGAGCAGATCCGCGTCCTCGCGCAGCGACACCGCCGTGGAACCGGCCGGCTTGCCGTGGTCGGCGCACCAGCGCTCCAGGAACTCCTCGTCGATGGTGACGAGCGCGCCCACGAACGGCCGCCCGTCGCCGACGACCATGCACTCCGCGACCAGCGCGTGCGCGCGGATGCGGTCCTCGATCACGGCCGGGGCGACGTTCTTGCCGCCCGCGGTGACGATGATCTCCTTCTTGCGGCCGGTGATCCGGAGGTAGCCGTCCTCGTCGAGGGTGCCGATGTCACCCGTGTGGAACCAGCCGTCGGCCAGCGCCTCCTCGGTGGCGCCCGGGTTGTTCCAGTACTCCTTGAACAGGTGCTCGCCGTGCAGCAGCACCTCGCCGTCGTCCGCGATGCGCACCACGGAGCCGGGCAGCGGCTGGCCGACCGTGCCGATCTTCTGGCGGTCCCACGGGTTGAACGCGGTCGCCGCGCAGGACTCGGTCAGGCCGTAGCCCTCCAGGACGGTGAAGCCGATGCCGCGGAAGAAGTGACCGAGTCGCTCGCCCAGCGGGGCGCCGCCGGAGATCGCGTACTCGCCGCGGCCGCCGAGGACCGCGCGCAGCTTGCTGAAGACCAGCTTGTCGAAGACCTTGTGCTTGACCTTCAGGCCGACGGACGGCCCGGACGGCGTGTCCAGCGCCCGGCTGTACGCGATCGCCGTGTCCGCCGCCTTGTCGAAGATCCTGCCCTTGCCGTCGGCCTGCGCCTTGGCCCGGGCCGAGTTGTAGACCTTCTCGAAGACCCGCGGGACGCCCAGGATCAGCGTCGGCCGGAACGCGGCCAGCTCGTCCGTCAGGTTCTTGATGTCCGGGACGGTGCCCAGCTTGATCGGCGCCATCATCGGGGCGATCTGCACCAGGCGGCCGAAGACGTGGGCCAGCGGCAGGAAGAGCAGGACCGAGCACTCGCCGGTGCGGAACAGGGGCCGCAGCCGCTCCACGATGTTGCCGCACTCGGCGAAGAAGCTGCGGTGGGTCAGCACACAGCCCTTGGGGCGGCCCGTGGTGCCCGAGGTGTACACGATGGTCGCCGGGTCGTCGGCCTTCGCGAGCGAGCCGCGCTCCTCGACGGTGGCGTCGGCGACGTCCTGCCCGAGCCGGCCCAGCTCCTCGACGCCGCCGGCGTCGATCTGCCAGACGTGCTTGAGGGCGGGGAGCCGGTCGCGCACCGACTCGACGGCCGCGGTGTGGGCGTCCAGCTCCGTGACGACGGCGGTGGCGCCCGAGTCGCCGAGGATCCACTGCACCTGCTCCGGCGAGCTGGTCTCGTACACCGGCACGGTGACCGCGCCCGCGGACCAGATGGCGAAGTCCATCAGGGTCCACTCGTAGCGGGTGCGGGACATCAGGCCGACCCGGTCGCCGGGCTCGACGCCTGCGGCGATCAGGCCCTTGGCGGCCGCGTGCACCTCGGCGAGGAACGTGGTGGCCGAGACGTCCTGCCAGGCACCGCCGACCTTGCGGGCGATGACGGCCACGTCCGGGTGCTGCGCGGCGTTTCTGCGGACGATGTCGGTGAGATTGCCGTCCGCAGGGACCTCGTACAAAGCCGGAAGGCTGAACTCGCGCAAGACTGCTGCTCCTCATAGGGCGCCGGCGCCACGACGTTGTGTGATGCGACCGATCGGTCCAAGGCTCGGGCAAGTGCTCGGGCGTTCACATGTTGAAATCCTGAGCACGACTGGACCGAGCGGACGTTACCCGTCGGTATGGCCTCTCCGACAGGGGGGTCCGGCGAGATGTTCGCTGCGTCACACGGATTGGTGTTTCTGTGCGCACAGTAGTCGAGCGTTCGGACGACTGGCCAGTAACCATCGGTTCGCCCGCCACTGTTCACGTCTGCCCCACACGCCTACCCTTGATCGCCATGGCACCGACACCGACCGGAAACAACCGCACGCCGGGCACCCGCGTGCACGTGGTGAGCGACGTGCACGGCAACGCCCGCGACCTGGCCCGTGCCGGCGACGGCGCGGACGCCCTGATCTGCCTCGGCGACCTGGTGCTCTTCCTGGACTACGCCGACCACTCGCGCGGCATCTTCCCCGACCTGTTCGGCGTCGAGAACGCCGACCGCATCGTGGAGCTGCGCACCGCGCGGCGCTTCGACGAGGCCCGCGAGCTCGGGACCCGGCTGTGGGCCGGCGTCGGCTCCGACCGGGCCGCCGTGATCGAGCAGGCGGTCCGCAAGCAGTACCGCGAGATGTTCTCCGTCCTGCCGACACCGACGTACGCCACCTACGGCAACGTCGACATCCCGCCCCTGTGGCCGGAGTACGCCGGACCCGGCGTCACCGTCCTGGACGGGCAGCGGGCCGAGATCGGCGGCTGGACCTTCGGCTTCGTCGGCGGCGGCCTGCGCACCCCGATGCGCACGCCCTACGAGATCAGCGACGAGGAGTACGCAGCGAAGATCGAGGCCGTCGGCGAGGTGGACGTGCTGTGCACCCACATCCCGCCGGAGGTGCCGGAACTCGTCTACGACACCGTCGCCCGGCGCTTCGAGCGCGGCAGCCGGGCGCTGCTCGACGCGATCCGCCGCACCCGGCCCCGCTACTCGCTGTTCGGGCACGTCCACCAGCCCCTCGTACGGCGCATGCGCGTCGGCCGCACCGAGTGCGTGAACGTCGGCCACTTCGCCCGCACCGGGAAGCCCTGGGCCCTGGAGTGGTGAGCGGATTCCGGCCCCCCGGGCGCTTTCCGTACGACCCCCCAGGTGGGGGTGGCTCCGCCCGGCCCGGCGCACGGTAGCCTTCACGCTGCGCCCGCGGGCGCACCACGACTTCTTGACGGCCGCTTCTGGAGGAGCCACGGCGATGGCGGAACACACCAGCTCGAGCATCACGATCGAGGCGGCACCGGCCGATGTCATGGGGGTCATCTCCGACTTCGCCCGCTACCCGGACTGGACCGGCGAGGTGAAGGAGGCGGAGGTCCTCGCGACCGACGGCCAGGGCCGCGCCGAGCAGGTCCGCCTCGTCATGGACGCCGGGGCGATCAAGGACGACCAGGTGCTCGCGTACACCTGGACCGGCGACCACGAGGTGTCCTGGACGCTGGTCAAGTCCCAGATGCTCCGCTCCCTGGACGGCTCCTACCTCCTCAAGCCGGCCGGCGCCGGCGCCACCGAGGTCACCTACGTCCTCACCGTGGACGTCAAGATCCCGATGCTCGGGATGATCAAGCGCAAGGCCGAGAAGGTCATCATCGACCGGGCCCTCGCCGGTCTGAAGAAGCGCGTGGAGTCCGCCAAGTAGCTCCGCCCCGGCCGGGGAGCAGCGCGCCCGGACGAGGTCACGCCGTCCGTTACGGTTCACCCCTATGCGCACCCTCCTGATCACCGGCCCGGGCGGCAGCGGCCGTACGACCGTCGCGGCGGCCACCGCGCTCGCCGCGGCCGCCGACGGCGCCCGCACGCTCGTGCTGAGTGCCGACCGCACCGACACCCTCGGCGCGGCACTCGGCGTGCGCACCGGCGCGTCCCCCGTCGAGGCCGGGCCCCGGCTCACCGCCTGGCGCCCCGACGCCGCCACCGGCTTCCGCGACGACCTCGCCGCCTTCCAGGAGCGGGCCACCGGCGCCCTCGACCTGCTCGGCGCCTCCCGGCTCGACCCCGAGGAGGTCACCCCGCTGCCCGGCGCGGAGGAGCTCGCGCTGCTGCGGGCCCTGCGCGACGCCGCCCTCGCCGAGGCCCACGACCTCCTCGTCGTCGACCTGCCCGCCACCCCGCACGCCCTCGCCCTGCTCTCCCTGCCCGAGGAACTGCGCCGCTACCTGCGCCGGCTGCTCCCGCCCGAACGCCAGGCCGCCCGCGCCCTGCGCCCCGTCCTCGGCCGGCTGGCCGGCGTCCCGATGCCCGCGGAGTGGCTGTACGAGACCGCCGCCCGCTGGGACGTCGAGCTGGCCGCCGTGGAGGCCGTCGTCGCCGACCGCGACACCGTCGTACGGCTCGTCGCCGAACCCGGCCAGGGCGGCGCCGACGCCGTGCGCGCCGCGGAGCTCGGCCTCGCCCTGCGCGGGCTGCGGCCCGACGCGGTGGTCGCCAACCGGGTGCTGCCCGAGGCGGAGGCCGGCCCCGGCAGCTGGCTCGCCGGGCCCGTCGCCCAGCAGCGCAAGGTGACCGACGAGTGGCGCGGCACCCACGACGTCCACGACGTCCCCCACCTCGGCCACGACCCGCGCGGCACCGACGACCTCGCCGCGCTCGCGGTGCCCGTCGTCAACGGGACGTCCTCCACGGTCGAGTGGCCCGTCACCGACCGGCTCGCCGACGACGGCGTCCTCGTCTGGCACATCCCGCTGCCCGGCGCCCAGCGCGACGAACTCGACCTGATCCGGCGCGGCGACGAACTCGTCCTCACGGCCGGTCAGTTCCGGCGTATCGTGCCGCTGCCCTCCGTGCTGCGCCGGTGCTCCGTGGACGGGGCCGGGCTGCGCGACGGCGAGCTGCGCATCCGGTTCGCGCCGGACCCGGACCTGTGGCCCCGCGCCAAGTGAAGCGGGTACCGCCGTTCGGGTAACGTCGGAGGGACGAGCCGTAGTCAGGAGTCCGTCATGAGCGAAGAGCTCCCCCCGTCCGACGCCGACGGGCACGAGCCCGTGGACGAGGTGCGGACGGCCGACGCCGACGCCTGGGCGACGGCCTGCGCCGAGGACCTCGCCGAGGAGAAGGCCCGCCGCCGGGCAGCGAACGGACAGCCGCCCGGCTCGGCCGCCGAGGAGCTGCGCAAGTTCGTCGACGCCGTCGCCGACCGGCTCTCCACCCTGCAGTCGCCGCTGCTCGGCGCGGTCGCCGGACCCGCCGCCCAGCAGGTGGTCAAGCAGGTCGTGGAGCAGGCCAAGGCCGCCGTCGAACCGGTCATCGAACGCAACCCGGACGTCTTCGACCACCTCGCCGCCGCCGGCGGCGAACTGCTCGCCGCCTACCGCTCGGCCGTCCAGAACCAGGAACGCCGCTGGACCGCCGGGGACGACGGCGGCCGGGCCCCGCGCGACGACCGCGACCGGGGCGACGACACCGGCCCGGGCGAGCGGATCGACCTCGACTGACCCCGGCCGGGTCCCCGCCCGCCCGGGTCACCGTCCGCCGAACGGACGACGCGGACTGGAGGGCAAGGGCCTCGGGTACGGTTGGCCGTAGCGGGGCTCGACCGAAACTGAGGGATTCATGGGACTCACCATCGGCGTCGACATCGGCGGCACGAAGATCGCGGCCGGCGTGGTCGACGAGGAAGGCAACATCCTCTCGACCCACAAGGTGCCGACCCCGGGTACGCCCGAGGGCATCGTGGACGCCATCGCCTCCGCGGTGGAGGGCGCGCGCGCCGGGCACGAGATCGTCGGCGTGGGCATCGGTGCGGCCGGATACGTCAACCGCCAGCGTTCGGAGGTGTACTTCGCGCCGAACATCGACTGGCGCAACGAGCCGCTGAAGGAGAAGGTCGAGGCCCGCGTCGGCCTCCCCGTCGTCGTGGAGAACGACGCCAACGCGGCCGCCTGGGGCGAGTACAAGTTCGGCGCGGGCAAGGGCCACCGCAACGTCATCTGCATCACGCTGGGCACCGGCCTCGGCGGCGGCATCATCATCGGCAACAAGCTGCGCCGCGGGCACTTCGGCGTGGCCGCCGAGTTCGGCCACATCCGCATGGTGCCGGACGGCCTGCTGTGCGGCTGCGGCAGCCAGGGCTGCTGGGAGCAGTACGCCTCCGGCCGTGCCCTCGTGCGCTACGCCAAGCAGCGCGCCAACGCCACCCCGGAGAACGCGGAGATCCTGCTCGGCCTGGGCGACGGCAGCCCCGACGGCATCGAGGGCAAGCACATCTCCATGGCCGCCCGGCAGGGCGACCCGGTCGCCGTCGACTCCTACCGGGAGCTCGCCCGCTGGGCCGGCGCCGGCCTCGCCGACCTGGCCTCGCTGTTCGACCCGTCCGCGTTCATCGTCGGCGGCGGCCTCTCCGACGAGGGCGAACTGGTCCTCGACCCCATCCGCAAGTCGTACAAGCGCTGGCTGGTGGGCGGCAACTGGCGCCCGGTCGCCGACGTCATCGCCGCGCAGCTCGGCAACAAGGCCGGACTGGTGGGCGCCGCCGACCTGGCCCGCGAGCCCGACCCGATCATGTGACGCGGTACGCCCTCCGGGACACCCCTGAGGGCGGACCGCACGCGCCACCGCTCCGGGGCGCGGGGACCTGCGCGACCGGCCTGGGACAGGCCGCCGCCATGACCCCGCGCCCCGAGCCGTCGGGCGTACATTGATCGGCATGGCGCTGCTCCCCGAGTCCCGCACCGACCCCGACGGTTCCGCCACCCTCCGCGTCCTCAGCTACAACGTCCGCTCCCTGCGCGACGACACCGCGGCCCTCGCCCGCGTGATCCGCGCCTGCGCCCCCGACCTGGTCCTCGTCCAGGAGGCGCCGCGGTTCTTCCGCTGGCGCAAGAAGCTCGCCCGGCTGGCCCGCGCCGCCGACCTCGTCATCCTCACCGGTGGGGCCACCGCCGCCGGACCGGCGATCCTGTGCGGACTGCGGGCCACCGTGGAACGCACCGAGGATGTGCTGCTGCCGCTGGTCCCCGGACATCACCGGCGCGGCTTCGCCACCGCCGTGGTCCGCTTCGGCGGCGCCCGCCTCGGCGTCCTCAGCTGCCACCTCTCCCTGCACTCCGACGAGCGTCTGGAACAGGCCGGCATGCTGCTGGACCGGCTGGCCGCGCTCGGTGTGGAGCACGCCGTCGCCGGGGGCGATCTGAACGACCGGCCCACCGGGCGCGCCTTCCGCCGGCTCGCCGGGAACCTCCAGGACTGCTGGGCGACCGCGCCCTGGGGCGGCGAGCACACCTCGACACCGTTCGACCCGCATCAGCGCATCGACGCGATCTTCGCCACCGAGGGCGTGGAGGTGCTCGGCTGCGGGGTGCCGCTGGACCAGCCCGGGGTGACGGTGGACGACCTGCGGGCGGCCACGGACCATCTGCCGGTCCTCGCCGCCCTCAAGGTGCCCGCCGAGCCGAAGGGCTGAGGGCGGGGCGGCGGGCGCCCGGTCAGACGACGGCGCCCCGGCCGGGGTCGTCGCCGTCCTCGTCGTCCGTCTTCATCCGCATCACCAGCGTGGCGAAGCCGCCGAGGAAGCCGCCGATGCTGAGCGTGGCCAGCCACCACGTCATGTCCCAGCCGAACAGGACGATGAGCAGCAGCAGGACCGGCCCGCCGACCACGGCCAGCCAGGCGAACTTCGCGGTCACGTCCGCCTCGGGCAGCGGCGGCGGCTCCGGCGGGACGAAGTGGCCCTCGTCGTCGGCGTCGAAGTCGTCCTCCGACGGCTCGGGCACGCTGTAGTCGCGGGGGCCGACGCCGGGCGCGAAGGAGACGGAGGCGCCCAGCGGGCGCACCGGGGTGTCGCCCGTGCCCTTGTCGTCCTTCACGGCGGTGTCGCCGGGCTCGGCGCGCTCGCCCTGCGGCTCGGCGTCCGCGGCGCCGGCCGGGGCGTCGTTGGTGCCCGGTTCGAGCAGCGCCAGGTCCTCGACCGACTTGAACGGCTTGGTCCCGGGCGGGTCCGTCGGCTCCTCGCCGTACCCGGCGACGATCGCGGCCCAGGCGGCGTCCTCGTCGAACGGGACATGCTGCTCGTCGGGCTCGCGCTCCTCGTGTCTGTCGCGGTCGGAGCCGGAGTCGTGCTCAGCCACGTGCGGTCGTCCCTTCCTTGCCGGCACCGGTCGCGAGCCGGCCGATGAATGCGAGGCTCTCCTCGTGGATCCGGTCCGCGTCATGGTCCAACGTCGCGACATGACGGCTCTGTTCCAGCGCGATCTCCGTCACGTCGGTGGACGACACCCGGCTGAGGATCCGGGCCGAGTCCGCCGCGGGCACCACCCGGTCCTGTCCGCTGCGCAGGAGCAGCAGGGGCTGCGTGACCTGCGGCAGCTCGCCGTCGACCAGGCGGAGGAAGGACCGCAGGGAGTGCGCCGCGTGCAGCGGCACCCGGTCGTAGCCGACCTCCACGGCACCCTCCTTCGCGAGGTCACCGGCGATCCCGGGGACCGTGCGCACCAGGTGGCGGGTGACCGGCAGGGTGCGCGCGGCCAGGCCGTGCACCCGGTTCGCCGGGTTCACCGCCACCACTCCGGCCACGTCCCGGCCGTGCCGGGCGGCCAGCCGCAGCGCCAGGGCGCCGCCCAGGGACAGACCGCCGGTGAAGACCCGGGAGCAGCGGTCGCGCAGGGCGCGCAGCTCGCGGTCGACCTCGGCGTACCAGTCCTGCCAGCCGGTGATCCGCAGGTCCTCCCAGCGCGTGCCGTGCCCCGGCAGCAGCGGCACCGAGACGGTGTACCCGCGCGCGGCGAGATGCTCCGCCCAGGGGCGCAGCGACTGCGGGGAGCCGGTGAACCCGTGGCACAGGAGGACCCCGATCTCGGTGCCCTCGTGGCGGTACGGCTCGGCTCCAGGAAGGACCGGCACCTTACGGTCTCCCGTTCGTGAGGAGGGACGGCATGGACGTGCACGACGACATCGGCTCACGCGGCGGCCACGTGTCGGTACAGCCCGGTGAGGTTCACCGTACGCGACCGCACTGACACCGACCAGGGCCGTCGGGTCCTTCGGCCGCCCTCCGGGTTAAGGTCTCCTCCACACACACAGGAGGCACAGGGTTGTTGTACGGCGCGATGAAGGTGGCCATCGGGGGACCGTTGAAGGTCGCCTTCCGGCCCTGGGTGGAGGGCCTGGAGAACGTTCCCGCCGAGGGGCCCGCGATCCTGGCCAGCAACCACCTGTCGTTCTCCGACTCGTTCTTCCTGCCCGTGGTCCTCGACCGCAAGGTGACGTTCATCGCGAAGGCCGAGTACTTCACCACCCCGGGGGTCAAGGGCCGGCTGACGGCGGCGTTCTTCAAGGGCGTCGGCCAGCTGCCGGTGGACCGCTCGGGCGGGCGCGGCGCGGGTGAGGCGGCCATCAGGAGCGGCATAGAGGTGCTCGAGCGGGGCGAGCTGTTCGGGATCTACCCGGAGGGCACCCGCTCGCCCGACGGACGGCTCTACCGGGGCAAGCCGGGCGGCCTCGCGCGCGTGGCGCTCGCCACCGGGGCGCCGGTCATCCCCGTCGCCATGATCGACACCGAGAAGATCCAGCCGCCCGGACAGGTCATGCCCAAGCTGATGCGGCCGGGCATCCGGATCGGCAGGCCGATGGACTTCAGCCGGTACCAGGGCATGGAGCACGACCGGTTCGTCCTGCGGGCGCTGACCGACGAGGTCATGTACGAGATCATGAAGCTCTCCGGCCAGGAGTACGTCGACATGTACGCGACCGCCGCCAAGCGGCAGATCGCGGAGGCCGCCAAGGCCGAGAAGGAACAGGCGAAGAAGACGAAGCAGCCGGACGGGGAGCGTCCCGGGGCCCGGTAGGGGCGGCCGGTCCGGCACACAGGGGGTGGGGGCGTGGCCAGCCGTGAGCGGGTCATGAGGATGTCGGTCGAGCAGCCGCTGTGGCGCGCGCTCGCCGGGTACCGCGTACTGACCATGGTCTACGCGATCGGCCTGTTCGTCAGCGCGCACGACCAGGTGGCCCGCCCCTGGGTGGCCCTCGGCTACTACGCCGTCCTGGTCGTGTGGACGCTGGCCACCCTGCCGAGGGTCGCCAACGCGGCGAGCTGCACCCGGCCCTTCCTGGCCGTGGACCTGTCCGTCGCCGTCGTCGGCATCCTGCTGACCCGGATCGCGGAGTCGCCCGAGCGGATCGACGCCGGGGCGCCCACCCTGCCGTCGATCTGGACGGCGGGCGCCGTGCTGGCCTTCGCCATCAAGGGCGGCTGGCGCTGGGCCGCCTTCGCCTCCACGCTGGTCGCCGTCGCCAACCTCGCCGAGCGCGCCGGGGTGCCCACCCGCGACACCATCCACATGGTGCTGCTCGTCTGGATCGCGTCCATCGCCATCGGCTACGTCGTCGAGGTCGCCCGCGCCTCCGAGCGCACCCTGGCCCGCGCCCTGGAGATCGAGGCGGCCACCCGTGAACGGGAGCGGCTGGCCCGGGACATCCACGACAGCGTGCTGCAGGTGCTGGCGATGGTGCAACGGCGCGGCGCCGTCATCGGCGGCGAGGCGGCCGAGCTCGGCCGGATGGCGGGCGAACAGGAGGTGGCCCTGCGCACCCTGGTCTCCGGCGGCCTGGTGCCGGTGTCCCGGGTGTCGGAGGACGCGACCGAGGGCGCTGTCGTCCGGGTCGTGGAGGTGCCGGACGACGAGGGCGACGGCGGGCCGGTGGACCTGCGGTCGCTGCTCGCCCCGTACGCCGGCGCGCGGGTCGTCCTCGCGGAGCCCGGGGCGCCCGTGCCGCTGCCCCGGGCCGCCGCGCGGGAGCTGACGGCCGCCGTCGGGGCCGCCCTGGACAACGTGCGCGCGCACGCCGGGGCCGAGGCGCGCGCGTGGATCCTCGTCGAGGACGAGCCCGGCGAGGTGCTCGTCACCGTCCGGGACGACGGCCCCGGCATCCCCGAGGGCCGGCTCGCCGAGGCCGAGGGCGAGGGCCGGCTCGGCGTCGCCCAGTCGATCCGGGGACGGCTGCGCGACCTCGGCGGCACCGCCGAGGTCATCTCGGTGCCGGGGCAGGGCACCGAAGTGGAACTGAAGGTACCGAAGGCCGGCAGTGCCTCACGGGGGAAGGCGGAACAGCGATGACGGACGGCATGGACGGCCGGCGGGAGCCCATCAGGGTGATGGTGGTCGACGACCACCCGATGTGGCGCGACGCGGTCGCCCGCGACCTGGGCGCGTCCGGCTTCGAGGTCGTCGCCACCGCGGGCGACGGCGAGCAGGCGGTGCGCCGCGCCAAGGCCGCCGGCCCCGACGTCCTGGTGCTCGACCTCAACCTGCCCGCCAAGCCCGGTGTGCAGGTCTGCAAGGAACTCGTCGCGCACAACCCCGCGCTGCGCGTCCTCGTGCTGTCCGCGAGCGGCGAGCACGCCGACGTGCTGGAGGCCGTGAAGTCGGGTGCGACCGGCTATCTGCTGAAGTCGGCGTCGACCGAGGAGCTGCTGGACGCGGTCCGCCGGACGGCCGTCGGCGACCCGGTGTTCACGCCGGGCCTGGCCGGGCTGGTCCTCGGCGAGTACCGCAGGCTGGCCGCCGAGCCGGCGCCGCCCGCGCAGGAGACCGGCCGGGCGGGCGCCCCGCAGCTGACCGAGCGGGAGACCGAGGTGCTGCGCCTGGTCGCGAAGGGCCTGAGCTACAAGCAGATCGCCGAACGCCTCGTCATCTCCCACCGCACGGTGCAGAACCACGTGCAGAACACCCTCGGCAAGCTCCAGCTGCACAACCGGGTGGAGCTCGTGCGGTACGCGATAGAGCGGGGCCTCGACGACGAGTGAACCGCGCGTCGCCGGTTTGACGAGCCGTCAAGCCGAATCCCCGGCCGTTCACCGGAATTGCCGGTCCGACCCATCGCTGTGTGACGTGGCTCACCATTAGCGTGGCCTCACCAGGCAACCGCGGCGAAGGGACATTTCCATGCGGGTCGGAGTACTGACCGGAGGCGGCGACTGCCCCGGTCTCAACGCCGTCATCCGGGCCGTCGTCCGCAAGGGCGTACAGGAGTACGGCTACGACTTCGTGGGCTTCCGGGACGGCTGGCGAGGTCCGCTCGAGAACGACACCGTCCGTCTCGACATCCCCGCCGTGCGCGGCATCCTGCCCCGCGGCGGCACCATCCTCGGCTCCTCGCGCACCAACCCCCTCAAGGAACAGGACGGCATCCGGCGCATCAAGGACAACCTCGCCAAGCAGGAGGTCCAGGCGCTCATCGCCATCGGCGGCGAGGACACCCTCGGGGTCGCCGCCCGGCTGTCCGACGAGTACGGCGTGCCCTGCGTCGGCGTGCCGAAGACCATCGACAACGACCTGTCCGCCACCGACTACACCTTCGGCTTCGACACCGCCGTCGGCATCGCGACGGAGGCCATCGACCGGCTGCACACCACCGCCGAGTCCCACATGCGCGTGCTGGTCTGCGAGGTGATGGGCCGTCACGCCGGCTGGATCGCCCTGCACTCCGGGCTGGCGGGCGGCGCCAACGTCATCCTCATCCCCGAGCAGCGCTTCGACGTCGACAAGGTCTGCGCCTGGATCACCTCCCGCTTCAAGGCGTCGTACGCCCCGATCGTGGTGGTCGCCGAGGGCGCCATGCCCAAGGACGGCGACATGGTGCTCAAGGACGAGTCGCTCGACTCCTTCGGGCACGTGCGGCTCTCCGGGGTCGGCGAGTGGCTGGCCAAGGAGATCGAGAAGCGGACCGGCAAGGAGGCCCGCACCACCGTCCTCGGCCACATCCAGCGCGGCGGCACCCCGAGCGCCTTCGACCGCTGGCTCGCCACCCGCTTCGGACTGCACGCGATCGAGGCGGTCCGCGACGGCGACTTCGGAAAGATGGTCGCGCTGCGCGGCACGGACATCGTGCGCGTCCCCATCGCCGAGGCGACGGCGAAGCTGAAGACGGTCGACGCCGAGCTGTACGCCGAGGCCGGCGTCTTCTTCGGCTGACCGCCACCGCGCCCGCCCGCCCGGCGGCGAGGGGTTGTGGGCCGTATATTGCGGCCCACAGCCCTACGGAGCGGGAGCAGCCTTGGAGATCGTCGCCTTCGGCGTGCAGGCCGACGAGAAGCCCCTCATCGAGCAGGCGTTCAGGGACCACCACACGGTCCGCTGCCTGGACGTCTTCCTCAACGAGGACACCGCCCCCATCGCGGCGGGCCACGAGATCGTCTGCACCAGCGTCAACTGCGACCTGGGCGCCTCCGTGCTGCGGGCCCTCGCGGACGGCGGCACCCGGATGGTCGCCCAGCGCTCCACCGGCTTCAACAACATCGACCTCGGCGTCGCCGGCGACCTCGGCATGACCGTCGCCCGGGTCTCGTACTACTCGCCCTACTCGGTGGCCGAGTTCGCGTGGACCCTCGCCATGGCCGTCAACCGCCGGATCGTGCGCGCCTCCACGCGCACGCGTGACTTCGACTTCCGCCTCGACGGACTGATGGGCCGCGATCTGCACGGCCGCACCGCGGGCGTCCTCGGCACCGGGAAGATCGGCGAGGCCTTCGCCCGCATCGCCCACGGCTTCGGCATGAAACTGCTCGGCTGGGACGTCGCCGAGAACCCCGCCTGTATGCAGCTCGGCATGAAGTACGTCCCCAAGGAGCGGCTGCTCGCCGAGTCCGACCTGATCAGCCTGCACGTCCCCCTGATGCCCGAGACCAGCCGGCTGATCGACGCGGACGCGCTGAAGATCATGAAGGACGACGCGATCCTCGTGAACTCCAGCCGGGGCGGCCTCATCGACACCGCGGCCCTCGTCGCCGAACTGCGCGAGGGCCGCTTCACCGGGGTCGGCCTCGACGTCTACGAGGCCGAGGCCGGTCTGTTCTTCCTCGACAAGTCGCTCCAGGCCATCGAGGACGACACCCTGGCCCGCCTGGTCACCTTCCCGAACGTCCTGGTCACCTCGCACCAGGCGTACTACACCCGGGACGCCGTCGGTCAGATCGTCGACACCACCGTGCGCAACGTCCTCGACTACACCGCGGGCCGCCGCTCCGAGAACGTGCTGGTCCCGCGCAGCTGACCCACCAGCTCCCGGACGACCGCGGCGCCGTTCAGCGTCAGCACCGACTCGGGGTGGAACTGCACCCCCGCGAAGCCGGGACCGCGCAGGGCGTGCACCTCCCCGTTCTCCGCCCGGCTCACCTCGACGCCGTGCGCGGCCAGCTCCTGGAGCGCCTCGTCGTCGCAGCGCGCCACGAAGCTGTTGTAGAAGCCGACCGTCTCCGGCCGCCCGAACAGGTCGACCGTGGTCTGCGCGCCCTGGTACGGCACGTCCTTGCGCACGATGTCCAGGCCCAGCTCGGCGGCGATCAGCTCATGGCCGAGGCAGACGCCGAGCACGCCGTGCCGGTGGTGCCGTACGACCTCGGCCGTCAGGTCCCGCAGGAAGCGCATCTTCGGGTCGGACAGGTCGCAGGGGTCACCGGGGCCGGGACCGAGCACCACCGGCCCCTCGTGCGCGAGCACCGCCTCCCGCAGCCCCGGCTCGTCGTAGCGCCGGACGCTCACCTCCAGGCCGCCGGAGCGCAGCACGTGCGCGAGCATCGCGGTGAAGGTGTCCTCGCCGTCGACCACCAGGGCGTCCCCGGTGAGCGCGTCGCCCCGCTCCTGCATCCGCAGCCAGAACGGCGCCAGCGACGCCCGGCGCCCGTCCAGCGCGGCCCGCACCCGCGGGTCGTCGGCGAGCCGCACGCGCGCGTGCCCGGTACGCGGCCGGGACGGCCCCACCCCCAGGGCCGCCAGCACCCCGGCCGCCTTCGCGTGGGTCTCGGCGACCTCGCCCGCCGGGTCCGAGCCGCGCACCAGCGTGGCGCCGACCGGCACCCGCAGCCGCCCGCCGGCGTCGATGTCGGCGGTGCGGATCAGGATGGGGGAGTCCAGGGTCTGCGCCCCGCCGGAGTCCCTGCCGAGCAGGGCCAGCGCGCCCGCGTAGTAGCCGCGCCCGCCGGACTCGTGCCGCTCGATGACCCGGCAGGCGTTCTGCACGGGGGAGCCGGTCACGGTCGCCGCGAACATGGTCTCCCGCAGCACCTCCCGCGCGTCCAGCGAGGACCTCCCGCGCAGCTCGTACTCGGTGTGCGCGAGGTGCGCCATCTCCTTCAGCCGGGGCCCGACGACGACCCCGCCCATGTCGCCGACGGTGCACATCATCTTCAGCTCCTCGTCGACCACCATCGACAGCTCCTCGATCTCCTTGCCGTCGGCGAGGAAGTCCAGCAGGTGCTCGGGGGCCGGGCCCCCCGCCGGATAGCGGTACGTCCCGCTGATCGGGTTCATCACGACCGTGCCGCCCGACATCCGCACATGCACCTCGGGGCTGGCCCCGACCAGCGTGCGGTCACCGGTGTGGACGACGAACGTCCAGTACGCGCCCCGTTCGCCCTCGAGCAGCCGCCGGAACAGCGCGAGCGCGTCGGCGCGCGAGAACCCGTCGATGTGACCCTCGTACGTCCGCCGGATCACGAAGTTGGCGCCCTCGCCCCGCCCGATCTCCTCGTCGAGGACCCGTCCGACGATCTCCGCGTACTCCTCGTCGCCGACGTCGAAGCCGCCGCCGTCGACCCGCACCTCGTGCGCGGGGAGCTGCGCCAGGGCGTCGGCCAGCGGCACGGTGTGCGACTCCTCGGGCGTCAGCACCAGCAGCGGGGTGCCGTCGTCGCGGACGTCGAAGCCGCGCTCGCGGATCTGCCGGAACGGCACGAGCGCCAGGCCCTCGTCGGGGAGGTCGGCCAGCCGGTCGCGGGCGGCGACGGGGCCGAGGAGGACCTCCACGGTGTTCTCGTCGTGGCCCGGCGCGCGACGGCGCAGCAGGGCGAACGGGCGGGGATCGTCGAGCAGGTCGAGCAGGTGCATGGGTCCGGTTCCTTCTCGCTGGGAGGAACGGACCCCGGGAAACACCGAAGGCCGCCCCTCGGGCGGCCTTCGCGAAGTCTGGATACGCGCAGTCAGCGGGCCGCCGGATGAGCGGTCCACCACCAGTTCTGGATCGAGTGCGCGAACATGCCTGGCACGCTACCGCATGTCCGACTGGTGTACCCCGTGTCTCAATTGCTGGGCATGGGCCGGGACGCCCGACACGACCCCGTAATGTTGGGAGCGTGACCGTGAACGCTAAGACCAGCGCGAGCGCTGGCAACACCTGGCGAAACCTGCCCGCGGCGCAGCAGCCCGAGTACCCCGACCCCGAGGCTCTGCGCGCAGTGATCGCGGACCTCGAGTCGTATCCGCCGCTCGTCTTCGCGGGCGAGTGCGACCAGCTGCGCGCCCGTCTGGCGGCCGTCGCCAAGGGAGAGGCGTTCCTCCTCCAGGGCGGCGACTGCGCCGAGGCGTTCGACGCGGTGTCCGCCGATCACATCCGCAACAAGCTCAAGACCCTCCTCCAGATGGGCGCCGTGCTGACGTACGCCGCCTCGGTGCCGGTCGTGAAGGTCGGCCGGATCGCCGGCCAGTACTCCAAGCCGCGCTCCAAGCCGACCGAGACCCGCGACGGCGTCACCCTGCCGACCTACCGCGGCGACTCCGTCAACGGCTTCGACTTCACCGAGGAGGCCCGCGTCCCGGACCCCGAGCGGCTGAAGCGGATGTACAACGCGTCCGCCTCCACGCTCAACCTGGTGCGCGCCTTCACCACCGGCGGCTACGCCGACCTTCGCCAGGTGCACGCCTGGAACCAGGACTTCGTGAAGTCGTCCCCGTCCGGTCAGCGCTACGAGCAGCTGGCCCGCGAGATCGACCAGGCGCTCAACTTCATGCACGCCTGCGGGGCCGACCCGGAGGAGTTCAAGACCGTCGAGTTCTACGCCTCGCACGAGGCGCTGCTGCTCGACTACGAGTCCGCGCTGACCCGGGTCGACTCCCGCACCGGCCGGCTGTACGACGTCTCCGGGCACATGGTGTGGATCGGTGAGCGCACCCGGCAGCTGGACGGCGCGCACATCGAGTTCGCCTCGAAGATCCGCAACCCCATCGGCATCAAGCTCGGCCCGTCGACGACGGCCGAGGAGGCGCTGCAGTACATCGACCGTCTCGACCCGGAGCGCGAGCCGGGCCGGCTGACCTTCATCGTCCGCATGGGCGCCGACAAGATCCGGGACAAGCTCCCCGAGCTGGTCGAGAAGGTCACCGCCTCGGGTGCCACCGTCGCCTGGATCACCGACCCGATGCACGGCAACACCTACGAGGCGGCCTCCGGGCACAAGACCCGCCGCTTCGACGACGTGCTGGACGAGGTCAAGGGCTTCTTCGAGGTCCACAAGTCGCTGGGCACCCACCCGGGCGGCATCCACGTGGAGCTCACCGGCGACGACGTCACCGAGTGCGTGGGCGGCGGCGACGAGATCTTCGTCGACGATCTGCACCAGCGCTACGAGACGGCCTGCGACCCGCGGCTCAACCGCAGCCAGTCGCTCGACCTGGCGTTCCTCGTCGCGGAGATGTACCGCGACCAGTGATCTTCCCGATCATGGGGCGGTGGGGCGCGGATCACACGATCCGCGCCCCACACCACTTTTCCGCTCCTGCCGCGACGGGTAAGGTTAGGTTTGCCTCACCGAACAGGGGAGTGCACTTCGACCCCGCCGGGAGGTGAACCGCGTGTACGTCTGCAGTTGCTTCGGCATCACCGAGCAGCAGGTCAAGAAGCACGCGGAGAACGGCGCCTGCACCCCCCGCCAGGTCGCCTCCGCCTGCAAGGCCGGTACCGACTGCGGGTCGTGCGTGCGCCGTATCCAGGCGCTGCTCGGCCGGGGCGCCTGCCCCCGCCGTGAACTCGCCGACCGCGGTGAGTCGGTCGTCTCCGATCTCGAGGACGCCGCCTAGCCCGGCGGACCGGCGGGTCCTAGCTCGGCTGCTCGATCTGCTGGGCGATGTAGAGCGCCTCGCCGAGCTTGTCGATGAGCTCCAGCTGGGTGTCCAGATAGTCGATGTGGTGCTCCTCGTCCGCCAGGATCTCCTCGAAGATGTTCGCGGACGTCACGTCGCCCTTGGAGCGCATCACGTCGATGCCGCGCTTGAGGCGGTCGATCGCCTCCACCTCCACCTGACGGTCGGCCTGGAACATCTCGGTGACCGTCTGGCCCACCCGCACATGGAAGAGCCGCTGGTAGTTCGGCAGGCCGTCCAGCATGAGGATGCGCTCGGTGAGCTTGTCCGCGTGCTTCATCTCGTCGATGGACTCTTCCCGCGTGTACTTCGCGAGCTTCGTCCAGCCGTTGTTGTCCTGGATGCGGTAGTGCAGCCAGTACTGGTTGATCGCGGTGAGCTCACCGGTGAGCTGCTCGTTGAGGAATTCGAGGACCTCGGGGTCGCCCTGCATCGCACGGGCTCCTTCCACGCGGGGGACTGGCAGGATGCGGCGCATGATTCCACCGGACGCGAAGATCGTCCAGTAAGTCTTCACTTAGTAAGTAAGTTCAGGCTTAGTCGGTTTTGTACGGTTCGGTGGGGGGTGTGGTCGGGTGCACCGTCCCGGGTCTGTCAGGATGGAGGCATGGGTCAGCCGGTGGAGCGCGAAGGTGGGGCAGCAGCACACTCCGAGCTCCCGCCGGGGCAGCGCATCCAGCGCGGGTGGCCCGTCACGCACTACGGCCCGGTGCCCAAGTTCCGTCCCGAACGCTGGGACTTCCGGGTCTTCGGCGCCACCGCCGACGGCGAGAAGCACAGCTGGACCCACGAGGAGTTCACGGCCCTGCCGTACACCAGCCTCGTCGCCGACCTGCACTGCGTGACGAAGTTCAGCATGCTGGGCGCCGAGTGGGGCGGCATCCCGGCGCGCACGATCCTCGAGATCGCGCCGCCCGCGGCGGCCGTTACCCATGTCATGGTGTGGGCCGAGTACGGCTTCAGCTCCAACCTGCGGCTGGCCGACTTCGCCTCCGAGCGCGCGATCTTCGCCACCCACCGGGACGGCGAGCTGCTGACCGCCGAGCACGGCTTCCCGCTGCGGCTGGTCGTCCCCCATCTGTACGCCTGGAAGGGGCCCAAGTGGGTCCGCGGCGTGGAGTACATGACCGCCGATCGGCGCGGCTTCTGGGAGGAGCGCGGCTACCACAACATCGGCGACCCGTGGCGCGAGCAGCGCTACTCCTACCAGGAGGAGCCCGGGGACGGCCCAGGGCTCTGACTCCTGGCGTGGACGGGCCCAGTGGCACCGGGCCGTCAGTGGTACTGGTGCACCACCGCGTGCCCCCGGCCGCGGCCGATCATCCACTTGTTCACCGGAGTGGTGAGGACGAAGGCGACGGCCAGCGCGATCGCCAGCACCCACCAGAACAGCGGGTCGCCGAGCCCGGCGTCCATCGCGCCCGGCCACAGTACGACCACGCCGTTGTCGACCAGCTCCATCACCGCGATGGACAGGGTGTCCGCCGCCAGCGCCACCTTCACGGCGGCGCCCAGCCCGAGGCCGGCCTTCACGACGCCGCGCAGGGTGAGCGTGTAGCCGAACAGGAAGGCGAGCGCGACCGCCAGGACCAGGGTCACCACGGTGCCCCAGCCGAGCGCGGTGCCGATCACCATGCCCAGCACCTCGCCGATGGCGCACCCGGTGAGGCAGTGCAGGGTGGCCCGGACGGCGGTCTCCCACCCACCGCCGGCGGTCATGCCCTCGTGATGGTGATGACCGTGTGACGCGTGCGCTTCGTGTTCCATGACGCCCCCTGACGCGTGGTTCCGTCTCTCGCTCCACCGGAACCACATACCCCCTGGGGGTATTCCCCATCCGGGTCAGCCGTCGCGGAGTTTCTTCAGCCGCTCCACGTCCGCCGCGTGCCCTTCCTTGCCGCCGGGCGTCTCGATGATCAGCGGGACGCCCGCCGTCGCCGGGTGGGTCATCAGCGCGCGGAACGGGTCCTCGCCGATGTGCCCCGCGCCGATGTTCTCGTGCCGGTCCTTGTGCGCGCCGACGACGTCCTTGGAGTCGTTGGCGTGGATCAGCTTCAGCCGGCCCTCACCGACCGTGTCCACCAGCAGGTCCAGGGTCTGGTGCATCCCGGAGGGGCCGGTGAGGTCGTGGCCGGCCGCGTAGATGTGACAGGTGTCCAGGCAGACGCCGAGCATCGGATGGGCGTCCAGGGCCTCGAAGTACGGCCCGAAGTCCCAGGTCCGCGAGCACAGCGAGGAGCCCTGCCCGGCGGTGGACTCCAGCAGCAGGAACGGGTCGTCGTCGTGGGTCAGCTCGTCCAGCAGCGGCAGCAGGTGCTCGCGGACCTGCCGCAGGGCCACCGAGCGGTCCCTGCCGCCGGTCGCGCTGCCCGTGTGCACGACCACGCCGAGCGCCCCGATCTCCCGGCCGCGCCGCAGCGAGTGCCGCAGCGACTCCACGGACCGCTCGACGGTCGCCTCGGTGTGCGAGCCGAAGTTGATCAGGTAGGGGGCGTGCACGTACGCCGGTATCTCCTCGGCGGCGCAGGCCGCGCGGAACTCCTCGTCCTGGCGCGGGTTGCCGGGCGGGGTCGCCCAGCCGCGGGGGTTGGCGACGAAGACCTGGACCGTCTCGGCCTTCAGGTCGCGGGCGTAGGAGAGACCGACGGAGCTGAGGCCGCCGGCCACCGGGACATGACCGCCGACGGGGTTGCGGGAGGGGCCGGGGAGGGGGGTGCCGGAGGGGCGGGGGAGGGGGGTGCCGGACTGCTTGCTTCTCACCCGTCCAGGGTGTCATGCGGCGGGAACGGCCCGGTCACCCGGCCGTCCCGCCGCCCGATCAGCGGCCTCACCTGATCGTGATGGTGATCGTCGACCCCTTCGGCGCCTTGTCGCCGCCCTTCACGGACTGCTTCTTGACCGTGTCCCCGAACAGGCCGAGCAGCCCGCGGTTTTCGTCGACCTCGAAGCCGGCGGCCTGCAGCTGGTCCTTGGCGTCGTCGACGCTGTCACCGACCACGTCCGGGACCTCGATCATCTCGGGGCCCTTGGAGAGGGTCAGCGTCACGGTGTCGCCCTCGGCCGCCTGCGCGCCCTCGCCGGGCGACTGCCGGGCGACGCGGCCCGCGTCGAACTCGGAGTTGACCCGGGCGGGTGCGATCTTGACCTTCAGACCGGCCTCCTGGAGCTCGGCCCGCGCGTCCTCCACACTCTCGCCGGTGACGTCCGGGATGTCGACCGGGCTGCCCTTGCTGACGGTGAGCGCGACCGCGGCACCCGAGCGGACGGTGGAGCCGTCGCCGGGGGACGAGGAGATCACGGAGCCGCGCGCGACCTCGTCGTCGAACTC
Organism: Streptomyces sp. SS1-1; assembly: GCF_008973465.1. Classification (NCBI taxonomy): domain Bacteria; kingdom Bacillati; phylum Actinomycetota; class Actinomycetes; order Kitasatosporales; family Streptomycetaceae; genus Streptomyces; species Streptomyces sp. SS1-1. Next base: position 1,899,030 of record NZ_WBXN01000004.1, on the reverse strand, counting down.
GCGCGTCACCATGCCCGGCTCCAGGCCGCGCTCCTTCAGCGCGGCCCGCGCCTCGGCGAGCGGGCGGTCCCGCAGGTCGGGCACCTTCACCGTCTTCGGGCCGAGGGAGACGACCAGGTCCACGGCGTCGTTCTGCCGGATGCGGGCGCCCGGCTTCGGGTCCGTGCTGACGACCGTGCCGCGGTCGAAGGTGTCGCTGTACGCGCGCCGCACCTTGCCGACGTCGAGCCCGTCCTGCTCCAGCCGGTCCCGGGCCTGCGCCTCGGTCTTCGACAGCAGCGGCGGCACCTCGGTGAACTGGCCGGAGTTGATGTACCAGATGCCCCCGCCCAGGCCCAGGGCCAGCAGCACGGCGGCCACCACGACCAGCGGGCTGCGCGGCCGGCGCGGGCCCCGCGCGCGGGGCGGCCCGGTGGGCGGGGGCGGCGGCATCTCCAGCCGGCTGGTGCGGTGCACGGGCTCGTCCCCGTCGACCGGCAGCGGCCGGGCCACGGTCAGCCCGCGCGGGATCACGCTCGTGCGGTCGTCGGCGTTGTCATGCCCGTCGGACAGGGCCTGCGGGGGCATCGCGTCCAGTTGCTCGTCGGTGAGCGCCGCGCGCGCCACACGGGCCTGCGCGAGCAGGGCCACGGCGTCGTACGGACGGACCTCCGGGGTGCGGGCGGTGGCGGAGGCGACCAGCTCGTCGAGCTCGTAGGCCAGGCCCGGCACCACCGCGGAGGGCGGCGGGACGTCGTCGTGCAGATGCTTGTAGAGCACCACGGCGGGGGAGTCCCCGTCATGCGGCTTCTCGCCGGTCAGCATCTCGTACAGGACGACACCGCACGCGTACACGTCGACACGGGCGTCGGCCGCGCCCGGCTGCTCCATCTGCTCGGGCGCGAGGTACGAGACGGTGCCGAGGACGGCCCCGGTGGTGCTGGTCACGGTGTCCACCGAGCGCACCAGGCCGAAGTCGGCGACCTTGACCCGGCCGTCGTCCCCTATCAGGACGTTCTCCGGCTTCATGTCCCGGTGCACGAAGCCCGCGCGGTGGGCGGCGCCGAGCGCGGCGAGCACCGGCTCCAGGATGTCGAGCGCGGCCCGCGGCTGGAGCGCCCCGCGCTCGCGCAGGACGTCCCGCAGGGTGCAGCCCGCGATGTACTCCATCGCGAGATAGACGTACGACCCGTCGGTGCCCTGGTCGAAGACCTGGACCACGTTCGGATGGGCCAGCCGGGCGACGGACTTCGCCTCCCGGATGAACCGCTCGACGAACGCCCCGTCCGCCGCCAGCGCCGGATGCATCACCTTGAGCGCGAGCACGCGGTCGAGGCGGGTGTCCAGGGCCCGGTAGACCGTGGCCATCCCGCCGACCGCGATCCGCGCGTCCACGCGATAGCGGCCGTCGAGCACCTGCCCGACCAGAGGGTCCTGAAGGGTCGTATCCACGCAGGTGAGTGTACGAGCCGTCACCGACACCCCGTCCGGTCCGGCCGGGATCGGGGCGGGACTGCGACCGTCCTGTGACGGACGACTCAGCCTCCGGATGCCTTCATCGAACGTACGTTCAGAAAGCCGGCCGTTCCGGATCCAGCCGGGCCAGGCCGTCCACCGGGGAGGACGCCTCGGCGAAGTGCCTCCGGGGGATCCGGCCCGCCCGGCGCGCCAGCCGGCCCGCCTCGACCGCGTGCCGCATCGCGTCGGCCATCAGCACCGGCTCCTGGGCCCGCGTCACCGCCGAGGCGAGCATCACGCCCGCACAGCCCAGCTCCATCGCGAAGGCCGCGTCCGAGGCCGTCCCGGCCCCCGCGTCCAGGATCACCGGCACGCGCGCGTGCTCCACGATCAGCTGGAAGTTGTGCGGGTTGCGGATGCCGAGCCCGGAGCCGATGGGGGAGCCCAGCGGCATGATCGCCGCGCACCCGGCGTCCTCCAGCTTCCGCGCCAGTACCGGATCGTCGTTGGTGTACGGCAGCACCGTGAACCCGTCGTCCACCAGCGTCTCCGCCGCGTCCAGCAGTTCGACCGGGTCCGGCAGCAGGGTCCGCTCGTCGGCGATGACCTCCAGCTTGACCAGGTCCGTGCCGAGCGCCTCGCGCGCGAGGCGGGCCGTCAGCACCGCCTCGCCCGCCGTGAAGCACCCCGCGGTGTTCGGCAGCACCCGGATGCCGAGCCGGTCGAGGACGGAGAGGACCGAGCCGTGCACCGACGGGTCCACCCGCCGCATCGCGACGGTCGTCAGCTCCGTCCCGGACGCCACCAGCGCCCGCTCCAGGACGTCCAGGCTGGGCGCCCCGCCCGTGCCCATGATCAGCCGGGAGCCGAGGGACAGGTCCCCGAGGAGGAGAGGGTCGTCGGCCATGGGTCAGCCTCCTTGGACGGCGGTCAGGACCTCGACGCGGTCGCCCTCGCGCAGCGGCGTCGACGGCCACTGCGCGCGCGGGACGACGGTCTCGTTGAGGGCGGCGGCCACCCCGGAGGGGGCCGCCGTGAGCAGCCGGACGGCGGCGTCGAGCGCGGTGCCGGGGTCGACACGGCGCCGCTCCCCGTTGAGCGAGATGTTCATGCCGGCTGCTCCTGGGGGACGGCGGCGAACCGCAGCGGAGTGAAGTCGCGGGCCGCGTCCGGCAGTTCACCGGTGGCCAGGACATGCGCGAGGACGTCGCCGGTGACCGGCGCCAGCAGCACGCCGTTGCGGTGGTGACCGGTGGCCAGCAGCAGCCCGTCGAGGGCGGTCGGGCCGAGCAGCGGCGCGTTGTCGGGGGAGGCCGGGCGCAGGCCCGCCCGGGTCTCGGTCAGCGGCAGCTCGGTGATGCCGGGCACCAGCTCGTGGGCGTCGCGCAGCAGCTCGTACACGCCGCCCGCGGTCACCGTCGTGTCCCAGCCCAGCTCCTCGCTCGTCGCCCCGACGACCAGCTCCCCGCTCTCGCGCGGCACCAGGTACACCTGGCTGCCCCGGACCATCGCGCGCACGGTACGGCTCAGGAACGGCGCGAGGCCCCTCGGCACGGTCAGCCGCAGCACCTGCCCCTTCACGGGCCGCACGGGCGGCCGTACGTCGTCCGGGACGCCCGCGAGCCGGCCGCTCAGGCTGCCCGCCGCGAGGACCACCCGGTCCGCGCGCAGCGCCGTGCCGTCCGTGGTGGTGACCCCCGCCGCCCGGTCCGCCGTGAGGTCCAGGCGCTCGGCCCAGGCCCGGTGGAAGGTCACACCGGCGCGCTCGCACGCCTCCAGCAGCGCCCCGGCCAGCCGCCGGGGGTCGATCTGGTGGTCGCCGTCCACCCGCAGCCCGCCGCGCACACCGGGCGCGAGCATCGGCTCCAGACGCCGGCATTCCCGGCCGGTCAGCCACGCGGAGTCCAGCCCCGAACGGGTCTGCAGGGCGTGCAGCTCCCGCAGGTGGGCGCGGTCGTCCGCGTCCAGGGCGACGGCGAGCGTGCCGCAGCGGCGATAGCCGAGGGCGTGCCCGGTGAGGTCGGTCAGCTCGGCCGCGAAGTCCGGGTAGCGGCGGGCCGATTCGAGGGTGAGCCCCAGCAGCGTCTGCTCGCCGTAGTGGAGTTCGGTGACGGCGGCCAGCATCCCGGCCGCCACCTGGGCGGCCCCGCCGCCCGGCTCCGGGTCCACCACGGACGTGGCGAACCCGCGTTGCGCGGCCCGCCACGCCGTGACCAGGCCGATGATCCCGCCCCCGACGACGAGGACGTCTGACGTACGTGAGGACATGGGCGTCCAGCCCCTCCCTTCGCCGGCATGACCCGGATCAGGTTCGTACGGTCGGAGGCCGCCAGCCTCCCTCTCAGCCCGGTGCGTCCGGGCTCCCGCGAGTGCTCTACGGTGGCCACCCTAGCCCGCAGCCCCAGGTATCGGTAAGGGAGCCTCCCCGCATGGCCCGCTCGCTCGACGGTCTCGTCCTCGCCCCCGTCGCCGACCAGGCGCCGGGGCAGGTGGGGACGCGCACCCGGTTCACCTACCACGAGCGGGACGGCGTGGTCTGGGCCGAGTACACCGGCGGCGACGTCGTGCGCGGGCACCTTGTCGGCACCCGGGACGGCGACCGGCTGGACTTCCGGTACGTGCAGCTCAAGCGGGACGGCACGACCTCCTCGGGCCACTGCGTGTCCACGGTGGGCGAACTCCCCGACGGGCGCGTGCGCCTGACGGAGACCTGGGAGTGGGAGTCGCAGGCGGGCAGCGGCACCAGTGTCGTCGAGCAGGTGCCCGCGTCCTGACGGCGGTACGGCGGAGAAGGCGCCGGGCGTACAACCGTCGGAGATCCGCGAGGGTCCAACCGGAGAAGGGCCGTTCCCCCGGAAGGCGCCGTCCGCCTCCCGCGTCCCAGCAGAGGATGTCTCCATGCCGACACTCCCGTACCACCGCCGCGCCTCCCGTGCCGTCGCCGGCGCCCTCGGCGCCGCCGGCCTGATCGTGCTGGCCGCGGCTCCCGCCGCCTTCGGCGAGGAAGCCGAACCCGACCTGGTCCTCGGAGGCGTCGAGCCGGTCCATGGGCTGCGGCCGGGGGACACGTTCGACCTGCCGGTCACCGTGGCGAACAAGGGCACCGTGACCGCCGAGAAGGCGTGGGTCTCCTACTCCGTCACCCGGGGGCTCGATTTCGTGGACGTCCCCTCCAACTGCCGTGTGCAGCACGTCAGGTCCTACGACGAGATGCCCGAGTACTGGACCGCGACGTGCGCGTACGACCAGCCGGTGGAGCCGGGCGCCGTCCTCACGCCCGAGAAGCCTCTCCGGGTCAAGGCACTGGACCGCGCCTACAACGACAGGCTGCGGCTGCGGATCGGGTACGGGTCCGCCCCGTCGGACGACGAGAACGGGGAGCCGTCGGAGCAGGGGACCGCGCCGGCCGTGGGACTGGTCGAGGGGCCGGCCGGGGGCGCGGGTTCCGCGCAGTACGTCCGCGTGCCGGTCACCACCGTCAACACGGCCGACCAGCAGGTGACGGGTACCGCGTTGAGCGGGAAGGTCGGCGACACGGTGACGATGAAGGTGGCGTTCGCCAACGCCGGGCCCGCCTGGCTCCTGGAGGAGGACGGGGTGTCGGGCGTCCAGATCCTGATCAGGCTTCCCGCCGGAACCTCGGTCGTCAAGCGCGACTACTACTGCCACGACAAGGGCGGGACGTATCACTGCCCCTCGCACTTCGGTCTGAACATGGAGGAGGACGCCCACCTGGCCTACACGTTCAAGCTGAGGATCGACAAGCGGATCGCCGGCGCCAAGGGCTCGATCGCGCTGAGCCCCGAACACCGCTCGTTCGACCCCGACAGGTCCAACGACAAGGCCGACATCACGCTGGACGTGACGGGCGGAGGGACGACCGGCTCGACGGGTGGCTCGACAGGCGGCTCGGCGGGTGGCACGGCCGGCGGGTCGACGTCGACCGGTGGCGCCGGAACCACGGGGGGCGGCGAACTGGCGGACACCGGCTCCTCGACGCTGCCCCTCACGGGCGTGGCCGCCGCGGTGGTGGTCGCGGGTGCGGGCACGCTCGCCGTCGCGCGCCGCGGGCGGGGCCGGAACCCGAGCTGACGACGAGTGTCTATGGTGATCGGGTGAGCGAGCCAACCACCCAGTCACCGCGGTCCGTGGTCGTCGCCGGCGCCGGCATGGCCGGTGTGCAGACGGCGGTCGCCCTGCGGGAGAAGGGCTTCGCCGGGACGATCACCCTGATCGGCGCCGAGGCCCACCAGCCCTACGACCGCCCGCCCCTGTCCAAGGCCGTGCTGCTCGGCACGGCCGAGGGCTCCGCGTTCGACGTCGACTTCGAGGCGCTCGGCGTCGAACTCCGCCTCGGCTGCGAGGTGCTGGGCGTCCGCACCGCCGACCGCGTCCTGGACACCGAGACCGGGCCCGTCCCGTACGACGTGCTGGTCCTCGCCACCGGTGCCGAACCCCTGCGGCTGCCCGGCACCGAGGGCGTCCCCGGCGTGCACCTGCTGCGCACCCTGGACGACGCCGAACGGCTGCGCCCGGTGCTCGCCCGGCAGCACGACGTCGTGGTCGTCGGCGCCGGCTGGATCGGCGCCGAGTTCACCACCGCCGCCCGCGAGGCCGGCTGCGCGGTCACCGTCGTGGAGGCCGCCGAACGGCCGCTCGCGGGCGCCCTGCCCGCCGAGGTCGCCGCGCCGATGGCCGCCTGGTACGCGGACAGCGGTGCCGTCCTGCGCACCGGCACGCGCGTGGAGCGCGTCGAGGCCGGAGCGGTCGTCCTGGACGACGGCACGCGCGTGCCCGCCGGCGCCGTCGTCGTCGGCATCGGGGCCCGGCCCGCCACCGCCTGGCTCACCGGCTCGGACATCGCGCTCGGCGCGCACGGCGAGGTGCTGGCCGACGACCGGCTGCGCACCTCGGCGCCGGACGTGTACGCGGTCGGCGACTGCGCCTCCTTCCCCTCCGGGCGCTACGGCGAGCGGCTGCTGGTCCACCACTGGGACAACGCCCTCCAGGGGCCGCGCACGGTCGCCGCCGGCATCCTCGGCGAGACCACCGCGCGCTACGACCCCGTGCCCTACTTCTGGTCCGAGCAGTTCGGCCGGTTCGTGCAGTACGCCGGACACCACCCGGGCGCCGACACCCTGCTGTGGCGCGGCGACCCGGCGGGCCCCGCCTGGTCGGTGTGCTGGCTGCGGGAAGGGCGGCTGGCCGCCCTCCTGGCGGTGGGCCGGCCCCGGGACCTCGCCCAGGGACGGCGGCTGATCGAGGCGGGCACACCGATGGACGCCTCGCTGCTGGCCGACCCCGCGCGGCCCCTGAAGGCGGCGACGGCGTGACGCTCCGGGGCGCGGCGGCGCCCGGCCGGACCGGCCTGACTTCCGACTGTCGGTGCCAGATGGCAGGCTTGTTCCCGTGACCGAGATTGACGCAAAGATCGATGCTCTCGTCCCCGCCTGGCTCACCCTTCCCGACATCGCCGAGATGCTCGGCGTCGAGGTGACCCGTGTCCGGCAGCTGGTCAAGGAGGGCCAGCTCATCGCCGTACGCCGGGGTGAGAACCGCGCGCTGCACGTCCCCGCCGCCTTCATCGACGGGGACAAGGTCGTCAAGGGCCTGACCGGGACCCTGACGCTCCTGCGGGACGACGGCTTCACCGACGAAGAGATGCTGGAGTGGCTCTTCACTCCCGACCCCTCCCTGCCCGGCACGCCCGCGCAGGCCCTCAGCGAGAACCGCGGCACGGAGGTGAAGCGCCGCGCCCAGGCGCTCGCCGTCTGACCCGACCGCACCCGGCCCGTCCGGCCGGACCCGCGCCGCGGACGACACGCGGCCCGGAACACCGGCCGGCGGGCGTACGCCCGGGGCGCGGCATCCGCATCGCGCGCCCCGCGGCGCACCCGTGCCCTCCACAGGACCCCCGCGGTGCACCCGTGCCCTGCGCAGGACCCCGGCGGAGGGCCCCGGGTACCGTGCCAGGCGTCCGGCACCCGTCCGGACCCCGGCACCACCGACCCCAGGGGGCCCCGCATGTCCGACACCGCCCGCGCGCGACTCGCCGACGCCCGGCTCTATCTGTGCACCGACGCCCGCAGGCGCCAGGGCGACCTCGCGGAGTTCCTGGACGCCGTGCTCGCCGGTGGCGTCGACATCGTGCAGCTGCGCGACAAGGGCATGGAGGCCGCCGAGGAGCTGGAGCATCTGCGGGTCCTCGCCGAGGCGTGCGCCCGGCACGGCAAACTCCTCGCCGTCAACGACCGGGCCGACGTGGCCCATGCCGCCGGCGCCGGCGTCCTGCACCTCGGGCAGGGCGACCTGCCCGTCCCCGCGGCCCGGGCGATCCTCGGCCCCGACGTCCTGATCGGCCGCTCCACGCACAGCGAGGAGGAGGCCGACGCGGCCGCCGTCCAGGAGGGCGTCGACTACTTCTGCACCGGCCCCTGCTGGCCCACCCCGACCAAGCCCGGCCGGCCCGCCCCCGGTCTCGGCCTGGTCCGCCACACCGCCGCCCTCGGCACCGAGCGCCCCTGGTTCGCCATCGGCGGCATCGACCTCGGCAATCTCGACCAGGTGCTGGAGGCCGGGGCCCGCCGGGTCGTCGTCGTCCGGGCCCTCACGGAGGCGGACGACCCCGGTGCCGCCGCCGCCGAGTTCGCGAAGCGGCTGCGGCAGGACTGAACCGGCGTCTGCACCGGCGCCTGAACCGGCGTCTCATTTTCGGCGCCGGGTTGTCTCGGATGGTGGGCGGGTGGGGATCTTGGAGGGGGTTCGGGGTGCTTTTCGGCCGCGATCTGTCCAAGGGGTGGACACGGGCCCGACAAATCGGGCAAATGTCCGGCGTCCGGTTGGGGGACCGGGTACCCCTGGTTAACCTGCGGGTATGGCCCTCGGCACCGCATCCATCAGGTCGGACCACGCTCGTACCGTGCGCGAGATGCTCGCGACCGGCAAGACGACGTATTCCTTCGAGTTCTACGCCCCCAAGACCCCCAAGGGCGAGCGGAACCTGTGGAACGCGCTGCGCAGGGTCGAGGCCGTCCGGCCCGACTTCGTCTCCGTGACGTACGGCGCCGGGGGCTCCACGCGCGCCGGCACCGTCAAGGCGACCGAGGCCATCGCCTCCGACACCACGCTCACGCCGATCGCCCACCTCACCGCCGTCGACCACTCGGTGGCCGACCTGCGGAACATCATCGGGCAGTACGCCGACGCCGGGATCCGCAACATGCTGGCCCTGCGCGGCGACCCGCCCGGCGACCCGCTGGGCGACTGGGTGGCGCACCCCCGCGGCCTCACCTACGCCGCCGAACTCGTCGAACTGATCAAGGCGTCCGGGGACTTCTGCGTCGGCGTCGCCGCCTTCCCGGCGATGCACCCGCGCTCCGCCGACCCGGAGACCGACGTCCGGCACTTCGTGGACAAGTGCCGGGCCGGCGCGGACTACGCGATCACGCAGATGTTCTTCGACCCGGAGGACTACCTGCGGCTGCGCGACCGGGTCGCCGCCGCCGGCTGCGACACCCCGATCATCCCGGAGATCATGCCCATCGGATCCGTCCGGACGCTCGAACGGATCCCCTCGCTCACCAACGCGTCGTTCCCGGACGCCCTGAGAGAGCGGATCCTCACAGCGAAGGACGATCCCGCGGCGGTACGCTCCATCGGTATCGAGTTCGCCACCGAGTTCTGCGCACGGCTTCTGGCCGAGGGAGTGCCCGGACTGCACTTCATCACGCTCAACAACTCCACGGCGACACTGGAAATCCACGAGAACCTGGGCCTGCACCACCCACCGCAGGCCTAGACCGGTCGTCCTGATATACGTCACACTGCGTAGGCGGCCACTGGGAGAGGGGCGTACATGGGCTTGACGGTCCTCTACATCGCGTTCGGCGTCGTCGCGCTGTGGCTGCTCGGCGAGGTGCTGCTGCAGTACAAGGCGCGGCTGCGCTGGCGGCTGGTCGCCTTCGTCGGCTTCCTCGCCGTCGTCCTCGGCGTGCTCACGCGATCCGTGGTCATCATCGGCGTGGGCGCCGCCACCTTCGCCATCGGGCAGACCTACGTCACGCTGTCGTTCCGCCGCGGCTTCTCCGCCGGCTGGGCGGTCTCCGCGCCGGCCCTCGGCCCCCTGGGCTCCAAGCGCCGCCACGACGAGCACGACGACCGGCAGGAACCGACCCTGGAGGTCTCCGACCTGGAGGCCGGCGACGGCTACGCGGACGACGGCCCCGACTACGGCCGCGACCACGCCGGTTACGGCACCGACGACTACGACCGCGACGACGTGTTCACGCCCGCGCGCGGCGGCCGGGAAGCGGCCGCCGAGTCGACCGCCGTCTACGAGCCGCAGCCCCTTCCCGAGGACACCGGCTCCTACGGCGTGTACAGCGACGCCGCCTACGCCGCAGCCCAGCAGCAGGGCTACGCCGACGCCGGCCAGTCCCAGGAGCAGTACGCCACCGCCGACCAGAGCTACGGGTACGACGGCTACACCGGGTACGACCAGCAGCAGTACGGCTACGACGCGAACGGCCAGCAGCAGTACGCCGCCTACTCCGACCCGTACATCGGCACGCAGACCTACGGCGGCGCCTCCTACGACGCCTACGGGCAGCAGCAGTACGGCCAGCAGAACTACGGGCAGGACCCGTACGCCACCGGCACCTACCCCGAGGGCACCCCGCCCGGCGGAGTCTGGGTCCCGCAGCAGCGCACCGACGAGTACGGCGCCGAGCTCCCGCCCGAGCAGCAGCAGTACCCCTACCAGGGCAACGGGCAGCAGCAGGGCCCCGGTTACGACGAGCAGTACCGTTTCTGACGGGTCCGCCCGCCGGGGCTCATCGCGAGCCCTGGAACCCCGGACCCTCCACGATCAGCCCGGCCACCAGCGCGCCGGACATGCCCGCGTGCGGCAGCCCGCCGCCGGGGTGCGACCAGCCGCCGACCGTGAACAGCCCTGTCAGATCTGTGCTGTTGGCCGCGTGCAGCATCCGTCCGTCCGCCGTGGCCAGCGCCGGGGCCGGGACGGCGCCGCCCTCCGCGCCCGTCGCCTCCTCGACGTCGGCCGGGGTCAGGACCTCGCGCCACAGCAGACGCTCCCGCAGATCGGGGACCGCCCGCCCGGCGACCGTCACCAGATCGTCCGCGCGCCGGGCCGTCTCCTCGGCGGAGGCGCCGCCGGCCGGTACCGTCGCCACGAGCGTGACCGCCTCATGACCGGCGTCCGGCACCAGGGCCGGGTCGCCGGGCCGCAGCACCGTGACCGTGGGGCGCGGCGCCATGCCCGCGGCGGGCCCGAACAGGGCCTCCAGCTCCGCCTCCCGGTCCTCGGCGTGCACCACCGTGCGATGCGCCGTGCCGTCCGGGCGGCCGCCCCGCAGGGCCAGCAGCACCGTCAGCCGGCTCGGGGCCCCGCGCCTCGGCGGGACCTCGCCCTCGCCGCGCACCGCCGTGCCCCGCGCGAGCCGGTCCAGCACACCGGGCGCGACGCCGCTCACCACGACGTCGGCCTCCACCGCCGTCCCGTCGGCCAGCTCCAGCCCCGACACCCGGCCGTCCCGCTCCAGGATCGCCGCGACCTCCGCGCCGAAGTGGAACGCGACCCGGCGGGCCACGCACCGCTCGTGGACGGCTCGCGCCAACTCCCGCATGCCACCGCGCACATACCAGGTCCCGAAGGCGTGCTCCATGTACGGCAGCACCGCCGCGTTCGCCGGGACCTCGCGGGGATCGAGGCCGTACGCGAGCGCGTGGCTCTCCAGGAGGGCGGTCAGCCGGGGGTCGCGCAGCTCCCAGGCGCCGACCTCGGCGAGGGTGCCCGCGCGGCGGGTGCGCAGCAGCCGCTTGTGGGGCACCGACGGGTAGGGCTCACGCCCGGCCAGGACCTGCCAGTTGGGCCACAGGGGCTCCTCCAGCAGCGGTCTGCGCGTGCGGTCCCAGGTCTCGCGGGCCCGGACCAGGAAGTCGCCCCAGCGGCGCCCGGCCCCGGCGCCCAGAGCCTCGTCCAGGGCCGAGACGACGCCCGCGCGTGAGGCGTTCGGCAGCGCGGCGGCGGAGCCGTCCGCGAAGAGGTGCCGCGCGGAGGGGTCGACCTGGACGAGGTCGACGCACTCCTCCAGGGGCTCCTTGCCGGTCTTGACGAACAGGTCGCGGTACACGGCGGGCAGCGGGAGCAGGCCGGGGCCCGTGTCGAAGGCGAAGCCGTCGCGCTCGAAGCGGCGCACCGCTCCGCCGTACGTCTCCGTCCGCTCGTACACCGTCACCCGGTGGCCCGCGACGGCCAGCCGGGCCGCCGCCGCCAGGGCGCCCATCCCGGCGCCGATCACCGCAATCCGTGCCATGGAGGGGACCTTATCGGCCGCCGCCGACAACCGGACCGCCGGGCTCCGTCGCAGCTCAGCCGGGGCGCTGGGTCACGGCGGGGCGGGCGAGCCGCTTCTCGGCGCGCCGCTCGGCCCGGCGCCGCAGGAAGCGGCGGATGCGCGAGACCAGGAAGTACAGCAGCAGCACCCCGGCCAGCAGCAGCGCGCCCGCGATCACGGCGGCGGCGACGGGGTGGAAGATCGCGAAGGTGATGAGCGCGGCCACCCCGAGGTCCTCGGCGAGGCTCACCACGATGTTGCTGAACGGTTCCGGGGAACTGTTGACCGCCATCCGCGTCCCGGCCTTGACCAGATGGCTGACCAGGGCCGTGGAACCGCCGAGCGCGCCCGCCGCCAGCTCCGGCACCGATCCGCTCTGGCCGGCGAGCAGCGCGGCGACGACCGCGCCGGACACCGGGCGGATCACGGTGTGCGCCGTGTCCCAGGCCGAGTCCACGTACGGGATCTTGTCGGCGATCGCCTCGCACAGGAAGAGCACACCGGCCGCGATCAGCACGTCCGGCCGCTGAAGGGCCTCGGGGACGTCGTCGCTCAGTCCGGTCGCGCCGAATATGCCGAGGAGCAGCACCACCGCGTACGCGTTGACGCCGCTGGCCCAGCCGCTTGTGAACACCAGGGGGAGTACGGACACGCAGGGGATCGTAGCCAGTAGGCGACGGCAGGTCATGGGGCCGGACGCACAGCTCTGAGTACCCGTACCTAGGCGGCGAGATGAGTACGCGCGCGGATGGGCCGCGACCTGCCCGGACGGGAGAGTGGAGGCACGGAGAAGGGGACCGGCTCCGGCACCGGCGACACGGGGCGCCGGAACGGAGCTGCCCCGGATCCGCTCCTTCCGCCGGCCCGGCGTCGGCGGGAGCGAGACCGGGGGACCCGGGGGACGGACCGAACGGGGGTCCAGGGGGGAACGGGGGGGGGTACGGGGGCGCACGAGGAGGCGCCGGTCCGGTGACGGCCCGCGGGGGACGCGGCCGTCACGGGACCGGCGCTTTCGTGTGTGCGCTGTCGTGTGCGCTCTCTCCACGCGTGCCGGGGGCGGGCCCCTCAGCCGCGCCCGCTCACCCGGCCCTGCAGCAGCCGGGACAGCGCCGCGTGGACATCCTCCAGGGAGCGCTCCGGCTGGAAGGACTTCCAGTCCAGCGCGGCCACCAGCACCATGCCGACCAGGGCGGCGGCGGTCAGCGGGACGTCGATCTCGTCGCTGAACTCACCGCCCTCCACGCCCTCGCGCAGCACGCCCTCGACGACCGCCACGGCCTGCTGCCGGACCACCATCAGCGTGGACTGCCACGCGCGGTTGGTCCGCCACAGCTCGGCGACGTAGAGCTGGGTGAACGACGGGTAGCGGTCGATGAAGACCAGGCCCGCGCGGATCATCGCGTCCAGCGCGTCCACCTTGGTCCCGCCCTCGCGGGCGGTCGTCTCGGCCGCGTCCCGCAGGGAGGCTGTGAGAAGCCCGACCCCGTGCCGCAGCAACTCCTCGAAGAGGACCGACTTGCTGGCGAAGTTGTAGTAGACGGTGCCCTTCGCCACCCCGGCGCGCTCGGCGATCTCGTCCACCGTGGTGGCGGAGAAGCCCTGCTCGGCGATGAGCGTGACGGCCGCCTCGTAGAGCTTCTGCCGGGTGGCCTCACGGCGCGTGCTGCCGCCCGACGCGGCGCTGCTGCTTTCCATGGCCCCGATTGTCCCGCGCCCGCTCACAGGCTCAGCTCCGGGTGCAGCCGGTCGAGCGTCCACACCTGCCGGCGGCGGGCCGCCAGCGCGGTCAGCGCCAGGGCGCCGGCCGTGAACGCGGCCAGGACCAGGCATCCGGTCCACACCGGCTGCAGCCCGCCGCCCGTGATGAGCCGGCGCAGCGCCTCGACGACGTACGTCATCGGCAGGAACGGGTGCAGGGCGTTGAAGAAGCCCGGGCTGGTCTGCACCGGGTAGGTGCCGCCCGCGGACGTCAGCTGGAGCATCAGCAGCGCCAGGACGAGGATCCGGCCCGCCGCGCCGAAGCGGGCGTTCAGCCACTGCACGATCGCCGCGAAGCACGCCGTCACCAGGAACAGGAAGCCCACCGTCCCGGCCGCCCGCGCCATCTGGAGCCCGATCGCCCAGTGCAGCACCGACATCAGCGCCACCGTCTGCAGCACTCCGAGGGCGACCACCGGCAGCCAGCCCGCCAGCGCGATCCGCCACGCCGAGGCGCCGGCGGCGAGCGCGCGCCGGTTCATCGGCGCGATTAGCATGTACGCCACCATCGCGCCCACCCACAGGGACAGCGGGATGAAGTACGGGGCGAAGCCGGTGCCGTAGTTGGGGGCCTTGTGCAGGTCCCGGGAGACGAGCTGGACCGGGTCGGCCATCACCTCGGTGCGCTGGTCGCGGTCCTTCTTGTCGTAGTCGGGGATCTTCCCGGCGCCCTCGTGCAGCCCGTTCGACAGCTTGCCGGAGCCGTCGACCAGCTTGTACATGCCGCCGCTCAGGTCGTACGCGCCCGACTTCAGCCGGCCCACGCCGGTGTCCAGGTCCACGGCGCCGGACTTCGCCGTGCCGAGCCCGGTGTGCAGCTTCTTGGCGCCGGCGGCGACCTTCGCGGCCCCGTCGTTCAGCTTGTTGATGCGGCTGACGGCGTCGTCGAGGTCCTCCGAGAGGTGGGGCGCGCGCTCGGCGAGGGCGTCGGCCTGCTTCTGGAGCGTGGCGAGGTTCTTGTCGAGCTTCTTCAGGTCGCCGTGCTGGTCGGCGATCAGGGTGTTCAGATCGTCCGCGATGGTCGCCACGTCCGTCGCGGACTGCCTGGCCTTCTTCAGATCGGCGCAGACCGGGTCCGGCAGGACGGGGTCCTCGCAGCGCGCCCGGTAGACGGTGTCGAGCACACCGGAGGCGGCGTGGGCGCCCTTGGCGGCGGCGGGGGCGCGCTCGACCAGGTCGTCGAGGTTGTTGCGGAGGGCGCCCGAGGTGTCGGAGACCAGCCGGGCGGTGTCGCCGATGGTCTTCTCGTTGTCCGCGAGGAACGGGCCGACTTTCTTGTCGACGGCGTTGACCTTGTCCGCCAGCGTCTGCGTGCCGGCGGCGACCCGCCGCGAGCCGTTCTCCAGGTCCCGCGCGCCCTTGTCGAGCTTCTTCAGGCCCGACGACAGCTTGCCGCTGCCGTCCTTGGCGTCCTTGAGGCCCTTGGCGAGGTCCTTGGAGCCCTTCTCGGCCTCGCCGATGCCGCCTTCCAGCTTGTCGGCGCCGTTCGCGGCCTTCACGGTCTCGCCGTGGATGTCGGAGAACGACACGAAGATCCGGTCCAGGAACGACCGGGACGCCTTGGTGGACGCGGCGTCGCGCACCTCGCTGAACACCGTCCGCGAGATCTGCCCGACGATGTAGTTGTTGGCGTCGTTCGTCCGCACCTGGAGGGCGCCCGTCTCCGGGCTCTTCCCGGCGCTGGAGGCGATCCGCTCGCTGAAGTCGGACGGCATGGTCAGCGACAGGTAGTACGTGCCGTCCTCGACGCCCTTCTCGGCCTCGGCGGCACTCACCTCGCGCCAGTCGAAGACGTCGCTCTCGTGCAGCCCTTCGGTGATGTCGTCGCCGGCCGTGAGCTTCTTCCCGCTCACGGACGCCCCCTTGTCCTCGT
The DNA here is from genome assembly GCF_008973465.1 of Streptomyces sp. SS1-1. Classification (NCBI taxonomy): domain Bacteria; kingdom Bacillati; phylum Actinomycetota; class Actinomycetes; order Kitasatosporales; family Streptomycetaceae; genus Streptomyces; species Streptomyces sp. SS1-1. The sequence continues at coordinate 1,883,607 of NZ_WBXN01000004.1, read as the reverse complement.
TCACCAGGGCGACGGGGATGCGGTCGAGACGGCCGTACGGGTCCCAGAAGGACCACAGGTACAGCGCGCCGTACAGCAGGGGCAGCACCAGCAGGGCGACCAGCGCGGCACGGGGGAGCTTTCCCCGGCCGAACCGCCGCAGCTCAAGCGCGGCCAGCCTCGGCGAGCGCATCGGCGGCCTCCTTCCCGTCGTCCTCGTCGTCCTCGTCGGTCCCGGTCTCGGTGCCGGCGGCCTCGTCCGCGGGCACGGTGGACACCCGCACGGTGCCGTCGGGGGCCTCGCTGCACACCGCGAGGACCGTGGTCCCGGCCTCGGCGATCGACTTCAGCAGCGCCCACACCTCGGCCCGTTCGGCGTCCGAGAGCTTCATGTCGGTGTCGTCGACGCCCAGCACGCGCGGGCGTGCGATGAGCGCGAGGGCCAGGGACAGCCGCAGCGCCTCGGAGCGCTCCAGGTCGCGTACGGCGGTGCGCGGGCCCTTGGGCAGGGACTCCAGGTCCAGGCCCGCCGCCGTCAGGGCGTCCTCGATCCGCTTCCGTCGCGCCGCGCGCCCCTCCTGGCGCGGGCGCAGCAGCGCGCGCAGCGAGTCGCCGAACCGTGACTGGAGCAGCGCGCGCTCGCGCAGGTGCTCGCCGACGGTCAGGGCCGGGTCGAGGTCGGTCACCCCGGGCACATGGGCGAGGGCGCTGACGCGCCGCACCGCCGCCATCCGGCGGGGCAGTTCCGTCCCGTCCACCGACGCGGTGCCCTCGGTGGGTTTCATACGGCCCGTCAGGGCCAGCAGAAGACAGGTACGGCCGCTGCCGGACGGCCCCTCGATCGTGATCAGCGAACCGGGCCCGGCCTCGAAGGAGACCGCGCGGAACGCCCATCCGCGCGGTCCCCGAAGCCCGAGATTCCGGGCCGTGACGCCGTCGGCTGTCACGGTTCCCCCCATCCCCGCCCCCTCATCCCTTTTGAACTGACTGGTCAGTGCAAAAGGTAGCCCGAACTTGCGAGCGAGGCAAAACCCCAGGTCGGAACGGATTGTCAGTGCCGTACCCCACGATGGGCACATACGGCAACCCGTATCGGGGCATGCCGTCACACAGACGACAGGAGGTTCGTCATGGCCAGCTCGCACGCAGCCGCCGCCCGCCGGCGCCGCGCCATCGGCCCTGCCCCCTCGCTGACCGGCCCCGCCGGCGACGTCCACCCCGTGCTCCGCAAGGCCACGGCCCCGCCCGCCGCCCTCGACCTGCTCGCCCAGGCCCGCGCCGGGCTGGACGAGGCCACCGTCCTCGAGACCCCCAACGAGCGCTACGCCACGGCCCACCTGGCCGCCCTGCGCGTCGCCGCCGCCGTGCTCGCCGCGCGCGGCCGCCCGGAGCCCACGCCCAGGCGCCGGGCCAGGATCCGGAGCGCCTGGGAAGTGCTCCCCGAGATAGCGCCCGAACTCACCGAGTGGAGCGCGCTGTTCGCCTCGGGCGCCGAGCGCCGCGCCCGCGCCGAGGCCGGCATCAGGGGCGCCGCCGGCCACCGGGACGCCGACGACCTCATCCGCGACGTGGCGGTGTTCCTGCGCCTCGTCGAGCGGATGCTGGTGCTCCAGCCGGTCCTGCCCCAGCCCCGCCAGGACACCGACGCCGACCCGGCCGGCCCCCCACGCTCCACGGAGATGCCGGACGCGGGGTGAGACCCCCGGACCCGCGCCGGCGCGGACCGCCCGGGACATGCGGCGGCCCTGGTCGGCGGGGGAGTGCGGTGGGGGACGCGGCGGGGAGTCCGGTGGGCGGGACGCCCGGGGTGCCCGGCACCGCGATGGCCGTCCGGCACCCCGGAGGCAATAGGGTGGGAGAAGCCTGCAGCCTTCCCGCGCCCGTCATCCGGCCCGGTGAGGCAGACCGTTCGCTCCGCCGTGCAGACGGCGGTCCCGCGCCGAGGAGTCAATCGCCGTGTCGGACCCGATGCGCCCGCCCGTCTCCGCCCAGCACCCCCAGGGGACACCGCGCTCCGGCCCCTCCCGGCCCCGCGCCGGCCTGCGCACCGCCGTGGTCTGGGAGGTCCTCCAGGAGGCCCTGGACCGCCGGGTCAAGGCCACCGGCCGCCCCGCGCTGGACGTCCTGGACACCGGGGGCGGCAGCGGCAACTTCGCCGTGCCCCTGGCCCGCCTGGGCCACCGCGTCACCGTCGTCGACCCCAGCCCCAACGCGCTCTTCGCCCTGGAGCGGCGGGCCGCCGAGGCCGACGTCGCCGACCGGGTGCAGGGCGTCCAGGGCGACGCCCATGGCCTGTTCGACGTCGCCGAGCGCGGCGCGTACGACGTCGTGCTGTGCCACGGAGTGCTGGAGTACGTCGACGACCCCGCCGAGGGCCTGCGCAACGCGGTGGCCGCGCTGCGCGCCGAGGGCGTGCTCAGCCTGCTCGCCGCGGGGCTCGGCGGAGCGGTGCTCTCCCGGGCCCTCGCCGGCCACTTCACGGAGGCCAAGCGGGCCCTGGAGGACCCCGACGGCCGCTGGGGCCAGGGCGACCCGGTGCCCCGGCGCTTCACCGCCGGGCAGCTCACCGGACTCGTCGAGGGCGCGGGCCTGCGGGTCGGCGCCGTGCACGGGGTGCGGGTCTTCGCCGACCTCGTGCCGGGCGTCCTGGTGGACACCGAGCCCGGTGCGCTGGAGGCGCTGCTGAAGCTGGAGGAGGCGGCGGCCGAGCTGCCCGCGTTCCACTCGGTGGCCACCCAGCTCCATGTGCTCGGCGAGACGCCGGAGACGGCCGGGGCCTGAGCGGCCACCGCGTTCACCCCGCCGGGCATGCCTTGATCAGGGACTTGGCCGCACATGGAGTACGCCACAGGCCCCCCGTCCGGGCGCCCGGCGCCGTATGATCGAGGGAGACCGTTCCGGCATGACGGGTCGGCCGCTGGGGAAAGTAGATCTCAGCGAGCCGGGGCGCCATGCCGGGGCCCGGTTGGCCAATTGGCGTAGAGGGGCGGGTTTCACGGGGGCGATTCCCTGCCTATCCTGAAGGGACCCCCCGGGTCGCCCCGGCGACTGCACGATGAGGAGGACTCCGTGCCGCTCTCGGAGCACGAGCAGCGCATGCTCGAGCAGATGGAGCGAGCGCTGTACGCCGAAGATCCGAAGTTCGCGACAGCGCTTGAGGGAAGCGGGCTGCGCACGTACACCCGGCGACGGGTCTACCAGGCGGTCGCGGGCTTCCTCGTAGGTATCGCGCTCCTCATGGCTGGAATGGTCGCCAAGCAGGTGTGGCTCAGTGTCGTGGGCTTCCTGGTGATGCTTGGCTGTGCGGTCCTCGCCGTGACCGGCTGGCGCAAGGCCCCCAAGCCGGGCGAGCAGCCCGCGGGCGGCCCGCACCCAGGCCGGTCGGCCCGGCAGAGGCGCTCCGTGATGGACAGGATCGAGCAGCGCTGGCAGCGCCGCCGAGACGAGCAGGGCGGCCACTAGCCGCGGCTCTCATGACGATGTCAGGGGGTGACCACCGGACGGTGGTCACCCCCTGACGCATGCCTCGAACCCTGACGTGTGCCCTCGAAGCCCCCGGCTCCTTCGGCGCGCGGGCCGCCCCGCACGCCTGATGCCGGGGGCGCCGGGCCGCCCGCTCCCGCGGTCACCCGGCGCCGTGCCCCCGGCTCAGCCCGCCGTCACCCCCGCTGACCAGGCGTGGACGGCCGGCGCCAGGTCGGCCGGGCCGCCGCGGCACGCTGCCGCACCGCCGCCCAGCGATCCGACAGGGCCCACACCACCCGCACGGTCGAACGCGGTGCGAGCAGCGCCCGTACCCGGGTCGTCCAGCTCACCTTCGACATGAGATCGGCACGCACCCCGCGGACGTCCTGCGCCAGTCCGGCCACCGGGCGCGGACTCGGTGCGTAGAGGACCTGCTCCACCGCGTCCGCGATGCGGTGGACGGCCTCCGCCGCCGGAGGATCGAGCCGGCCGAGCCGGACGATCCGGGCCGCCGTCGTGCGCGGTGTCCGGCTGTCGTCCGGCGCGATCCCGAAGTCCCACGCTGTGTCGGTGAGTTCCTGCCAGACCGCCAGGGTGTGCAGGGCCGTCTCCTCGTCCGAGCGGCCGTGCCCGCCGAGCCGGACCGCCCGGGTCCGCAGCCGCCACAGCGCCGGCGACAGCGGGATCAGCAGGGCCAGCAGCCCGCCGAGCGCCCAGGCCAGCGCCAGGTACCAGCGCGGTCCGTCGTCGTCCGACCCCAGGGCCAGCGCCGGGGACTCGCTCGCGCACAGCTCCGGGCGCCGGCCCGCGCACGAGTCGCTCTCCGACGCGGACGCCGCAGGCGCCTCGCTCGCCGACTGCGAGGGCCGCGCCTCGTCCGGCTGCGCGCTGCTGGACGTGTCGGGCAGGGTGTACGACGGCACCGAACCACGGGTCGGGGTCGGCTCGAAGCGGGTCCAGCCCACGCCCTCGAAGTACAGCTCGGGCCAGGCGTGCGCGTCCCTGAGCCCGACCGACACCGTGCCGTCGCCCTGCGGGGTGCCGGGCGCGAAGCCCACCGCGACCCGGGCCGGGATGTCCAGCGAGCGGGCCATCGCCGCCATCGCGAAGGAGAAGTGGACGCAGAAGCCCTCCTTGTCCTTCAGGAAGCGGGCGATCGCCCCCGGGCCGTTGCCCACCTTGACGTCGGTGTCGTACTGGAACCCGCCGGTCAGCGAGAAGTAGTCCTGCAGCTTGACCGCCTGGTCGTACCGGCTGGTCGCGCCCTCGGTGACCTCGCGCGCGGTGCGGGCGACCACGTCCGGCAGCGAGTCGGGCAGCTGCGTGAACTCGCGCCGCAGCGCGGTCGGCGCCTCGGGCGCGTCCTCCAGCTGCTTGGCCGTCGGGCGCACGTCCAGGGAGCGCACGGTGTAGGTGACGCCGCGCGTGGTCTGCCGGCGGTCACCGACGACCGTCATGCCGAGCGGCTCGTACCGCCAGTCGCCGGGGATCTGCACCCCGCTCGGCGGGTACGGCATCGGCAGCCAGTTCTGCGCGTACCAGTCGGCGGCCCGGACGGTCGTCGCGACCTCGGTGCGCTTGATGTCGGGACCCAGCCCGAAGGGCGTCGGGAACGGGTCGGGCACCGCCTCGATGGTCCGCTTGGACGGCTGCCACGTGGTGCCGTCGAAGTCGTCGAGGGACACGATCCGCAGGTACATGTTGGAGATGTCGGTGGTGTCGGTCCGCAGGGACAGGACCTGGCGGTCCTCCTCCACGTTCAGGCTGTCGCGCAGCGACACCAGCGGGTTCACGGCGGAGATCGTCCCGCCGGTCCCGCTGCCGGGGCCGATCCCCGTGCCCGCCGGGCCGAGCAGGCCGCCGTTCATGGCGGGCAGGGCCAGCGGCACGACCAGGGCGATGCCCAGCGCGACCACCCCGATCCGCCGTCCGGTGCGCACCGGCGCCACCGCCGCGCCCGGCGCCGCGCCGGGGTGGCGCGGGGCCCCGCTGAAGACGCGGCCCCACTGCGAGAGCCGGTCGCGTCCCTCGGCCAGCAGCAGCATCAGATAGCCGACGGCGGCGACCACGAACCACAGCCCGTCCGCCGCCCCGTCGGACAGCCCGGCCGCCACCGAGTACAGCGCGAGCAGCGGCAGCCCGGCCGGCGCGGCGCTGCGGAACGTCACCGCGACGGCGTCCACCGCGAGCCCGATGACCAGGACACCGCCGACCAGCATCAGCCGGATGCCCGGCGTGAGCGGGGCGGGGGCCGAGTAGTGGCCGACGTCCTCGCCGCCCGACTGCAGCAGATCCCCGAAGTGCCGGAACGCCTCCGGCCCGGGGACGATCCCGAGCACGGCCTGGCTGCTCGCGAACGCCAGCGTCAGCAGCGCCAGCGCGACGACGGCCTGGGTCGCCACGGTCAGCGGCCGGGCCAGCGGCACCCGCCGGGTCAGCATGCCGACGCCGGTCTGGATCGCCAGCAGCAGCGCCGCCTGCACCAGCCAGCTCACCGACGTGACCAGCGGCAGCAGGGCGCAGGACGCCATCAGGGTGGCCGCCGCGGCGCACAACGCCATCCGTGTCCGCCCGCTCATCGCCATGCCTCCCCGCCACCGGCCGCGGTGAGCCCGCCGCGCTCCCGGTCCGCCTGCCGCCACATCTGTTCCAGCGAGACGCCGCGCGGCACGGCCAGGACCGTCCAGCCGGCGTCGCGCAGCAGATGCAGCCGCTCCTCCTGCCGGGAGGTCAGGGGCCCGGGGACGTCCGTCGCCTCCCGCATCCACGTCCCGCTGTCCAGCACGAAGGCGATCGCGCCGCCGCTGCGCTGCCGCATCCGGGCGGCCACCGCCGCCTGCTCCTCGTCGAGGTCGCCGAGAAAGGCGACCAGCAGTCCCTCGTTGCCGCCGCGCAGCACGTCGTACGCGCGCGACAGGCCGCTGCCGTCGGAGTGGTCGATCACCGCGAGGGTGTCCATCATCAGCCCGGCGGCGTCCGCCGACTCCTGGCTGGCACCGGCGAACCCGTCCGCGCCCTCGCCGGGCACCGACGAGCCGGTGTCGGTCAGCAGCCGCACGGAGAAGCCCCGCTCCAGCATGTGCACCAGCACGGACGCCGCGCCCGAGACGGCCCACTCGAACGCCGAGTCGGGGCCCGCGCCCTGGTAGGCGTCGCCCCGGGTGTCCAGCAGCACGGTGCAGCGGGAACGCTGCGGCTGCTCCTCGCGGCGCACCATGAGTTCGCCGTAGCGGGCGGTGGAGCGCCAGTGCACCCGGCGCAGGTCGTCGCCGTAGCGGTAGCCGCGCGGGATCACGTCGTCCTCGCCGGCCAGCGCCAGGGAGCGCTGCCGTCCGTCGCCGTAGCCCTTCGCCTCGCCGCCGAAGCGGACCGGCGGCAGCGCCTCCACGCGCGGGACGACGGTGAGGTCGTCGTGCGCCGAGAAGGAGCGGGTCAGCTCGCACATGCCGAACGGGTCGCTCAGCCGCAGCTGCAGCGGGCCCAGCGGATAGCGGCCGCGCAGGTCCGAGCGCACCCGGTAGGACACCTCGCGCCGCCCGCCCGCCTCCACCCGGTCCAGCACGAAGCGGGGCCGGGGCCCGAGGACGTACGGCACCCGGTCCTGGAGCATCAGCAGTCCGGTGGGCAGCCGGGAGACGTTCTCGATGCCCAGGTGCACCCGGGCCTCGCTGCCCGCCGGCACGCGCGCGGGGGACAGGCGCCGGCTGGCCGCGACCCGGTAGCGGGTGCGGTACAGCACGGCCGCGCAGACGAGCGGCAGCACGGCGAGCAGCAGCCCGACGCGCAGCAGATCGCTCTGGCCGAGCACATAGGCGCAGACGGCGGCCGCGACGCCCGCGGCGAGGAACGACCGCCCGCGCGTCGTCAGACCGGCCAGTGCCGTGCGGACCCCGCTGCGGTCACCGCGGTCCGCGTCGGCCGGGCCGGCCTCGTCGGAGGTCATCCCAGCCTCCGCGGCGGCTGCTGGCCGTACGCGGCGGCGCCGCGGCCGAGACCGCCGAAGCCGCTCTGCTGGTGGGGCGCGGCGGGCACCGGCGTGCGCTGCAGGATCTCCTGCACGACCTGCTCGGAGGTGCGCCGGTTGAGCTGGGCCTGCGCGGTGGGCAGCAGACGGTGGGCCAGGACGGCCGTGGCGAGGGCCTGGACATCGTCCGGCAGCGCGTAGTCCCGGCCCTGGAGCGCCGCGGACGCCTTCGCCGCGCGCAGCAGGTGCAGCGTCGCGCGCGGGGAGGCGCCGAGCCTGAGGTCCGGGTGGATGCGCGTGGCCGCGACCAGCTCCACCGCGTACCGGCGCACCGGCTCGGCCACGTGGACACCGCGCACGGCGTCGATGAGCTTGACGATGTCGTGCGCGTGGGCCACCGGCTGCAGGTCCTCCAGCGGGGACACCCCGCCGTGGACGTCCAGCATCTGCAGCTCGGCCTCCACGCTGGGGTAGCCGACGGACACCCGGGCCATGAAGCGGTCGCGCTGGGCCTCGGGCAGCGGGTAGGTGCCCTCCATCTCGACCGGGTTCTGCGTGGCCACCACCATGAAGGGGCTGGGCAGCTCGTAGGTCTGCCCGTCGATGGTGACCTGGCGCTCCTCCATGGACTCCAGGAGCGCGGACTGGGTCTTCGGCGAGGCGCGGTTGATCTCGTCGCCGATCACGATCTGCGCGAAGATCGCGCCCGGCTTGAACTCGAAGTCCTTGCGCTGCTGGTCCCAGATGGACACGCCCGTGATGTCGGACGGCAGCAGGTCGGGCGTGAACTGGATCCGCCGCACCGAGCAGTCGATGGATCGCGCCAGCGCCTTGGCCAGCATGGTCTTGCCCACACCGGGGACATCCTCGATCAGAAGATGCCCCTCGGCGAGCAGTACGGTCAGCGAAAGCCGTACGACCTCGGGCTTGCCCTCGATCACACCCTCCACCGAACTGCGGACACGCTCCGCTGTGGCGGTCAGATCTGTGAGGCTCGCTCGATCGTCATAGGTCGTCACCCGGCCCTCCTCGGCCCGTTCTTCCCGGGCCGACACACGGCGGACCGGCCCTCCCCTGGAACACGGACACCACGCGTGAAACGTTCCGCGTGCTGCCACACTCGCATTCTTGCTGCCGTTACCGATTCGTGTCACTCGACTGTGGACAACTGCCTGCGATATGTCGGTCTTAGGGGTCTTTGTACGCGCTGGAGCGCGAAATCGACAGTGGAACGACAGGTGAAACCGATGGTCACCAGGGGTGCCCGCGGTATCACGCGAGGTGGGCCCGGCGCCGGCTCAGGCCGCCTCGACCTCGCGCAGCAGGCCCGTCTTCACATCGAAGACGAAGCCGCGCACATCGTCCTTGTGCAGCAGGAACGGCGAGGTGCGCACCCGCCGCATCGACTGACGGACGTCCTGGTCGACGTCCCGGAAGGACTCCACCGCCCACGCCGGGCGCTGGCCGACCTCCATCTCCAGCTCGTGCCGGAACTCCTCCGTGAGGGACTCCAGACCGCAGTTGGTGTGGTGGATCAGGACGATGCTGCGGGTGCCGAGGGCCCGCTGGCTGATGGTGAGCGAGCGGATCACGTCGTCGGTGACGACACCGCCCGCGTTGCGGATGGTGTGACAGTCGCCGAGCTCCAGACCCAGCGCGGCGTGCAGGTCGAGACGGGCGTCCATGCAGGCCACGACGGCCACCTGCAGGACCGGACGCGCGTCCATGCCCGGGTCCGAGAACTCGGACGCGTACTGCGCGTTGGCGTCGACGAGGCGGTCGGTGACCGTCCCCGTGCGGTCTATCGCGTCGTCGGAGCCGGCGGGTACCGATGCGGAAGTCGTCATACCCATGACGTTACTGGTCACGTCCGCACCGGTCCTGTCGTGAGAGGGGACAAAGGACGCCATCGAGGCTTGTTGTGAGCTAACCCACAGGGGTGGTGTGAGTGCCCCCATACGGGCGGTTTCGCCGTCCGCGCGGCGTCATCGTGACCTCGGTCGGCGACGCGCAGGCCGGTTGATTGACCGCGCGACACCGTGGACTAAAGTGACGCGAAGCGGGAGGCGAGACTCCCCCTGCTGGACAGCAAACCCCGGAGGCTCCGGCGACTTTCCGGAGACCTCCCCGCGTGCGCGGCGCGTACGTACGGCTCGGCCTCCTCCCGCTCCCGGTCGGCTGACGCTCCAGGCGCCGGCAGACCTCCCCTTCACGAGCGGCGGGAGACCCGGCGGTGCGTGCGCCGCCGGATCTGAGAGGGCCCAAGAGTGACAGGGCGCGAAGCGCTTCCGAACACGGACGGCGGGCGACGGGAGGACCGGCACATCCCGGTCATGCTCCAGCGGTGCCTCGACCTGCTGGCCCCCGCCCTGGAGGAGCCGGGAGCCGTCGTCGTCGACTGCACCCTCGGGCTCGGCGGGCACAGCGAGGCCCTGCTCCGGCGCTTCCCCGAGGCCCGGCTCGTCGCGCTCGACCGGGACACCGAGGCGCTGCGCCTGTCCGGCGAACGGCTCGCCCCCTACGGCGAGCGCGCCCGCCTCGTGCACGCCGTCTACGACGAACTCCCCGACGTCCTCGCCCGCCTCGGCATCCCGCGCGTCCAGGGCGTCCTGTTCGACCTCGGCGTCTCCTCCATGCAGCTCGACGAGGCCGACCGGGGCTTCGCCTACGCCCAGGACGCCCCGCTCGACATGCGTATGGACCAGACCACCGGGATCAGCGCCGCCGAGGTCCTGAACACCTACCCGCCCGGCGAGCTCGTCCGCATCCTGCGCGCCTACGGCGAGGAGAAGCAGGCCAAGCGGATCGTGGCGGCCGTGGTGCGCGAACGCGACAAGGAGCCGTTCACCAACAGCGCCCGGCTCGTGGAGCTCATCCGGGACGCGCTGCCGCAGGCCGCCAAGCGCACCGGCGGCAACCCGGCCAAGCGCACCTTCCAGGCGCTGCGCATCGAGGTCAACGGCGAGCTGTCCGTCCTGGAGCGGGCCATCCCGGCCGCCGTGGACGCCCTCGCCGTGGGCGGGCGGATCGCCGTGCTGTCGTACCACTCGCTGGAGGACCGGCTCGTCAAGCAGGTCCTCGCGGCCGGCGCCGCCAATACCGCCCCGCCCGGGCTGCCCGTCGTGCCCGAGCGCTACCAGCCCCGGCTCAAGCTGCTGACACGCGGTGCCGAACTTCCCACGGAGGAAGAGGTCGCCGAGAACCGCCGTGCCGCACCGGCACGGCTGCGCGGCGCCGAGCGCATCAGGGAGTCCATCGAATGACGGACGGCAGGCAGGGGCGGACGCCCGGTCCCGGACGGCACGCCACCGGGCCGGAGCACCGCAGCGGGGAGGGCGCGTGAGCAGGAAACCCGAACTGAGAGGCCGGGCGGCCCGGCTCGCCCGGCTCCTGCCCGCCGGGGCCGGACGAGCCGCCCGCGCCCCCTTCGTCCTGCTCGTCGTCCTCCTCCTCGGCGGCGGACTCATCGGGCTGCTCGTGCTGAACTCCGCCCTCAGCGAGGGCGCGTTCCGGCTGGACGACCTCGAACGGGACACGAAGTCCCTCACCGACGAGGAGCAGTCCCTGCAACGCGACATCGACGCCTACTCCGCGCCCGACGCCCTGCAGCGCCGGGCCCGGGAACTCGGCATGGTGCCCGGCGGCGACCCCGCGTTCCTCGGCCCCGACGGCACCGTCAAGGGCGTCCCCAGCGCCGCCGCCGTCGATCCCGCCGCCGCCCGGGACCCGCTCGTGCTCGCCCCCGAGGCCCTCGCCGGCGACCCGGCGGCACCCGGCGCGGAACCCGCCGAGCCCGCCCCGGCGGACGGCTCGCCGCAGGGCACGCCCACCCCGGCCCCGTACCCCTCCGACGCACAGCCCTCCCCGTACCCGACCCCCGGCAGGTGACGGAAGTGTCCGACAGGGAACCGCCGCGCCGCCGTGTGCCCGGACCCGCGAAGCCCGCCCGCTCCGGCGGCGCCCAGCGGCGCCCGGGACCCGGCGCGCGCCCGGCCCGCCGCCCGGCCCGGCCCCGCCCCGGCGCCCAGGGCGCCATCCGGCTCGGCAGCCCCCGGCCCCGGCTGCGCATGGTCGGCCTGGCCCTGACCCTCGTGCTGAGCGCCTTCGTGGTGCGCCTGCTCCAGGTGCAGGGCGTCGACGCGAGCACGTACGCCGCCAAGGCCCAGAAGAACCGCTACGTCGGCTACACCCTGGCCGCCGAGCGCGGCGGCATCACCGACCGCAACGGCGTGGCCCTCGCGACCAGCGTCGACGCGTACGACATCACGGCCGACCCCACCCTGTTCACCCGCGAGCAGCTCGGCGTCGACGACGGCCCCGAGCAGGCGGCCGCCCTGCTCGCGCCGATCCTCGGCCAGGAGCAGGACGCGATCGTCAGGAAGCTCCGGCCCGCGAACAAGAACCTGCGCTACACCCTGCTGGCCAGCCGTCAGACCCCGCAGGTCTGGAAGCAGATCAAGGACCTGAAGACGGCGCTGGCCACCAAGTCCGAGGCCGACAAGGCCACGGTGAACGTCCTCGGCGGCGTCCTGTCGGTCGCCAGCAGCAAGCGCGTGTACCCCAACGGCGACCTCGCCGCCGGGATACTGGGCTGGGTCAACGCCGACGGCAAGGGCGGCGGCGGGGTCGAGCAGCAGCTGAACAAGGAGCTGTCCGGCAAGGACGGCGAGATCCGCTACGCCCAGTCCGGCGGGCGGCAGGTCCCCACCGTCAACGCCACCGAGACGCCGGCCGTGCCCGGCAGCGACGTCGAGCTCACCATCGACCGCGACATCCAGTGGGCCGCGCAGAACGCGATCACCGAACAGGTCGAGAAGTCCAAGGCCGACCGCGGGTACGTCATCGTCCAGGACACCCGCACCGGCGAGGTCCTCGCCATGGCCAACGCGCCCGGGTTCGACCCCAACGACCTGTCCGAGGCCAGCGGCGCCAACATGGGCAACGCGGCCCTGCAGGACGCCTACGAGCCCGGCTCCACCGCCAAGATCATGTCGATGGCCGCCGTGCTGGAGGAGGGCGTGGCCACCCCCGGCACCCATGTCGTCGTACCGAACCGGCTGCACCGCGGCGACCGTCTCTTCAAGGACGACATCGACCACGAGACCTGGCACCTCACGCTCAACGGCGTCCTCGCCAAGTCGAGCAACATCGGCACGATCCTCGCCACCGGCCAGCTCGGCAAGACCCAGCCGAAGGCCAACAAGGTCCTCTACGACTACCTGCGCAAGTTCGGCCTCGGCAGCTACACCGGGCTCGGCTTCCCCGGCGAGACACCGGGCATCCTGGCCGCCCCCGCCAAGTGGTCGACGTCGCAGCAGTACACGATTCCTTTCGGCCAGGGCCTCTCCCTCAACGCCATGCAGGCGGCGTCCATCTACTCGACGATCGCCAACGGCGGCGTCCGCGTGGAGCCGACGCTCGTCCGCGGCACCAAGAGCCCCGACGGGCAGTTCACCGAGGCGCCCGAGCCCCGGAAGACCCGGGTGATCAGCGCGAAGACGGCGAAGACGCTCGCCCGGATGCTGGAGTCCGTCGTGGACGACCGCGAGGGCACCGGCACCAAGGCGCGCATCCCCGGCTACCGCGTCGCGGGCAAGACGGGTACGGCGAACCGAGTGGATCCGGCCACCGGCAAGTACCGCGGCTACACGTCGTCGTTCGCCGGGTTCGCACCCGCGGACAAGCCCCGGATCACCGTCTACTGCGCCATCCAGAACGCCACCCAGGGCAACTACTTCGGCGGCCAGATCTGCGGCCCCATCTACAAGCAGGTCATGGAGTTCGCGCTGAAGACCCTCCAGGTCCCGCCGACCGGGGCCAAGCCCGCCAGCCTTCCGGTCTCCTACAAACCCTGACCATCTGATCAGCACCGAGCAGCCAGGAACCGCCCCGTGACAACGATCACCCCCGACCCCGGGAACCACGGCACCCCCCGCCCCTCACTTCGCCCGCAAGGGGGTACGCCCGGTACGCTCACCGCCGTGCCACACGCTGATCAGTCCCAAACCACCCAGAAGGGGCACCCCGTGACGTATCCGGGACCGCCCAGGCCGGTACAGGTCGCCGCCACACCCCTGGCGGAACTCGCCGATCAGCTGGGTGCCGCCACGCCGGCACAGCGGGACGGCTCCGTCGAGATCACGGGCATCACCCATGACTCGCGTGCCGTCCGCCCCGGCGACCTGTACGCCGCCCTGCCGGGCGCCCGCCTGCACGGCGCCGACTTCGTGACCCAGGCCGCCGGCCTCGGCGCGGCCGCCGTGCTGACCGACCCGACCGGCGCCGAACGCGCCGCCGCGACCGGCCTGCCGGTCCTCGTCGTCGACGACCCGCGCGGCCGGATGGGCGAACTCGCGGCCACCATCTACGGCCGGCCGGGCCGCGATCTGCTCCAGATCGGCATCACCGGCACCTCGGGCAAGACCACCACCGCCTACCTCGTCGAGGGCGGCCTCAGGACGGCCCGTTCGACCGGCCTCATCGGCACGGTCGAGATGCGCATCGGCGACGAGCGGATCAAGTCCGAGCGCACCACCCCGGAAGCCACCGACCTCCAGGCCCTGTTCGCCGTCATGCGCGAACGCGGCGTCGAGGCGGTCGCCATGGAGGTCTCCAGCCACGCCCTGGTGCTCGGGCGGGTCGACGGCTGTGTCTTCGACATCGCCGTCTTCACCAACCTCAGCCCGGAGCACATGGAGTTCCACTCCGGCATGGAGGACTACTTCCAGGCCAAGGCGCAGCTGTTCACCCCGGCGCGCAGCCGGCTCGGCGTGGTCAACCTCGACGACGAGTACGGCCGCCGGCTCGTGAAGGAGGCCGGCGTCCCGGTCGTCACCTTCTCCGCCGAGGGGCACCCGGACGCCGACTGGCGTGCCGAGGACGTCCGGATCGGCCCCATGGACGCCACGTTCACGGTGATCGGCCCGAAGGACGAGCGGATCGCGGCCACCTCGCCGCTGGCCGGCCCCTTCAACGTGGCGAACACCCTCGCCGCGATCGTCGCCCTCGCCGCGGCCGGCCTCGACCCGCAGACCGCCGCCGACGGCATCGCCGCCGTACCGGGCGTGCCGGGCCGGCTGGAGCGCGTGGACGAGGGACAGCCGTACCTCGCGGTCGTGGACTACGCCCACAAGACCGACGCCGTCGAGTCCGTCCTCAAGGCCCTGCGCAAAGTCACCGAGGGCAAGGTGCACGTGGTGCTCGGCTGCGGCGGCGACCGGGACAGGACGAAACGGGAGCCGATGGGCGCGGCCGCCGCGCGGCTCGCCGACACCGCCGTCCTGACCTCCGACAACCCCCGCTCCGAGGACCCGCTCGCGATCCTCGCGGCCATGCTCCGGGGCGCCGCCTCGGTGCCGGCGCACGAGCGCGGCGAGGTGCAGGTCTTCGAGGACCGGGCCGCCGCGATCGCCGCCGCCGTCGCCCGCGCGCAGCCCGGGGACACCGTGCTGATCGCGGGCAAGGGCCACGAGCAGGGCCAGGACATCGCCGGGGTGGTGCGTCCCTTCGACGACCGCCAGGTGCTGCGCGAAGCCATCAAGAAGACCCAGGGATGAACTTGTGATCGCCCTCTCTCTCGCCGAGATCGCAGAAGTCGTCGGCGGGCAGACGTACGACATACCGGATCCGTCGGTCCAGGTCACCGGATCCGTCGTCCGGGACTCCCGTGAGGTGGAGCCCGGCAGTCTCTTCGTCGCCTTCGTCGGCGAGCGCGCCGACGGCCACGACTACGCCGAGGCGGTCGTGGCGGCCGGCGCCGCCGCCGTCCTCGGCTCACGCCCGGTGGGCGTGCCCGCGATCGTCGTACCGGACGTACAGAAGGCACTCGGCGCCCTCGCCCGCCACGTCGTCCGCCGGCTCGGCGCGACCCTCGTCGCCCTGACCGGCTCCGCCGGCAAGACCAGCACCAAGGACCTCATCGCCCAGGTGCTCCGCCACAAGGCGCCGACCGTGTTCACGCCGGGCTCGCTCAACAACGAGATCGGGCTGCCCCTCACCGCCCTCAGCGCCACCGAGGAGACCCGCTTCCTGGTGCTGGAGATGGGCGCGCGGGGCATCGGCCACATCCGCTACCTGACCGAACTGACCCCGCCCAAGGTCGGCCTGGTGCTCAACGTCGGCACCGCGCACATCGGCGAGTTCGGCGGCCGTGAGCAGATCGCCCAGGCGAAGGGCGAACTCGTCGAGAGCCTCCCCCCGGCCGAGGAGGGCGGCATCGCGGTCCTCAACGCCGACGACCCTCTCGTGCGGGCCATGACCTCCCGTACGAAGGCGAAGGTGGTCCTTTTCGGAGAGTCCGACGAAGCGGACGTTCGCGCCGAGAACGTGCGACTCACGGACAGCGGACAGCCCTCGTTCGTCCTTCACACACCCTCCGGGTGCAGCGATGTGACCATGCGCCTGTACGGTGAGCACCACGTGTCGAACGCGCTCGCCGCGGCCGCCGTCGCCCATGAGCTGGGCATGTCCGCGGAAGAGATCGCCACCGCGCTCTCCGAGGCGGGCTCCCTCTCCCGCTGGCGGATGGAGGTCACCGAGCGCCCGGACGGCGTGACGGTCGTCAACGACGCCTACAACGCGAACCCCGAGTCCATGCGAGCCGCTCTGCGCGCCCTCGCGGCGATGGGCAAGGGGCGTCGTACGTGGGCGGTGCTCGGCAAGATGGCCGAGCTCGGGGACGAGGCGCTCGCCGAGCACGACGCGGTCGGACGGCTCGCCGTCCGGCTCAATGTCGGCAAGCTCGTCGCGGTCGGGGGCAGGGAAGCGTCCTGGCTGCAACTGGGCGCATATAACGAGGGTTCGTGGGGTGAGGAGTCGGTGCACGTGTCCGACGCACAGGCGGCGGTCGACCTGTTGCGCAGCGAGTTGCGCCCAGGGGACGTCGTGCTCGTGAAGGCGTCCCGTTCGGTCGGTCTGGAGAGCGTCGCCGAGGCGCTGCTCGCGGGCGGTACCGAGGGTGAGGTCGCCGCCCGATGATGAATCAGATCCTGTTCTCGGGTGTCATCGGTCTGTTCCTGACCCTGGTCGGCACTCCGCTGCTGATCAAGCTGCTGGCCCGCAAGGGCTACGGCCAGTACATCCGGGACGACGGCCCGCGCGAGCACCACAGCAAGCGCGGTACGCCGACCATGGGTGGTATCGCGTTCATCCTGGCGACGATCGCCGCGTACTTCCTGTCGAAGCTGATCACCGGCAAGCCGCCGACGTTCTCCGGCATCCTCGTGATCGGCCTGATGGCCGGCATGGGCCTGGTCGGCTTCCTCGACGACTACATCAAGATCGTCAAGCGCCGTTCGCTGGGTCTGCGGGCCAAGGCGAAGATGGCCGGCCAGCTGCTCGGCGGTATCGCCTTCGCCGTCCTGTCGCTGCAGTTCGCGGACAACCGCGGCAACACCCCGGCGTCCACCAAGCTCTCCTTCGTGCAGGACTTCGGCTGGTCCATCGGCCCGGTGCTGTTCGTCGTCTGGGCGCTGTTCATGATCCTGGCGATGTCCAACGGCGTGAACCTGACCGACGGTCTGGACGGCCTCGCCACCGGCGCCTCCGTGCTCGTCTTCGGCGCCTACACGTTCATCGGCGTCTGGCAGTTCCAGGAGTCCTGCGCCAATGCGGGGACCCTGACCAACCCGGGCGCCTGCTACGAGGTGCGCGATCCACTCGATCTCGCCGTCGTCTCCTCGGCGTTGATGGGCGCCTGCCTCGGCTTCCTGTGGTGGAACACGTCACCCGCCAAGATCTTTATGGGCGACACCGGTTCGCTGGCCCTCGGTGGCGCGCTCGCCGGTCTCGCCATCTGCTCGCGCACCGAACTGCTGCTCGCCATCCTCGGCGGCCTGTTCGTGCTCATCACCATGTCGGTGGTCATCCAGGTCGGTTCGTTCCGCCTCACCGGCAAGCGCGTCTTCCGTATGGCGCCACTGCAGCACCACTTCGAACTCAAAGGCTGGTCCGAAGTCCTTGTCGTGGTCCGTTTCTGGATCATCCAGGGCATCTGTGTGATCGTCGGACTGGGTCTCTTCTACGCGGGATGGGCAGCGGACAAGTGACCGACTGGCAGGGGAAGAACGTCACCGTCGCCGGGCTCGGCGTCTCCGGCATCCCGGCGGCCAAGGTGCTGCACGGCCTCGGCGCGCACGTCACCGTCGTCAACGACGGCGACGACGACCGGGCCCGCGCCCAGGCCGCCGAACTGGAGGCGCTGGGCGTCACCGTGCGGCTCGGCGACGGGGCGACCCTGCCCGACGGCACCGAACTCGTCGTCACCGCGCCCGGCTGGAAGCCGGACAAGCCGCTGTTCGAGGCGGCCCGCGCGGCCGGCGTGGAGATCTGGGGCGACGTCGAACTCGCCTGGCGGCTGCGGGGCCCGGACGCGGCCCCCTGGCTCGCCGTCACCGGCACCAACGGCAAGACCACCACCGTCCAGATGCTCGCCGCCATCCTGCGCGCGGCCGGCCTGCGCACGGCGGCGGTGGGCAACATCGGCGTCTCGCTGCTCGACGCCGTTCTCGGCGACGAGAAGTACGACGTCCTCGCGGTCGAACTCTCCAGCTACCAGCTGCACTGGGCGCCGTCGCTGCGCGCCCACTCCGCCGCCGTGCTGAACCTGGCGCCCGACCACCTCGACTGGCACGGCTCCATGGAGGCGTACGCCGCCGACAAGGGCCGTGTCTACGAGGGCAATCGGGTCGCCTGCGTCTACAACGCGTCCGACAAGGCCACCGAGGACCTGGTGCGCGAGGCGGACGTCGAGGAGGGCTGCCGGGCCATCGGCTTCACCCTCGGCACCCCGGCCCCCTCCCAACTCGGCGTCGTCGAGGGCATCCTCGTCGACCGCGCCTTCGTGGAGGACCGGCACAAGAACGCCCAGGAGCTCGCCGAGGTCTCGGACGTCACCCCGCCCGCCCCGCACAACATCGCCAACGCCCTCGCGGCGGCGGCCCTCGCGCGCGCCTTCGGGGTGCCCCCGCAGGCCGTACGGGACGGGCTGCGGGCCTTCACCCCGGACGCCCACCGCATCGCGCACGTGGCGGACGTGGACGGCGTCGCCTACGTCGACGACTCCAAGGCCACCAACACCCACGCCGCCGAGGCGTCGTTGGCGGCGTACGAGTCCATCGTCTGGATCGCGGGCGGGCTCGCCAAGGGCGCCGAGTTCGAGGAACTGGTCGCCAAGTCCGCGCCGCGGCTGCGCGGCGCCGTGCTCATGGGCGCCGATCGAGCCCTGATCCGCGAAGCCCTGGCGCGACACGCGCCGGAAGTACCCGTCGTCGACCTCGAACGGACCGACACTGGGGCGATGCTCGCGGCAGTCCAGGAGGCGCGGCGGCTCGCACAGCCCGGCGACACGGTGCTCCTCGCTCCGGCGTGTGCCTCGATGGACATGTTCGCCAACTACAACCAGCGCGGTGACGCGTTCGCGGCGGCGGTCCGCGAACTCGGCGCGGGCGCCTGACGGCGGGTCTCCACAGCGGGTGCTTCGGGACCCTTGGAGGGACGCGTGACTCGGATGTGGCCGGACAGGACGTACGCCCTTGGCGAGGCGGTGAGCGCCGATGCCCGGTAGCCGTACCGGACGGCCCCCCGTCCAGCGGACCGTACGGCGCCCGGCGGCCGCGCGCCCGGTGCGCGACAACGCCGTACGGCGGCTCGTCAAGCGGCTGCGCCGGGCCTGGGACCGGCCGCTGACCGCCTACTACCTGATCTTCGGCGGCAGCCTCCTGATCACCGTGCTGGGCCTGGTGATGGTCTACTCGGCCTCCCAGATCACCGCGCTGCAGATGTCGCTGCCCGGCTCGTACTTCTTCCGCAAGCAGCTGCTGGCCGCGGCGATCGGCGCCGGGCTGCTGTTCGCCGCCTCCCGGATGCCGGTGAAGCTGCACCGCGCGCTGGCCTACCCGATCCTCGCGGGCGCCGTCTTCCTGATGGCGCTGGTACAGGTCCCCGGGATAGGAGTCGCGGTCAACGGCAACCAGAACTGGATCGCCCTCGGCGGCTCCTTCCAGATCCAGCCCAGCGAGTTCGGCAAGCTGGCGCTGGTGCTGTGGGGCGCCGACCTGATCGCCCGCAAGCAGGACAAGAAGCTGCTGGCCCAGTGGAAGCACATGCTGGTGCCGCTGGTGCCGGTCGCCTTCATGCTGCTCGGGCTGATCATGCTCGGCGGCGACATGGGCACCGCGATCATCCTGTCCGCGATCCTGTTCGGCCTGCTGTGGCTGGCGGGCGCGCCGACCCGGCTGTTCGTCGGGGTGCTGTCCGTCGCCGGCGCGATCGGCCTGCTGCTGATCAAGACCAGCGCGAACCGGATGGCCCGCCTGCAGTGCCTCGGCGCGACCGAGCCCCAGGCCGGGCCCGTCGACTGCTGGCAGGCCGTGCACGGCATCTACGCGCTCGCGTCCGGCGGGATCTTCGGTTCCGGGCTCGGTGCGAGTGTGGAGAAATGGGGCCAACTCCCCGAAGCCCACACGGACTTCATCTTCGCCGTCACCGGTGAGGAACTGGGCCTGGCGGGGACGCTGTCGGTGCTGGGTCTGTTCGCGGCTCTAGGCTATGCGGGTATCCGCGTGGCCGGACGCACGGAGGACCCCTTCGTCAGGTATGCCGCGGGAGGTGTGACCACCTGGATCACCGCGCAAGCCGTGATCAACATCGGTGCGGTGCTCGGCCTGCTGCCGATCGCCGGTGTCCCCCTCCCGCTGTTCTCCTACGGAGGATCCGCCCTGCTGCCGACCATGTTCGCCATCGGGCTGCTGATCGCGTTCGCGCGCGACGAGCCCGCTGCGCGGGCAGCGCTTTCCGTACGGCAACCACGCTTTGGTAAAAAGCGTGCGGGAGGCGCCGGGCTTGTTCAGGGGCCTCGGAGATGGAACACGATGCGACGGCGTGCCTCGGCGGCGCGCTCGTCCGGAGAGCGGTGAATTTCGGTGCATGTCGTACTCGCCGGTGGGGGGACCGCCGGCCACATCGAGCCCGCGCTCGCCCTCGCGGACGCCCTGCGCAGGCAGGACCCGACCGTGGGGATCACGGCCCTGGGCACGGAACGCGGTCTGGAGACCACGCTCGTACCGCAGCGGGGCTATGAGCTCGCGCTGATCCCCGCCGTGCCGCTGCCGCGCAAGCCGACGCCCGAGCTGATCACCGTCCCGGGCCGGCTGCGCGGCACGATCAAGGCGACCGAGCAGATCCTGGAGCGCACCAAGGCGGACGCCGTCGTCGGCTTCGGCGGCTATGTCGCCCTGCCCGGCTACCTCGCCGCCAAGCGCCTCGGCGTGCCGATCGTCATCCACGAGGCCAACGCCCGCCCCGGCCTGGCCAACAAGATCGGCTCGCGCTACGCCGCCCAGGTCGCCGTCGCCACCCCGGACAGCAAGCTGCGCAACTCCCGTTACATCGGCATCCCGCTGCGGCACACCATCGCCACCCTCGACCGGGCCGCCGTCCGCCCCGAGGCCCGCGCGATGTTCGGGCTCGACCCCAACCTGCCGACGCTGCTGGTCTCCGGCGGCTCGCAGGGCGCCCGCCGCCTCAACGAGGTCGTCCAGCAGGTCGCGCCCTACCTCCAGCAGGCCGGCATCCAGATCCTGCACGCGGTCGGCCCGAAGAACGAACTGCCGCACGTACAGCAGATGCCGGGGATGCCCCCCTACATCCCGGTAAGTTACCTGGACCGGATGGACCTCGCGTACGCCGCGGCCGACATGATGCTCTGCCGCGCGGGCGCGATGACCGTCGCCGAACTCTCCGCCGTCGGACTCCCGGCCGCCTACGTCCCGCTGCCCATCGGCAACGGCGAACAGCGGCTGAACGCCCAGCCGGTGGTCAAGGCCGGCGGCGGCCTGCTGGTCGACGACGCGGAACTCACTCCCGAGTGGGTGCAGCAGAACGTCCTGCCCGTGCTCGCCGACCCGCACCGGCTGTACGAGATGTCCCGCGCGGCAAGCGAGTTCGGCCGCCGGGACGCCGACGACCTGCTCGTCGGCATGGTGTACGAGGCGATCGCCTCGCACCGCCGCCAGTGACCGTATGACGGAGGGTAGGGAGCGTGGCCGGATCGACGACCGCCGAGCGCGGTGAACGCCAGCAGGAGTCGTCCGACCCGCCCCTCACCCGGCGGCGGTTGAGGCTGCCCCGCCTTCGTACGATCATCATTCTTTCCATCGTCCTGGTGCTCCTGGGCGCCGGTTCCGTCTGGCTGCTCTACGGTTCCTCGTGGCTGCGGGTCGAGCGGGTGCCGGTGTCCGGGACCCGGGTTCTGACGCCGGAGCAGGTGCGAGAGACGGCCGACGTGCCCGTGGGCGCGCCACTCGTCTCGGTCGACACCGGGGCGATCGAGGCGCGTCTGCGCCGCGAACTCCCGCGGATCGACGAGGTCGAGGTGGTGCGCGACTGGCCGCACGGAATCGCCCTGAACGTGGTGGAACGTACGCCTGTCCTCATCGTGCGAAGCGGCGGAAAGTTCGTCGAAGTGGACAGGAAGGGCGTCCGGTTCGCCACGGTCCCCGAGGCCCCGAAAGGCGTCCCCGCGCTGGAATTGACGGTCTCCCGGTCGAGTTCCGCCGCGGCGAGCCTGCGGCGCTTCGGCGAGGCCCGGCTGGTGCGCGAGGCGGTGCGGGTCGCGGGCGCCCTCCCGGCGTCCGTCGCACGGGGCACCCAGCTCGTCAAGGTCCGTTCCTACGACGACATCTCGCTCGTCCTGACCGGCGGCACGACCGTGGCCTGGGGCAGCGGCGAGAACGGCGCGGCGAAGGCTCGCACACTCCACGCTCTCATGAAAGCCTCCCCGCGTGCGCGGCACTTCGACGTCAGCGTCCCCACGGCCCCAGCGTCATCAGGGAGTTGACGCACATCCGCGCAGGCCAGCACCCTGGTTGGGCAGCGACACGGCTGATCACATAGGGTGAAAAGAAAAACGGGAGGTTCGGCGTGTTCGTTGAACGTGCGCCACTTGTCGACTTAGTGTCCTGTTCAGAAGACTTCAGGGAACAGACACACTGGTAACCCTAAACTTCAGGGTTAGGGTTCGGGTCGGCGCTATGGACCGTCCCATTCGGCATCAGTCGCCGGGTTCGCGAAGCGCAGCGCTTCCGTCCTCCGGTGACCCGTAACTCGAGGCGAGAGGCCTTCGACGTGGCAGCACCGCAGAACTACCTCGCAGTCATCAAAGTCATCGGTGTCGGCGGCGGTGGTGTCAATGCCATCAACCGGATGATCGAGGTCGGTCTCAAGGGCGTCGAGTTCATCGCCATCAACACCGACGCGCAAGCTCTGTTGATGAGCGACGCCGACGTCAAGCTCGACGTCGGCCGCGAACTCACCCGCGGACTCGGCGCCGGAGCGAACCCGGCCGTGGGCCGCAAGGCCGCCGAGGACCACCGCGAGGAGATCGAGGAGGTCCTCAAGGGGGCCGACATGGTCTTCGTGACGGCCGGTGAAGGCGGCGGCACCGGCACCGGCGGCGCGCCCGTCGTGGCCAACATCGCCCGCTCCCTGGGCGCGCTCACCATCGGCGTGGTCACACGCCCGTTCACCTTCGAGGGCCGGCGCCGCGCCAACCAGGCCGAGGACGGCATCGCGGAACTGCGCGAAGAGGTCGACACCCTCATCGTCATCCCGAACGACCGGCTGCTGTCCATCTCGGACCGCCAGGTCTCCGTCCTGGACGCCTTCAAGTCGGCCGACCAGGTCCTGCTCTCCGGTGTCCAGGGCATCACCGACCTGATCACCACGCCGGGCCTGATCAACCTCGACTTCGCCGACGTCAAGTCGGTCATGTCCGAGGCCGGTTCGGCTCTCATGGGGATCGGCTCGGCGCGCGGCGACGACCGCGCGGTGGCCGCGGCCGAGATGGCGATCTCCTCGCCGCTGCTCGAGGCGTCCATCGACGGCGCCCGCGGCGTCCTGCTCTCCATCTCCGGCGGCTCCGACCTCGGCCTGTTCGAGATCAACGAGGCCGCCCAACTGGTCAGCGAGGCCGCCCACCCCGAGGCCAACATCATCTTCGGCGCGGTCATCGACGACGCCCTCGGCGACGAAGTGCGGGTCACCGTGATCGCGGCCGGCTTCGACGGTGGCCAGCCGCCGGCCCGCCGGGACAACGTCCTCGGCTCGGCCTCGTCGTCCCCGGCGCGCCGCGAGGAGCCCGCCCCGGTGCCGGCCCGGCCGCAGCCCGAGAGCCGTCCGTCCTTCGGCTCCCTCGGCAGCGTGACGCCGAAGGAGGAGCCCGAGCCGGCGCCGGAGCCGGTGGCCGACGTCCCGGTCGCCCCGCCGGTCCCGCCCTCGCGGACGTACGCCGACAGCGCGGCGGAAGAGCTGGACGTCCCGGACTTCCTCAAGTGATCCTTCTGACGTGATAGGACAGCGCGACACAGTGAGCGGCGCCCACTTCGCCTTCACCGACCGGTGGGGCGGGGTGAGCGCCGCTCCGTATGAGGAGCTCAACCTCGGCGGGGCGGTCGGCGACGACCCGGAGGCCGTGCGGGCCAACCGCGAGATCGCGGCGAAGTCGCTCGGGCTCGGCCCGGCCGACGTCGTCTGGATGAACCAGGTGCACGGGACGGACGTCGCCGTGGTCGACGGACCCTGGGGCGACGCCCCCGTGCCCGAGGTCGACGCGGTCGTCACGGCGCGGCGGGGACTCGCCCTCGCCGTCCTCACCGCCGACTGCGTGCCGGTGCTGCTGGCCGATCCGGTCGCCGGGATCGCCGCGGCGGCCCACGCCGGACGGCCGGGCATGGTCGCCGGGGTCGTCCCGGCGGCGGTGCGCGCGATGACCTCGCTGGGCGCCGACCCCGCCCGGATCGTCGCCCGCACGGGACCCACCGTGTGCGGCCGGTGCTACGAGGTGCCCGGGGAGATGCGCGCCGAGGTGGCCGCCGTCGAGCCGGCGGCGCACGCCGAGACCAGCTGGGGCACCCCCGCGGTGGACGTCGCCGCCGGAGTGCACGCCCAGCTCACCCGGCTCGGGGTGCGCGACCGGGAGCAGTCGCCGGTGTGCACACGGGAGTCGGCCGATCACTTCTCGTACCGCCGCGACCGCACCACGGGGCGACTCGCGGGATATGTCTGGCTGGACTGAGTGGACATGACGGACCGAAAGCATGAACTCGCCGAAAACCTGGCGAAAGTGGAGCGTCGGATCGAGGCGGCCTGCGCGGCCGCCGGGCGCTCCCGCGACGAGGTGACCCTGATCGTGGTCACCAAGACCTACCCCGCCGACGACGTGCGGATCCTGGCGGAACTCGGTGTGCGGCACGTCGCCGAGAACCGCGACCAGGACGCCGCCCCCAAGGCCGCCGCCTGTGCGGACCTGCCCCTCACCTGGCACTTCGTGGGCCAGTTGCAGACCAACAAGGTCCGTTCCGTGGCCGGTTATGCCGATTTCGTGCAGTCCGTCGACCGGGCCCGTCTGGTGACGGCGCTGTCGAAGGAGGCCGTACGGCAGGAGCGCGAGCTGGGCTGCCTGATCCAGGTGGCGCTGGACGCCGGCGAGAGCGAGCGGGGGGAGCGCGGCGGAGTGGCGCCGGGCGGCATCGGGGAGTTGGCCGCCTCGGTGGCCGCGGCTCCGGGGCTGCGGCTGGCGGGGCTCATGACCGTCGCCCCGCTGACCGGCGAGTACGCCGGGCGCCAACGGGCGGCGTTCGAGCGGTTGATGGATTTGTCGACTGACCTGCGCCGAGCCCATCCTGCTGCGAACATGGTGTCGGCAGGGATGAGCGCGGACCTCGAGGAGGCCGTGGCGGCCGGTGCGACACATGTGCGCGTCGGCACTGCGGTACTCGGAGTCCGCCCCAGGCTCGGGTAACGTCGCCAAGAAGTCGGACCACAGCAGAAAATATGGTCAATGTCGCCGAAAGGCGGACGTGACGACCGCGTGGATCGAAGGCACTTGGCAGTCGTCAGCCGATCCACCACAGAGCGGAGGACTCAGAGAATGGCCGGCGCGATGCGCAAGATGGCGGTCTACCTCGGCCTCGTGGAGGACGATGGGTACGACGGCCGGGGGTTCGACCCCGACGACGACTTCGAGCCCGAACTGGACCCGGAGCCGGAGCGGGACCACCGACGGCATGAGCCGTCCCACTCATCTCACAGTGCACATCAGTCCCAAAGGGACGAAGAGGTGCGAATCGTGCAGCCGCCCGCGCCCCGCGAACCGGTGTCCCGGTCGGCTTCGCTGTCCGCGGAATCCGGGCGTCCGGCGCGCATCGCGCCCGTGGCGTCCATCACACAAGAACGCGCAAGCCTGGAGAAGAACGCACCGGTGATCATGCCCAAGGTCGTGTCTGAACGAGAGCCGTACCGGATCACCACACTTCACCCGCGGACCTACAACGAGGCCCGTACCATCGGGGAACACTTCCGTGAAGGCACCCCGGTGATCATGAATCTGACTGAGATGGATGACACAGACGCGAAGCGACTTGTCGACTTTGCGGCCGGTTTGGTGTTTGGTCTTCACGGCAGTATCGAGCGGGTGACGCAGAAGGTGTTCCTGTTGTCTCCTGCTAACGTCGATGTCACGGCGGAGGACAAGGCCCGCATCGCAGAGGGCGGGTTCTTCAACCAGAGCTGAGACGCACCACCGGAACGAGCAGTACCCGACAGGGAACAGGGGAGAGGGAAACACCAGTCATGAGCGTGGTCATGCAGGTTCTCTACATCGCGCTGATGGTGTTCCTCATCGTGCTCATCTTCCGGTTGGTCATGGACTACGTCTTCCAGTTCGCCCGCTCATGGCAACCCGGCAAGGCGATGGTGGTCGTTCTGGAGGCCACCTACACTGTCACCGATCCACCGCTGAAGCTTCTGCGGCGGTTCATCCCGCCGCTGCGTCTCGGGGGCGTGGCGCTCGACCTGTCCTTCTTCGTCCTGCTGATCATCGTCTACATCCTGATCACGCTGGTGCGGAGCGCGATGTGAACGATGTGACAGATACGGTCTTGCCGACTGCCGACGACTACGTTGAGGTGAAGAGATGCCGTTGACCCCCGAGGACGTGCGGAACAAGCAGTTCACGACCGTCCGCCTCCGAGAAGGCTATGACGAGGACGAGGTCGATGCCTTCCTCGACGAGGTCGAAGCCGAACTGACCCGCCTGCTCCGCGAGAACGAGGACCTGCGCGCCAAGCTGGCCGCGGCGACGCGTGCTGCTGCCCAGAACCAGCAGAACATGCGCAAGCCTCCGGAGGGCCCGGGTGGCCCGGGCGGCCCGCAGGACCAGCAGCAGGGCGGCATGCCCCAGCAGGGCGGTATGCCGCAGCAGGGCATGCGCGGTCCCGGGGGACCCGTCCCCGCCGGGATATCGGGCCCGCCGCAGCAGCAGATGGGTGGCCCCATGGGTGGTCCGCCCCAGCTGCCGAGCGGTGCCCCGCAGCTGCCCGCCGGCCCCGGCGGTCAGGGTGGCCCTCAGGGTCCCGGTCCGATGGGCCAGGGTCCGGGGCCGATGGGCCAGCCCCCCATGCAGCAGATGGGCGGCCCCATGGGTGGTCCGATGGGTGGCCCGATGGGCGGTCCCGGTCAGGGCGGCCCCGGTGGCGACAGCGCGGCGCGCGTCCTGTCGCTCGCCCAGCAGACCGCCGACCAGGCGATCGCGGAGGCCCGTTCCGAGGCCAACAAGATCGTGGGCGAGGCGCGTTCGCGTGCCGAGGGTCTCGAGCGTGACGCCCGTGCCAAGGCCGACGCCCTGGAGCGGGACGCGCAGGAGAAGCACCGCGTCGCGATGGGCTCCCTGGAGTCCGCCCGCGCCACGCTGGAGCGCAAGGTCGAGGACCTGCGCGGCTTCGAGCGCGAGTACCGCACGCGGCTGAAGTCCTACCTCGAGTCCCAGCTGCGTCAGCTGGAGACCCAGGCGGACGACTCGCTGGCCCCGCCGCGCACTCCGGCCACGGCGTCCCTGCCGCCGTCCCCGGCGCCCTCGATGGCTCCGGCCGGCGCGAGCGCCCCGTCGTACGGCGGCAACCAGACGATGGGCGGCGCCCCGTCCCCGGCTGCCCCGTCCTACGGCGGTCAGCAGCAGATGTCCCCGGCGATGACCCAGCCGATGGCTCCGGTCCGGCCGCAGGGCCCGTCCCCGATGGGACAGGCTCCGTCGCCGATGCGCGGGTTCCTCATCGACGAGGACGACAACTGACGGACGGCGGTACGCCTCAGGCGTCGGCAGCGTTCAGGGCGAGGCCCCGGATTGAGTTCCGGGGCCTCGCCCTTTTGCTACGCGTGTTCACGGTCTATACGGCGTTTGTTCGGAGCCGGGTGTGATGTCCGACGCACACCACGCCGAAGGCCCGGCACCACCAGGATTCTTGGCGGGCCGGGCCTTCGTGTTGCTCAGCGGGCCGCGTCACGCCTTCCGCAGGCGGAACGTCAGGGTCAGGCCCTCGTCGGTGAACGGCTCCCCGTAGCCGGAGTCGTCCGCCTCGCCCTGGGCGAAGTCCGTCGCCAGGACCTCGTCGGCGATCAGGCCGGCGTGCCCCTCGAGGGCCGCGACCGTCGCCGGGTCCGTCGCCGTCCAGCGCAGGGCGATCCGGTCGGCCACGTCCAGGCCGCTGTTCTTGCGGGCCTCCTGGATCAGGCGGATCGCGTCACGGGCCAGACCGGCCCGGCGCAGCCCCTCCGTGATCTCCAGGTCCAGCGCGACCGTGGCACCGGCGTCGGACGCCACCGACCAGCCCTCGCGCGGCGTCTCCGTGATGATCACCTCGTCCGGGGCCAGGGCGACCGTCTCGCCGTCGACCTCCACCGAGGCCGTGCCCTCGCGCAGCGCCAGGGACAGCGCGGCGGCGTCCGCGGCCGCGATGGCCTTCGCCACGTCCTGGACGCGCTTGCCGAACCGCTTGCCCAGGGCGCGGAAGTTGGCCTTGGCGGTGGTGTCCACCAGGCTGCCGCCCACCTCGGACAGCGACGCCAGCGACTCGACGTTCAGCTCCTCGGTGATCTGCGTGTGCAGCTCGGGGTGCAGGGCGTCGAAGCCCGTCGCGGCGATCAGCGCGCGGGACAGCGGCTGGCGGGTCTTGACGCCCGACTCCGCGCGCGTGGCGCGGCCGAGCTCCACCAGGCGGCGGACCAGGACCATCTGCTGGGACAGCTCCGGGTCGATCGCCGACAGGTCGGCCTCCGGCCAGGACGCCAGGTGCACCGACTCCGGCGCGTCCGGGCTCACCGGCACGATCAGGTCCTGCCACACCCGCTCGGTGATGAACGGGGTGAGCGGCGCCATGAGCTTCGTCACCGTCTCCACGACCTCGTGCAGGGTGCGCAGCGCGGCCTTGTCGCCCTGCCAGAAGCGGCGGCGCGACCGGCGGACGTACCAGTTGGACAGGTCGTCGACGAACGCCGAGAGCAGCTTGCCGGCGCGCTGGGTGTCGTAACCCTCCAGCGCCTGCGTGACCTGGTCGGTGAGCGCGTGCAGCTCGGACAGCAGCCAGCGGTCGAGGACCGGACGGTCGGCGGGGGCCGGATCGGCCGCGGACGGCGCCCAGTTCGACGTACGGGCGTACAGGGCCTGGAAGGCGACCGTGTTCCAGTACGTCAGGAGCGTCTTGCGGACGACCTCCTGGATGGTGGTGTGGCCGACGCGGCGGGCCGCCCAGGGGGAGCCGCCGGCCGCCATGAACCACCGCACCGCGTCCGCGCCGTGCTGGTCCATCAGCGGGATCGGCTGCAGGATGTTGCCCAGGTGCTTGGACATCTTGCGGCCGTCCTCGGCGAGGATGTGCCCGAGGCAGACGACGTTCTCGTACGACGACTTGTCGAAGACGAGCGTGCCGACGGCCATCAGCGTGTAGAACCAGCCGCGGGTCTGGTCGATGGCCTCGCAGATGAACTGCGCCGGGTAGCGGGCCTCGAACAGTTCCTTGTTCTTGTACGGGTAGCCCCACTGCGCGAACGGCATCGAACCCGAGTCGTACCAGGCGTCGATGACCTCCGGCACGCGCGTGGCCGTCTTCTGGCAGGTCGGGCAGGCGAAGGTGACCTCGTCGATGTACGGGCGGTGCGGGTCGAGGTCCGACTGGTCGGTGCCGGTCAGCTCGCTGAGCTCCGCGCGGGAGCCGACGCAGGTGAGGTGGTCGTCCTCGCAGCGCCAGATCGGCAGCGGGGTGCCCCAGTAGCGGTTGCGGGACAGCGCCCAGTCGATGTTGTTGTTGAGCCAGTCGCCGTAGCGGCCGTGCTTGACCGTGTCCGGGAACCAGTTGGTGCCCTCGTTCTCCTCGAGGAGACGGTCCTTGATGGCCGTGGTGCGGATGTACCAGGACGGCTGCGCGTAGTAGAGCAGCGCGGTGTGGCAGCGCCAGCAGTGCGGGTAGCTGTGCTCGTACGGGAGGTGCTTGAAGAGCAGACCGCGCTCGTCGAGGTCCGCGGTGAGCTTCTCGTCGGCCTTCTTGAAGAAGACGCCGCCGACCAGCGGGACGTCCTCCTCGAAGGTGCCGTCGGGACGGACCGGGTTCACGACGGGGAGGCCGTAGGAGCGGCAGACCTTGAGGTCGTCCTCACCGAAGGCGGGGGACTGGTGGACCAGGCCCGTACCGTCCTCGGTGGTCACGTACTCGGCGTTGACCACGTAGTGGGCCTCGGCCGGGAACTCGACCAGCTCGAAGGGGCGCTGGTACGTCCAGCGCTCCATCTCGGCGCCGGTGAAGGACCGCCCGGTGGTCTCCCAGCCCTCGCCGAGGGCCTTCTCGACCAGCGGCTCGGCGACGACCAGCTTCTCCTCGCCGTTGGTGGCGACCACGTACGTGACGTCGGGGTGCGCGGCGACCGCCGTGTTGGAGACCAGCGTCCAGGGGGTCGTCGTCCAGACCAGCAGGGCGGCCTCGCCGGCCAGCGGGCCGGAGGTGAGCGGGAAGCGGACGTAGACGGACGGGTCGACGACCGTCTCGTAGCCCTGGGCCAGCTCGTGGTCGGACAGGCCGGTGCCGCAGCGCGGGCACCAGGGGGCGACGCGGTGGTCCTGGACCAGCAGGCCCTTGCCGAAGATCTCCTTCAGCGACCACCAGACGGACTCGACGTACTCGGGGTCCATGGTGCGGTAGGCGTCGTCGAGGTCGACCCAGTAGCCCATGCGGGTCGTCAGCTCGGTGAAGGCGTCGGTGTGGCGGGTCACCGACTCACGGCACCTGGCGTTGAACTCGGCGATGCCGTACGCCTCGATGTCCTGCTTGCCGGAGAAGCCGAGCTCCTTCTCGACGGCCAGCTCCACGGGCAGGCCGTGGCAGTCCCAGCCGGCCTTGCGGGCCACGTGGTAGCCGCGCATGGTGCGGAAGCGGGGGAAGACGTCCTTGAAGACGCGGGCCTCGATGTGGTGGGCACCCGGCATGCCGTTGGCGGTGGGCGGGCCCTCGTAGAACACCCACTCGGGGCGCCCCTCGGACTGCTCCAGGCTCTTGGCGAAGATCTTCTGCTCGCGCCAGAAGTCGAGCACCGCGTGCTCGAGCGCGGGCAGGTCGACCTGGGCGGGCACCTGGCGGTACGTCGGCTGTGTCATCAGCGAGCTTCCTCCGGCGGACTTGCTGCCTTCCGTCCGGAGGGACGAGAGCTGGGTCTTTCCGTGCGCCGTGCGGCGCGCTCCCGCGGTACCACCCTCCTTGGCCCTCCGGCGCGGGGTGTGCGCCGGTGAGCCCCCTCATTGGGGTCGCGATACCGGGTCTACTCGCCGTCGCGGTGGTCTGCTGCGGCTTTCTTCCGGCGGCTCCGGGGTGATCTTCACGTCGCGCTCGCCCCCGGGCTCACACCGTCCCCGGGTCGCTCTGGGCTGCGTACGCCGCTACTCGTCCCCATCCACGCTTTTCGCTCCGCCCAGTGTACGGCGCCGCGGGGGCGGCGGCCGACCGGATTTCCGGTGCGGGAGGCGGGGGGCGCGGGGGCGGGCGGCGGCCGCGCGCGGTGACTCGAATGGCGCGGCACCCCTGTTCGGATCCCGGGACGTTCTTTCCGGCGGCATACCCGGCGGGGAGCTGGGCACAACGGATGCAGGTCCGGCGCGCTCCCTGCGCGGGGCGGGCGAATCGGGCGGTGTGCCCCGTTGCCGTGGGACTCGAGTCGATTTATCGTCCCAGCACGATTCGCGAGCAAGATCATAAAATGTGAAGGGGCCGCGGCATGGTGGCGAAGAAGACCGCCGTACAGCAGTCGGCGTCGAGCGGTTCGACCCGTGCCGGTGGCTCCGGCCGTGCGGCCTCCGGGGGCACGGCAGGGGGGAAGGCCGGAGCGGCTCCGCGCGCGGGAGGCGGTGCCACGAAGGAGGCGGCGTCCCGCGCGGGCCGGACCGAGGCCGTGGCCGACGGGGCCGCCGTCCCGCAGACGGCCGGGACGCGCGGGGCGGCCGGGAGGCAGGGCACGGGGAAGGGCGCCACGGGGAAGGGCACCACCGGGAAGAGGACCGGCACGGCCGGCGGGACCGGGAAGAAGACGGTGGACGCGGGACGGGCGGCCGGTGAGCGGCCGGCCACCCGGAGCAGGGCCAAGAAGGCGGGCGCGGCGCAGGCCGCGGAGCAGACGGGAGCCACGACAGTGGTTGCGAAGAAGACTCCTGGCACGGCCACGGCGGCCAAGACCGCCGTTCCCAAGGCGCGCATCGCCGCGGCGGACCCCGGCGACCTGGCCGTACGCCCCGGCGAGGACCCCTGGACCCCGGAAGAGGTCGAGGAGGCCCGCGCCGAGCTCCAGGGGGAGGAGACGCGGCTGCGCGACGAGATCACCTCCTCGGAGCGGGCCCTCGCCGGCCTGATGCGCGACTCCGGGGACGGGGCCGGCGACGACCAGGCGGACACCGGCGCGAAGAACATCACGCGCGAGCACGAGCTCGCCCTCGCGGCCAACGCGCGCGAGATGCTCACCCAGACCGAGCACGCCCTGGAACGGCTGGACGCCGGGACCTACGGTCTGTGCGAGAACTGCGGCAATCCGATCGGCAAGGCCCGGATGCAGGCGTTCCCGCGCGCGACCCTGTGCGTGGAGTGCAAGCAGAAGCAGGAACGCCGGTACTGACCGGCAGGCGGGTGACGCGGGACGTGCCGTACTCTCGTCCTCAGTCAGGTACCTAGGTCGAGGGACTCACGTGGCAGAGGCGGAGCGCATCATCGGTACGCCGGACACCCCGGAGGCGGGGGACGCCGGGCCGGAGCAGTCCGACCGGCGGGCTAACGACGCGGCGGCGGCCGAGCGGCCCCGGGGCAGGCGCCGGATCGCCGTGCTCTTCGGCGTGGCCGCGTTCGCGTACGTCCTCGACCTGCTCAGCAAGATGTGGGTGGTCGCGGAGCTGGAGCACCAGCCGCCCATCGAGATCATCGGGGACTGGCTGAAGTTCGAGGCGATCCGCAACGCGGGCGCCGCCTTCGGTTTCGGCGAGGCCTTCACCGTGATCTTCACGGTGATCGCGGCCGCCGTGATCGTGGTGATCGCCCGCCTCGCCCGCAAGCTGTACAGCCTGCCCTGGGCGATCGCGCTCGGTTTGCTGCTCGGCGGGGCCCTCGGCAACCTCACCGACCGGATCTTCCGGGCGCCCGGAATCTTCGAGGGCGCCGTCGTGGACTTCATCGCGCCCAAGCACTTCGCCGTGTTCAACCTCGCGGACTCCGCGATCGTGTGCGGCGGTGTCCTGATCGTGCTGCTGTCGTTCCGGGGCCTGGACCCGGACGGGACCGTCCACAAGGACTGACCGCACGCGGCGGGCGGCCACGGGTTGTCCACAGGCCCGTGCTCGTCCACAGGCCCGTGCGGGTCAGCCCGCCCCGTCCGGCATACTCGACGGGTGAGCACGATTCCCGAGATCCGTACCCTGCCCGTGCCGGACGGCCTGGAGGGCGAGCGCGTCGACGCCGCCATCTCCCGCATGTTCGGCTTCTCCCGTACGAAGGCGGCCGAGCTGGCCGCGGCGGGGAAGGTCACGGTCGACGGGTCGGTGGTCGGGAAGTCCGAGCGGGTGCACGGCGGGGCCTGGCTCGAGGTCGAGATGCCGCAGGCCCCCGCCCCCGTCCAGGTCGTCGCCGAGCCCGTCGAGGGCATGGAGATCGTCCATGACGACGACGACGTGGTCGTGATCGTCAAGCCCGTCGGTGTCGCCGCGCACCCCTCGCCGGGCTGGAGCGGGCCGACGGTGATCGGTGGCCTCGCCGCCGCCGGTTACCGCATCTCCACCTCCGGCGCCGCCGAGCGCCAGGGCATCGTGCACCGGCTCGACGTGGGCACCTCCGGCCTGATGGTCGTCGCCAAGTCCGAGTACGCGTACACCTCGCTCAAGCGTCAGTTCAAGGAGCGCACGGTCGACAAGCGGTACCACACGCTCGTGCAGGGCCACCCCGATCCGACCAGCGGCACCATCGACGCGCCGATCGGCCGCCACCCGAACCACGACTACAAGTGGGCGGTCACCGCCGAGGGCAAGCCGTCCGTCACGCACTACGACCTCATCGAGGCGTTCCGGGCCGCCTCGCTGCTCGACGTGAAGCTGGAGACCGGCCGCACCCACCAGATCCGCGTCCACATGGCCGCCCACCGGCACCCCTGCGTCGGCGACCTCACCTACGGCGCCGACCCGACGCTCGCCAAGCGGCTGCGGCTGACCCGCCAGTGGCTGCACGCGGTGCGCCTCGGCTTCGAGCACCCCGGGGACGGGCAGTGGGTGGAGTTCGCCAGCGACTACCCCGCCGACCTCCAGCAGGCCCTCGAGCAGGTGCGCGAGGAGACCTGGGCATGAGCACCCCCGCGTACACCGTGCGGGTCGCCGAGGACCCCGCCGACCGCGAGGCCTGCTTCGCGGTGCGCAAGGAGGTCTTCGTCGCCGAGCAGGGCGTCCCGCCGGAGATCGAGTACGACGCCTACGACGCCGGCGCGGTCCATGTGCTCGCGGTCCGCGAGGACGGGCTGCCGCTGGGGACCGGCCGGCTGCTGTACGGCGAGGCGGCCGCCGCCAAGACCGGCGGGGACCCCCTCGTGGGATCGCTGGGCCGGCTCGCCGTGACCAAGGAGGCCCGGGGCCTCGGCGTCGGCGCGGCCCTCGTGCGGGCCGTCGAGGACGCGGCCCGTGTGAGGGGACTCACGGCCGTCGACCTGCACGCGCAGACCCATGCCCTGGGTTTCTACGAGCGTCTGGGGTACGTGGCGTACGGACCCGAGTTCCCCGACGCCGGAATACCCCACCGCGCGATGCGGCGCGCCCTGACGCAGTAGGGCGCGAACGCGCTGGTGGGGCGCGAGGCGTGGCAGGCTTGAGGTCTGTCCCGTGGACGCCTATCCGTCGGAGCGCTGACCGTGGATCAGTTGGCCCTGCTGTTCGTGCTGTTGCTCGGGGCCCTGGTGAGCGTCCCCGTCGGAGAGCGGGTCGGCCTGCCGGCCCCGGTGCTCATGACCCTGCTCGGGATCGTCCTCGCGCTGCTGGAGTTCGTCCCCAACGTGGACGTCCCGCCCGACCTGATCCTGCCGCTGCTGCTGCCACCGCTGCTCTACGCCGCCGTACGGCGCACGTCCTGGCGGCAGTTCGCGGCGAACGTACGGCCCATCTTCCTGCTCGCCGTCGCCCTGGTGTTCGTCACCACGGTGTGCGTGGCCGCGGTCGCGCAGGCGATCGTGCCGGGCCTGCCCCTCGCGGCGGCCGTCGCGCTCGGCGCCCTCGTCGCGCCGCCCGACCCGGTCGCGGCCACCGCCGTCGCGGGACAGCTCGGGCTGCCGCGCCGCCTGGTGTCCATCCTGGAGGGCGAGGGCCTGTTCAACGACGTCACGGCGATCGTGCTGTACCACGTGGCCATCGCCGCCGCCGTGAGCGGCACCTTCTCCCCGTGGCAGGCCGGGCTCGACCTGGTGCTGTCGGCCGTGGTCGCGCTGGCCGTCGGGCTCGCCCTCGGCTGGGGCGCCTACAAGCTGATGGACCTGCTGGGCGACCCCACCCTGCAGATCGGGCTCTCCCTCCTGGTGCCGTACGCCTCCTACGTGATGGCGGAGGAGCTGCACGGCTCCGGGGTGCTCGCGGTGCTCGTCACCGCCCTGTTCCTCGCCGAGTACGCCACCGACGCCGACGACGTGATGACCCGGCTCGCCGGGCACACCTTCTGGGACATCGTCGACACGCTGGTCACCGGTGTCGCCTTCGGACTGGTCGGCCTGGAACTGCACAACGCGCTCGGCACCGCAGCCGGGCGCTGGGGCGAGATGCTCACCTGGGCGGGCGCCGTGGTCGGCGTCGTCGTGGTCGTGCGGCTGCTCTACCTGCTGCCGGCCAGCTGGCTCGCCAAACGGATGCACGCCAGACGGGACGTCGAGGAGGAGATCCCGATGACCTGGCGCGAGACCGTCGTCATGTGGTGGTCGGGGATGCGCGGGGTGGCGTCCGTCGCGCTGGCGCTGGCCATCCCGCTGGAGACCGACGCCGGATCCCCCTTCCCGGACCGGGACGAGATCGTCTTCATCGCGTTCGGCGTGATCATGGCGACCCTCGTCCTCCAGGGGCTGACCCTGCCGTGGCTGGTCAGACGGCTCGGGGTGGAGGCCGACAGCGAATGGGAGAAGGAGTACGAACGGTCGCTGGCGACCCGCGCGGCCAAGGCGGCCAAACGCAGACTGCGGGAGATCGAGGCCGTCGAGGAGCTGCCCGACGAGCTGTCCGAGCAGATGCTGCGGCGGGCCCTGGACATCGGCGTGCGGATCAGCCCCGACCTGGGCGAGGAGGAACGCCGGGAGGCCCAGCACCAGCGGGCGAAACGGCTCAAGCGGGTCCGGCGCATCCAGAGCGAGCTGCTGAGCGCGGCCCGCCACGAGATCCTCGCGGCCCGCACCGAGCCGGGGGCCGACCCCGAGGTCGTGGACCGGGTGCTGCGGCATCTGGACGTGCGCAGTCTGCGCTGATCCACCCGCCGGGGCCCCGGGCTTCGTACCATCTGATCATGGCTCGCAACGTTGTCATCAGTGGAGGCGGTACGGGGATCGGGCTCGCGACGGCCCGGTTGTTCGCCGCGGACGGGGACCAGGTGCTGCTGCTCGGGCGGCGCGCCGAGGTCCTGGAGCAGGCGGGGGTGCCCGGCGCCCTGACCTTCGCGGCGGATCTGAGCAGGCCGCGCGGGGCGCGTGCGGTGGAGCGCTTCGTCGCCGCCGAGTTCGGCACGGTGGACGTGCTGGTCCACAGCGCGGGTGGCTCGGGTGGCCTGGAGCCCCGGGTGGACAGCGACGAACCGCTCGACGTCGTCCTGCACGACTGGACCCTGAACTTCGGTCTGAACACGCTGACCGCCGCCCTGCTCACCGAGGCCCTCAAGGACCGGCTCGCCGACCCCGGCGGGCGGGTGCTGTTCCTCAGCTCCATCGCGGCCTACCGCGGCTCGGGCAGCGGGGCGTACGCGGCGTCCAAGGCGGCGCTGCACCCGTACGCCCACGACCTCGCCCGGCAGTTGGGGCCGCGCGGGATCACCGTGAACGTCGTCGCCCCCGGATACGTCGAGGACACCGAGTTCTTCGGCGACGCCATGAGCGAGGAGCGGCGCGCCCGGCTCGTCGCCGAGACGGCCGACGGGCGGGCCGGGACGCCCGGCGACGTGGCCGCGACGCTGCACTGGCTGGCGTCGCACGGCGCCGCCCACATCACCTCACAGATCATCCAGGTCAACGGCGGCGCCGAGCGCGGTCACTGAGGCCGTCAGGGGCGGTCGGAACGTGCCGAGGACTGCTGGCCGCGGGGGAGGGTGCGGCGGGCCGGCGGGACCCGGCCGGGCACCGGGAAGCCGGGCGGCAGGACCGCGTCCGCCGCGTTGACGCGGGGCAGCGCGTACGGGTGCCGCTCGGTCAGCCAGCGGATCAGCTGCTCGCGCACGGTGACCCGGATCGTCCACAGGTCGTCGGCGTCCTTCGCGGTGACCAGGGCGCGGACCTCCATGGTGGAGGGCGTCGAGTCGGTGACGACCAGGCCGTGGCTGCGGCCGTCCCAGGCCGGGCACTCGCGCACGATGTCGCGGAGCTTCTCGCGCATCGCGTCCAGCGGGGCCGAGTGGTCGACGTGCAGATAGACGGTGCCGGTCATCTGGGCGCCGCCGCGCGACCAGTTCTCGAACGACTTCGCCGTGAAGTACGACACCGGCATGGTGATCCGGCGTTCGTCCCAGGTCCGTACGGTCAGGAAGGTCAGGGTGATCTCCTCGACCGTGCCCCACTCGTCGTCCACGACGACCGTGTCCCCGATGCGCACCATGTCGCCGAAGGCGATCTGCAGGCCGGCGAACATGTTGCTCAGCGTCGACTGGGCGGCCACACCGGCGACGATGCCGAGGATGCCGGCCGAGGCCAGCAGCGAGGCGCCGGCCGCGCGGAACGCCGGGAACGTCAGCAGCATCGCGGCCCCCGCCACCACGCCGACGACCGCGGACACCACCCGCATGATCAGCGTCACCTGCGTGCGGACCCGGCGGACCCGGGCCGGATCGTGATGTGCGCGGGCGTAACGGCTGTACGAGGTCTCCACGACCGCGGCGGCGATCCGTATCGCCAGCCAGGCCGCCGCGCCGATCAGCACCAGGGTGAGCACCCGGCCCACGGCGACGTGGTGCTGCTGGAGCAGCCGGGACTCGTCGTAGGACCCTCTGAGCAGGGCCGCGCACAGCACGACCTGCCAGGGGACGCGGGCGCGGCGCAGCAGCCCCCACAGCGGGGTCTCGCCGTGGCGTTCGTCGGCCTTGCGCATCAGGCGGTCGGTGGCCCACCCGATGAGCAGGGTGAGCAGGACCGAGCCGCCGATCACGAGCAGGGGTCGGAGTATGGTCTCCATCCCTCGAACGTAACCAGCCTCCGGGGGGCCTGAACATCGGGGGCGATGAGGCGCTGGTCACGGCCTCGCCGGACCGGCTGGCACCATGGGCTCATGAACATCATGCTCTTTCACTCGACCTATGGGCTCAGGCCCGCGGTGCGGCAGGCCGCGGACCGGCTGCGTGCCGCCGGACACGAGGTGTGGACGCCGGACCTGTTCGAAGGGCGCACCTTCGAGACGGTCGAGGACGGCATGGAGTTCAACACGTCGATCGGCAAGGACGAGCTGCTGAAGCGGGCCGTGCTGGCCGCGGCCCCCTACTCGGAGCGGGGGCTGGTCTACGCCGGGTTCTCGCTCGGCGCCTCCATCGCGCAGACGCTGGCGCTCGGCGACGACAAGGCCCGCGGGCTGCTGCTCCTGCACGGCACCTCGGACATCGCGGTGAACGCCTCCGTGGACGACCTGCCGGTGCAGCTGCACGTGGCCGAGCCGGACCCGTTCGAGACGGACGACTGGCTGAGCGCCTGGTACCTCCAGATGGGCCGGGCGGGCGCCGACGTCGAGGTCTACCGGTACGCGGGCGCCGGGCACCTCTACACCGACCCGGACCTCCCGGACTACGACGAGGAGGCGGCCGAGGCCACCTGGCGGGTGGCACTCGGCTTCCTGGAATCCCTCTAGGTCCCGGTCACACCGGGTCGTACGTGCGCTCGACCTTCTGGGTGCCGTTGCGGGTGCGGTAGGAGCGGGTCCACTTGGAGGTGGCGTCCTGCTTCGTGCGGTCGGACGTGACGTAGTAGTCCATCTGCGCGCGGTCGGCCGTGATGTCCAGGATCCCGTAGCCGTGGCGGTCGGTGTCGACCCAGTGGACGTGCCGGTTCGCGGCGCGGATGACCGGGGCGGCGATCGCCGAGAGCGTGCCCTCGGGAACCTTGACGATGTCGTCCAGGTTGTCCGACGTCACCGAGGTGACGACGAACTCCGTGGCGGCGGAGGCCGACAGCGGGTAGGTGCCGGCGTCCACGGGGACGTCGTTCGCCCACGCCATGTGGATGTCGCCGGTGAGGAAGACCGTGTTGCGGATCGCGTTCGACCGCAGGTGCGCGAGGAGTTCACGCCGGTCGTCCGTGTAGCCGTCCCACTGGTCGGGGTTGAGGGCGAGCCCCTCCTGCGGCAGGCCCAGCAGCTTGGCGAGCGGCTTGAGCAGGTCGGCGGAGAGGGAGCCGACCGCGAACGGCGAGATCATCACGGAGTTGCCGACCAGCCGCCAGGTGGTGTCCGAGGACTTCAGGTTCGCCTTCAGCCAGTCCAGTTGGGCGCGCCCGGTCAGCGTGCGGTCGGGGTCGTCGACCTCGCCGTTGCCGATGGAGACCTGCTGGGAGCGGAACGAGCGCAGGTCGAGCAGGGACAGGTCGACGAGCTTGCCGAAGCGCAGCCGGCGGTAGGTGGTGCCGGCGATCGCCGGGCGCACCGGCATCCACTCGAAGTACGCCTGCTTGGCGGCGGCCTGCCGGTCCGCCCAGGCGCCCTCGGCCCCCTCGGTGTGGTTCTCGGCGCCGCCCGACCAGGTGTCATTGGCGAACTCGTGGTCGTCCCAGATCGCGATGACCGGGGCCTTGGTGTGCAGGGCCTGGAGGTCGGGGTCCGTCTTGTACTTG
Organism: Streptomyces sp. SS1-1; assembly: GCF_008973465.1. NCBI lineage: Bacteria > Bacillati > Actinomycetota > Actinomycetes > Kitasatosporales > Streptomycetaceae > Streptomyces > Streptomyces sp. SS1-1. The sequence goes on along the minus strand of NZ_WBXN01000004.1, from coordinate 1,843,829 downwards.
GCGTGCCGGATCCGGTAGTCGGCGAGCGTGACGATCTCGTGGGTGGGGGCGTGCGGGCGCACGACCTTGCCGCGGTTGGTGTAGTCGCCGGAGCCGTACTCGTAGATGTAGTCGCCGAGGTGGAGCCAGGCGTCGAGGTCGCCGCGGGCCGCGAGGTGGCGGTACGCGGAGAAGTAGCCGGCCTCCCAGTTGGCGCAGGAGACCACGCCGAAGCGGAGGTTGGCCACCGGGGCGTCCGCCGCCGGCGCGGTGCGGGTGCGCGCCGCCGGGGAGTCGGTGCCGCCGGCCGAGAAGCGGAACCAGTAGTCGGTGGCCGGTGACAGGCCGCGGATGTCGGCCTTGACGGTGTGGTCGGCGGCGGCGGTCGCGGTCGTCGAGCCCCGGGAGACGACCTGGGTGAACCCCTTGTCCAGGGCGACGGTCCAGCTCACCGTGATGTCCGGTCCGACCCCGGAACCGGGCAGGGCGTCGGGCGTCGGCGTCACCCGGGTCCACAGCAGGACGCCGTCGGGCAGCGGGTCGCCGGAGGCGACACCGTGCAGGAAGGCGGGGGCCGCGTCGACGGCGCGGGCGGGAAGGGCGCCGGCGAGCGGGCCGGCCAGGACAGCCGTCGCCGCCGCGGCCTTGACGACCGAACGGCGGCGTGGGCTGAGCGCGTTGTACTGATCGGATGATCTGTATCGACTGGTCACAGCCGATCAGGTTACTGAGGGGTACTCGCACGGGCGGGCGAATTCCAGGAAATTCGCCCGCCCTTCACACGGAGGTCCGGCTTCCTTGCGGTCAGCGGCGCCCGAAGGCGGACGTCAGCCCTTGAGGGCCGCGTCCACGGCCTTGGTGTACTCGGCCACCGTCCAGGGCTGGTTGGCGTCGGACTTCTCCAGGATCTTGCCGTTCATCACGAGGCTCGGCGTGCCCGTCACACCGTCCTTGTTGGTGTCGAAGGTCTTCGACATGGCCAGGGCCCAGGCGTCGTACGTGCCCTTCTTGACCGCGTCCTGGAACTTGGTGTTGCCCTTCAGAGCGGGGACGGAGTCCGCCACCTTGATCAGGTACGCGTCGTCCTTGAACTTGTCCTCGGACTCCAGCGGGTGGAACTTCTCCGAGTACAGGGCGCTCTTGTAGGAGAGGAACGCCTCGGGGCTCACGTTCAGCGCGGCGCCCAGGGCGCTCATCGCGTTCTTCGACCCCTCGCCGTTGGCCCCGATCTTGCTGTCCTTCATCTGGTCGCCGTCGAGGAAGGTGCCGCCGACGAACTGCAGCTTGAACTTGCCGGCCTCGATGTCCTTCTCGACGGTCGGGCCGACGGCCTGCTCGAAGGAGGCGCAGACCGGGCAGCGCGGGTCCTCGTACAGCTTGAGGGTCTTCTTGGCGCTGTCCTTGCCGATGACGACCGTCGTGCCATTGGTACCGGTCGTGTGGGACGGGGCCGTGACCTTGGCGTCGGTCAGCGACTCCCAGTAGCTGGGCTTGTTCGCCTGGACGACCGCGTAGCCGATTCCGCCCGCTGCCGCCAGGACGCCGACGACCGAGGCGGCCACGATGATCTGGCGCCTGACCTTCGCGCGCTTGGCCTCGCGTTCGCGTTCGGCGCGCAGGCGCTCTCGGGCCGCCGACTTCGCCGCTTGGCTGTTCCGCTTGCTCATTGGGTGATCTCCATGCATGGGGACGCGCACACGTCGTGTGCGGGATACGTACGGGTGGGCCGTAGTGCTCAGAAGGCGTTCACGCGAACGCGGGCGAGCACGGCGGTCCACGCCGTCCCAGGGAGTGCACGAGGAGCAGGAGGAGGGCGGAGGCCGCCCGGTGGGCCGGGCGCGGCAGGCGCCGGGCCGGTGCGGTCAGGCGGACCGTCACCGCGGCGACCGCCAGCATCAGCGGCCGGAACGTGGTCGCCGCGACCGCGCGCAGCAGCTGGGCCAGGGCCCGCTCGCCCCGCCGCAGCCAGGCCGCGGCGGCGAGGCCCACACCGACGTGGGCGGCGAGCAGGAACCAGGCGGTGGCCGGGTCGGCGTGCGCGAGGAGCCCGCCGAGCCGGTCCGGGTCGGTGCCGGTGACCTGGGCCAGCGGGGCGCCGACCCGGGTGCCGTCGCCGCACAGCACGTCCCAGCCGACGGAGGCCAGCGGGCCCGCGACCGGGCCGCCCGCCCTGCCGTAGCAGACGTGCTGCCCGGTGGTGAGGATCGTGTCGGCGGCCAGCTCCAGCGGGATCAGCAGGGCGGCGATCCGCCCGAAGCCACGCTCCCGGCCGGCCAGCGCGTACGCCAGCGCGAACACGGCGGCCGCCAGCAGCGCCACCGTGTTCAGCGGCAGGGGTGCCCGGGACAGCAGGACGTGCGACGCCGTGCTCAACGTCACCACGAGTGACGTGAACAGCGCCGCGCGTACCGCTCGGAGCTGGGTCCCGGAGATGTCCATAACGAGAGAAGAGTGTGGCACGAAGGGCTGTAAGAGACCCCTAAAGGGTGGCTGTGAGGAGGCCGGGAAGGACGGGGGGTGACCCCTTCGTCACAGACCCGGGATCCGGCCGTTGCGGAAGAGGTCCACGAAGATCTGGTGGTCGGCACGCGCGCGTGCGCCGTAGTCGTGCGCGAAGGAGACCAGCAGCTCGGCGAAGCTCTCCTCGTCGGCGGCGATCGCCGCGTCGATGGCGCGCTCGGTGGAGAACGGCACCAGCGACTCCCCGGAGGTGTCGTCCGCCGCCGCGTGCATCGCCGCGGTGGCCCGGCCGAGGTCGGCGACGACCGCCGCGATCTCCTCCGGGTCGTCGATGTCGCCCCAGTCCAGGTCCACGGCGTACGGCGAGACCTCCGCGACCAGCTGGCCCGCGCCGTCCAGTTCGGTCCAGCCGAGCCAGGGGTCGGCGTGCGCCTGGAGGGCGCGCTGGGAGATCACCGTGCGGTGGCCCTCGTGCTGGAAGTACCCGGCGATCGCCGGGTCCGTGATGTGCCGGGAGACGGCCGGGGTCTGGGCCTGCTTGATGTAGATCACCACATCGTTCTCCAGGGCGTCGCTGTGGCCCTCCAGCAGGATGTTGTACGACGGCAGCCCCGCCGAGCCGATCCCGATGCCGCGCCGCCCCACGACGTCCTTCACGCGGTAGGAGTCGGGGCGGGCCAGCGAGGCGTCCGGCAGCGTCTCCAGATAGCCGTCGAAGGCCGCGAGCACCTTGTACCGCGTGGCCGCGTCCAGCTCGATGGCACCGCCGCCGGGGGCGAAGCGGCGCTCGAAGTCGCGGATCTCCGTCATCGAGTCCAGCAGCTCGAAGCGGGTCAGCGAGCGGGCGGCGCGCAGGGCGCCCAGCAGCGGGCCCTCGGCGGTGTCCAGCGTGAACGGCGGCACCTCGTCGCTCTTGGCGCCGGTCGCGAGGGCGTGGATCCGCGCGCGGTAGGCGTCCGCGTAGATCCGCACCAGCTCGCTGATCTGGTCGTCGCTCAGCGCCTTGGCGTAGCCGATGAGGGCGACGGAGGCGGCGAAGCGCTTGAGGTCCCAGGTGAACGGGCCGACGTAGGCCTCGTCGAAGTCGTTGACGTTGAAGACCAGGCGGCCGTTGGAGTCCATGTACGTGCCGAAGTTCTCCGCGTGGAGGTCGCCGTGGATCCACACGCGCGAGGTGCGCTCGTCCAGGTACGGGCCGCCCCGCTTCTCCGCGGCCAGGTCGTGGTAGAAGAGGCACGCGGTGCCCCGGTAGAAGGCGAAGGCCGAGGCCGCCATCTTCCGGAACTTCACGCGGAACGCGGCCGGGTCGGCGGCCAGGAGCTCGCCGAAGGCGGTGCCGAAGACGGCGAGGATCTCGTCGCCGCGCTGCTCGTCGTTGAGCTGGGGGACCGACATCGCTGGGTGCCTCCTGGTGCATGTGTACGACAGCGTTTCTGTCGTATCGAACGGGCGGGCCCGCCGGAAAGTGCCCGCGGGCCCTCGCTGTGAAGGTACGCGGGGGAGGCCCGTGGGTGTCAGTCCCGAGGCATAGACTTCGACGCTGTCCCCGGAAGTGTCCGCCCGCCTGTCACCGAGCGTTTTCCCATGGAGGCCACGTCGTGTCGAAGCCGCCGTTCACGCACCTGCACGTCCACACCCAGTACTCGCTGCTGGACGGTGCCGCGCGGCTGAAGGACATGTTCAACGCGTGCAACGAGATGGGCATGACCCATATCGCCATGTCCGACCACGGCAACCTCCACGGGGCGTACGACTTCTTCCACTCCGCGCAGAAGGCCGGGATCACCCCGATCATCGGGATCGAGGCGTACGTCGCCCCCGAGTCCCGGCGCAACAAGCGCAAGATCCAGTGGGGCCAGCCCCACCAGAAGCGCGACGACGTCTCCGGTTCCGGTGGCTACACCCACAAGACGATGTGGGCGGTGAACAGCAAGGGGCTGCACAACCTCTTCCGGCTCTCCTCCGACGCCTACGCCGAGGGCTGGCTCCAGAAGTGGCCCCGGATGGACAAGGAGACCATCTCCCAGTGGTCCGAGGGCATCGTCGCCTCCACCGGCTGCCCCTCCGGCGAGGTCCAGACCCGGCTGCGGCTCGGCCAGTTCGACGAGGCGCTCAAGGCCGCCGCCGACTACCAGGACATCTTCGGCAAGGACCGGTACTTCCTGGAGCTGATGGACCACGGCATCGACATCGAGCACCGGGTCCGCGACGGCCTGCTGGAGATCGGCAGGAAGCTCGGCATCCCGCCGCTGGTCACCAACGACTCGCACTACACGTACGCGCACGAGGCGACCGCCCACGACGCCCTGCTCTGCATCCAGACCGGCAAGAACCTCTCCGACCCGGACCGCTTCAAGTTCGACGGCACCGGCTACTACCTGAAGTCCACGGACGAGATGTACGCCATCGACTCCTCGGACGCCTGGCAGGAGGGCTGCGCCAACACCCTCCTGATCGCCGAGATGGTCGACACCACGGGCATGTTCGAGAAGCGCGACCTCATGCCCAAGTTCGACATCCCCGAGGGCTACACCGAGGTCACCTGGTTCAAGGAGGAGGTCCGCCGCGGCATGGAGCGCCGCTTCCCGGGCGGCATCCCCGAGGACCGGCAGAAGCAGGCCGACTACGAGATGGACGTCATCATCTCGATGGGCTTCCCCGGCTACTTCCTCGTCGTGGCCGACTTCATCATGTGGGCGAAGAACAACGGCATCGCGGTCGGCCCCGGCCGAGGCTCCGCGGCCGGCTCGATCGTGGCGTACGCCATGGGCATCACCGACCTCGACCCCATCCCGCACGGCCTGATCTTCGAGCGGTTCCTCAACCCCGAGCGCATCTCCATGCCCGATGTCGACATCGACTTCGACGAGCGCCGGCGCGTCGAGGTGATCCGGTACGTGACGGAGAAGTACGGCGCCGACAAGGTCGCCATGATCGGCACCTACGGCACCATCAAGGCCAAGAACGCGATCAAGGACTCCGCGCGCGTGCTGGGTTACCCGTACGCGATGGGTGACCGCATCACCAAGGCCATGCCCGCCGACGTCCTCGGCAAGGGCATCCCGCTCTCCGGCATCACGGACCCGAGCCACCCCCGGTACTCGGAGGCGGGCGAGGTCCGCGCGATGTACGAGAACGAACCGGACGTGAAGAAGGTCATCGACACCGCGCGCGGTGTGGAGGGCCTGGTCCGGCAGATGGGTGTGCACGCCGCCGGCGTGATCATGTCCAGCGAGACCATCACCGAGCACGTGCCCGTCTGGGTCCGGCACACCGACGGCGTGACCATCACGCAGTGGGACTACCCGAGCTGCGAGTCGCTCGGCCTGCTGAAGATGGACTTCCTCGGCCTGCGGAACCTGACGATCATGGACGACGCCGTGAAGATGGTGAAGTCCAACAAGGGGATCGACATCGATCTCCTGAGCCTCCCGCTGGACGACCCCACGACCTTCGAACTGCTCCAGCGCGGCGACACCCTCGGCGTCTTCCAGTTCGACGGCGGCCCCATGCGCTCCCTGCTGCGCCTGATGAAGCCGGACAACTTCGAAGACATCTCCGCCGTGTCGGCCCTGTACCGCCCGGGCCCCATGGGCATGAACTCCCACACGAACTACGCGCTGCGCAAGAACGGGCAGCAGGAGATCACGCCCATCCACAAGGAGCTCGAGGAGCCCCTCAAGGAGGTCCTGGACGTCACCTACGGCCTGATCGTCTACCAGGAGCAGGTGCAGAAGGCCGCCCAGATCGTCGCCGGCTACTCGCTCGGCGAGGCCGACATCCTCCGCCGTGTGATGGGCAAGAAGAAGCCCGAGGAACTGGCGAAGAACTTCACGATCTTCCAGGCCGGCGCCCGTAAGAACGGCTACAGCGACGAGGCCATCCAGGCCCTGTGGGACGTGCTGGTCCCGTTCGCCGGCTACGCGTTCAACAAGGCGCACTCGGCCGCGTACGGCCTGGTGTCGTACTGGACCGCCTACCTCAAGGCGAACCACCCGGCCGAGTACATGGCCGCGCTGCTCACGTCCGTCAAGGACGACAAGGACAAGTCGGCGATCTACCTCAACGAGTGCCGCCGCATGGGCATCCGCGTGCTCCCGCCGAACGTGAACGAGTCGGTGCACAACTTCGCCGCCCAGGGCGACGACGTGATCCTCTTCGGCCTGGAAGCCGTCCGCAACGTCGGCACCAACGTCGTCGAGTCGATCATCAAGAGCCGCAAGGCGAAGGGGAAGTACTCCTCCTTCCCCGACTACCTCGACAAGATCGACGCCGCCGCCTGCAACAAGCGGACCACCGAATCGCTGATCAAGGCGGGCGCGTTCGACAGCCTCGGGCACACCCGCAAGGGCCTCACCGCCCACTTCGAGCCGATGATCGACAACGTGGTGGCGGTCAAGCGCAAGGAGGCCGAGGGCCAGTTCGACCTCTTCGGCGGGATGGGCGAGGAGCAGAACGACGAGCCCGGCTTCGGACTCGACGTGCAGTTCACCGACGAGGAGTGGGACAAGACCTATCTGCTCGCCCAGGAGCGGGAGATGCTCGGTCTGTACGTCTCCGACCATCCGCTCTTCGGCCTGGAGCACGTGCTGTCCGACAAGGCGGACGCGGGCATCTCCCAGCTCACCGGCGGTGAGCACGCGGACGGCGCGGTCGTCACCATCGGCGGCATCATCTCGGGCCTGCAGCGCAAGATGACCAAGCAGGGCAACGCCTGGGCGATCGCCACGGTCGAGGACCTCGCGGGCTCCATCGAGTGCATGTTCTTCCCGGCGACCTACCAGCTCGTGTCGACCCAACTCGTCGAGGACGCGGTCGTGTTCGTCAAGGGCCGGCTCGACAAGCGCGAGGACGTGCCGCGGCTGGTCGCGATGGAGCTCCAGGTCCCCGACCTGTCCAACGCGGGCGCCAACGCGCCGGTGGTCCTCACCATCCCGGCCACCCGGGTCACCCCGCCGATGGTCAGCCGGCTCGGCGAGATCCTCAGCCACCACAAGGGCGAGAGCGAGGTCCGCATCAAGCTCCAGGGCCCGACGAAGACGACCGTGCTGCGGCTCGACCGGCACCGGGTGAAGCCCGATCCGGCGCTGTTCGGCGATCTCAAGGTGCTGCTCGGCCCGTCCTGCCTGGCCGGCTGAGACGGCACCCGCGGCCGTACGAAAGGGGCGCCTCCCGCACGGGACGCGCCCCTTCGTCGTATCCGGGTCTCAACAACCCTTACGCAGATCTCAGTTGTGACCGAAGCGCTTCTGCCGGCCCTTGCGGGCGATGTCGCCGGGGCCGGCCTGCGCGAGAGCGGGCTCGGCCGGGGGCTCCATCACCGTGGTGGTCTCGTTCTGCCGGGCACCACGCGCGGACTGGGGCTGCTTACGGTCCTGCTTCTTGTTCTTGGCCATGGTGATCTGCCTCCTGTGGGGGATCTAGGGGCCAGGGCCGGGACCAGATTCACATAGGCTGACAAAGAGTGCATGTCGGATAATTACCCTGTGTAGTGGCGGTTGTCGGGACGCCCGCCCCGCCAAGGCGCCGACCCGATACGCCGAAACGCCACGCCGAAGATCGAGTTCGGCCCGTTAACCCCCGCACGGTCGGGCAGACTCGAAGGAAGCCTGAAGCAAACCTCCCGGGAAGAGGGTGAGTCGTGTGGACCGCTGCATCGTCCTGGTGGACGCCGGGTATCTGCTGGGGGCCGCCGCCAGCCTGCTCGCCGGGGAACCCTCCCGGTCGCGGATCAGCGTCGACCACGCCGCCCTCATCCAGGCGTTGCGCACCTGCGCCGAGTCGGACACCCAGCAGCCCCTGCTGCGCATCTACTGGTTCGACGGGGCCCCCGATCGCGTGCCCCAGCCCGAACACCGCCGGCTGCGCGTGATGCCGCGGGTCACCGTCCGGCTCGGCGCCCTGACCCGCAGCGACGGGCGCTGGGCGCAGAAGGGCGTGGATGCCGCGATGCACGCCGAACTCACCGAACTCGCCCGCAACCGCGCCTGCTCCGACGTGGTGCTGGTCACCGGCGACGGCGACCTGCTCCCCGGCATGATGGCCGCCAAGGAGCACGGGGTCGCCGTCCATCTGTGGGCCGTGCAGGCCGCCGACGGCGACTACAACCAGTCCGAGGACCTGGTCGCCGAGGCGGACGAACGCCGGGTGCTGGACCGCGCCTGGATCACCCAGGCCGTCCGCGCCAAGGAGCTGACCGGCGTCTGCGCGCCGCCGCCGGTGCCCCGCCCGGAGATCGCCGCCATCCTGTCCGCGCCGCTGCCGGACTCCGCGCTCGGCGCGCGGACGGAACGCCCCACCGAGGAGCCCGAGCACGCCCCGGCCGCCGGCGCGGACACCGGCGCCCCCGAACGGGTCCCGGCGCCCAAGGGCGTCCCCACGCCGAAGGACCTCGCCGCCCTGCGCGCACCCGGCGTCCAGCACCCCCAGCCCCCGGCGAACGCGACCCTGCGCTGGTCCTCGGACAAGGGCTGGGTGGACCGCCCCGGCACCGCGTCCGAGCCGCCCGAGATCGCCTCCATGCCGACCCTCGCGCAGCTCACCAGCGCCGAACAGCGCTGGGCCGACCGCGAGGAGGACATCACGACGGTCGGCGGCGACCCGTACGAGGTCGGGCAGGTCTTCGCCCGCCGCTGGATGGGACGGCTCGGGGAGCAGGGACACCTGCAGAAGCTGTCGTCCATGTACCCGCGCATCCCGCACCGCATCGACGGCGAGCTGCTGCGGTACGCGGCCCGCTTCGGGCTGCTCGCCCACAAGGACGACCAGATCGACGAGCACGACCGGTACGCGATCCGGGCCGGCTTCTGGCGCGAGATCGACGTCCGTACCGCCGAGCACGCGTCCGCGGCGGACTGAGCCCCGCCGGGCCGCGCCCGGCGTGCCGACGCGGGCGGCGAGCAGGCGATTCGCCGTGACGGGCCGCCCCGGGGACGGATCGGGCATCCGGACCCCGTACCCTCGTGCCTTGTGAGTACGCGCGCGGGACAGGCACTTCGGCACGGTGGTGACGTCGTGTGTGCCGTGCGCGGGCTGACCAAGACCTACCCGGCGGTCCGGGGGCGCCGCGGAGCGCCCGGCACCCCCGCGGTGCGGGCCACCGACGACGTCCGGCTCGACATCGCCCAGGGCGAGATCTTCGGACTGCTCGGGCCCAACGGCGCCGGCAAGACCACCCTCGTACGGCAGCTGACCGGGCTGATGCGGCCCGACTCCGGCAGCGTCGAGATCCTCGGGCACGACATCGTGCGCCACCCCGAGCGGGCCGCGCGCATCCTCGCCTACCTCGGCCAGGAGTCGTCGGCCCTGGACGAGCTGACCGTGTCCCTCGCCGCCGAGACCACCGGACGGCTGCGCGGCCTGGACGTCCGGCGGGCCCGGGCCGAGCGGGACGCCGTCCTCGACGAGCTGGGGCTCGCCCCGATCGCCGGACGCCCCCTGAAGAAACTCTCCGGAGGGCAGCGCCGCCTCGCCTGCTTCGCCACCGCGCTGGTCGGGGAGCGGCCGCTGCTCGTCCTGGACGAGCCGACCACCGGCATGGACCCGGTCGCCCGGCGGGCCGTGTGGTCGGCCGTGGACCGCCGGCGGGCCGAGCGGGGCACCACCGTGCTGCTCGTCACCCACAACGTCATCGAGGCCGAGACCGTCCTCGACCGGGTCGCCGTCCTCGACCGGGGCCGGGTCATCGCCTGCGACACGCCGTCCGGCCTCAAGGAGCACGTCGCCGGCGAGGTCCGCGTCGAGCTGCTGTGGCGGGAGCGGGCGCCCCTGGAGGTGCCCGAGGTCGCCGCGCTCCAGGACCGCGCCCTCGAGTCCGGCCGCCGCTGGACCCTGCGGCTCGCCCCCGAGGAGGCCCGCACGGTCGTCGCCACCGTCACCGGCGGAGCCGCCTTCGCCGCGCTGGACGACTTCACGCTCGCCACGCCCAGCCTGGAGGACGTCTACCTGGCGCTGGGCGGTGCCGCGCAGAAGGGGCTGGTGAAGGCGTGAGCACGCCGAGCGCCGGATCCGTACGGGATGGCGTACGGAGCAGGGCCACCGTTGTCTCGATCCCCCGTGCGAAAGGGAGCAGCGCCACGTGAGTGTCGTACCCGCCGAGGTTCTGCCGGGCGGCGCCCTGGCCGCGGACGAGACGTCCGGCCGGGCCCCGGCCGAGCTCGGGCCGCGCGCACGGCTGTGGCCGTCGCTGGGCGCCGTGTACCGGGCCCAGCTGTCCCGGGCGCGGGTCGCCCGCATCCCGCTGCTGTTCGTGGCGACCTTCCAGTCGGTCGGCATCATGATCCTGATGCGCGGTGTCGTCGACGGCGGGGCCGAGGCGCAGGCCGTGGTGGCCGGCTCGTCGGTGCTGGTCGTCGCCTTCGTCGCGCTGAACCTGCTCGCCCAGTACTTCGGGCAGCTGCGCGCCAGCGGCGGCCTCGACCACTACGCCACGCTCCCGGTGCCGCCCGCGGCCGTGGTGCTCGGCGCGGCCGGGGCGTACGCCTCCTTCACGGTGCCGGGGACCGTGGTGACCGCGGTGACCGGCTGTCTGCTGTTCGGCCTGCCGATGACCCATCTGTGGATCCTCGTCGCGGTGATCCCGCTCGCCGGAGCCGCGCTCGCCGGGCTCGGCGCCGCCCTCGGTCTGCTCGCGCCGCGCCCCGAGCTGGCCACCCTGCTCGGGCAGCTCGGGATGTCGGCGGCGCTGCTCCTGGGCGTCCTGCCCGCCGACCGGATGCCCGGCGTGGTCCGGTTCGCCCGCGACCTGCTGCCCTCGACGTACGGCGTGGAGGCGTTCGCGCGGACCTTCGGGGAGCGGCCCGCCTGGGGCTTCGTCCTCGGTGACCTGGCCGTGTGCGCGGTGGTCGGTGTCGTCTCGCTGGCCGTCGCCACGTGGGCCTACCGCCGGGCGGCCGTCCGGTGACGCGCCGCACGGGGCGGCCTGGCACGATGGCAGGGTGACCGCTCCGCTGACTCCTCCTCCGCCGCCGCGTGACCAGTCCTCCTCCGGGGGGTGGCAGCCGCCCGCTGCCGGGTACACGGCCGCCGTGCCGCACGACGCCATATCCGACGCCGCCGGGAGTCCGCAGGGCTCGCCCGGCCCGTACGGCGCGCCGGGCTCGTACGGACAGGACGGTCCCGGTATGAAGACCGAACTGCGCGAGGGCGCCGTGATCACCGTGGTGGTCGCGCTCCTCGGCGCGCTGCTCGGGGTGCTGTGGTGGCGGCTGGCGCCCAGCGTGCCGCTCGTCGGGGACGTCGTCGACGACGGCTGGGTCGTGTACTTCAAGGACTCCGAGGGCGAGCAGGCCATCGGGGTGGACGGCACCTTCACGCTGCTCGCGCTCGCGTTCGGCCTGGTGAGCGCCGTGGCCGTGTTCCTGTGGCGGCGGCGCGGCGGAGTGCCGCTCGTGGTGGGGCTGGCCCTGGGCGGCTTCCTCGGGTCGCTCCTCGCCTGGCGGATCGGGGTCTGGCTGGGCCCCACGGACAATGTCATCGCCCACGCCAAGGCGGTGGGCAAGGGCGTCACCTTCCCGGCGCCGCTGAAGCTCGGCGCGAAGGGCGCCTGGCTGGCCTGGCCGCTCGCGGCCCTGGTGGTGCACCTCGGGCTGACCGCGCTGTTCGGTCCGCGGGAGCCGGACCCGTACCAGCAGCAGCCCCCGCAGGGGCAGACGAAGGACCCGTACGGCCCGTCGAAGGGCTGAGCCCAGGGGGCGGTGGGCCCCCTGAGCGGTGGGCCGTCACCTCACGCCGGACGGCGTCCGTGGTTCGCACGGCCCTTCTTGATACGCCACTTCCGTTTGCGCGTCCTCTTCGACATGTCCTTGGTGCTTAGCCGAGGACGGCCCCGCCGTCGAGGGCGCGTACAGGCCAGGCCGGGGGCTCACCCGCGTCCGACGGGAGCGAGGACCGCGCCCGTGAGCGCCGCCAGGTCGCCGGGGGAGAGCTCGACCTCCAGGCCCCGGCGGCCCGCCGAGACGCAGATCGTGGCGTGGTCCGCGGCGGAGGCGTCCAGGACCGTGGGCAGCTTCTTGCGCTGGCCCAGCGGGGAGATGCCGCCGCGCACATAGCCGGTCGTGCGCTCGGCGAGCGCCGGGTCCGCCATGGCGGCGCGCTTGCCGCCGACCGCCGCCGCCAGCGCCTTGAGGTCCAGCTGGCCCGCCACCGGGACGACGGCCACGGTCAGGGCGCCGTCCACGTCCGCGACCAGCGTCTTGAAGACCCGGTCCGGGGAGACGCCCATCGCCTGCGCGGCCTCCTCGCCGTACGAGGGGTGCGCGGGGTCGTGCTCGTAGGAGTGGACGGTGTACGCGACACCGGCCGCGGTCAGCGCGACGGTGGCCGGCGTGCCGCCCGGCTGCTGCTTCTTCGACTTCTTCGCCATTGGTGGCCGTTCCCCAGGGTGGTGCGTCAGTTGAGGCTGGTCGGTCCGCGGGTCAGGTCCGACGCCGGGAGCGAGGGCAGGGTACGGATGATCGAGGTCTCGGCGCGAAGGAGTTTCAGCTCGTCGCGCAGCCGGGACGCGGTGTCCGGGGCCTGGAGCAGGCGCTGCTTGGTCGGGGTGTCCAGCATCATCGCGGCGGCCACCAGATAGGACACGACCGACGGCTGGTCCGGCAGGTCGGCCGTGGTGGACACGGACCGCTCGCGGGCGCCGGCGAGACGCTTCTGGTACTGCCGGAAGGCCCGCAGCACCCCTTCGGCGAGCGCCCCCGCCTCGTCGCCCGGCTCCTCGGTCAGCTCCTCCAGCTCGGCCGTCAGGAACGGGCCCGAGGCGTCGACGGAGACCAGCCGCACCCGGGTCGTGCCCGTCGCCAGCACCTCGAAGGTGCCGTCGGCCCGCTCCCGGATCGTCGCAGCGTCCGCGACGCACCCCACGGAGTGGAAGGCCTTGAGCGGGTCGGGGCCGAAGCCGGCGGCGGGGCCGCGCTCGGGCACGGCGGTGGGATCGGGCATCCCCGGGGCGCTCACGGCCACCTCGTGGCCGTCGCGGATGGCGACCACGGCGAAACGGCGCGGATCCTCCTCGGGGGTCTTCAGCAGTTCGCGCATCATGGCGCGGTACCGCTCCTCGAAGACGTTCAGCGGCAGGACGAGCCCGGGGAAGAGCACCGAGTTCAGGGGGAAGAGCGGAAGGCGGACGGTCACGGCGCCAAAGCCTAGTGGTCGCGCCGTCCGGCGCGTCCGGCGCGCCCACCTGGTGGATGTCCGGAGCGCCCCCGGGCCGGGGCGGAGCCCACGTGCCGCCGGACCTGCTGCCGCACCTCCAGGAAGCGGCTCAGCGGATCCTCCGCGAAGCGGCTCCACGGGTAGGACGTGGCGTACGGCCCGATCAGCCGCAGCTGCTCCAGGGCGTCCTCCCAGCGGCCGAGCTCGACCAGGACGTACGTGAGCTTGTTGCGTACCGCGGCGGGCCACGGGTCGGCCGCCGGGAAGCGGGCCGACAGCGCGACCGCCCGGTCGGCCGCCGCGTGCAGCCGCTCCGGGGGCACCCCGGGGCCGCACCCGTCGTCGAGATAGGCCAGCGCGGCCCGGGCCGGCAGCGCCTGGACGAGGGAGTCGGCGGGGGAGTCCTGGGCGGCCCGGTCGGCGAAGTCCAGGCACTCCCGGTGGGAGCCGTGCCAGGAGGAGGCCAGGTACGTCAGGGCGGCGACATGGCAGCCGTAGTGCAGCGGTGCGCGGCGCAGGGCCGCCTCCCACAGCTCCCCGAAGTAGGTGTGGCCGGCCCGGGAGCCGCGCGCGTGGTCCAGGGCGAGGCGCCAGGGCACCGGGTCGCGGTCGTCGGCGCGGGCGGCGGCGGTGATCAGCGGGCTCACCCCGCGCAGCAGCTCGGCGCGGGCCGGGGACCGCCAGGCGTGGTCCACGGCGAGCTGGGCGCGCAGCAGCAGGACGTCCGGGTCGTCGGGCGCGTCCGCGTACCACGCCTGCACCCACTCGGGGCGGGAGCGGGCGAAGGCGGCCAGCCGCAGGACGTACCGGTCGCGGTCCTCCCACCGCCCGTGCGCGCGGGTGGCGGCGAGCAGGTCCGCCGCGGCGTGGTGGGACCCCTGCCCGGCCGCGACCAGGGCGGGGCCCAGGCGGTCGTCGGGCGCGTCGAGGAGCACCTCGTCGTCGGCGGGGAGCCCGGCGGCGGGGTGCTGCGCTGAGGGCCGGGGCGTGCGGGACGCCCGGCCGAACGGGAGCAGCAGAGCCATGGTGTCGACCATTGAAGGTCCGCAGGTCACACCCGCGCCAGAGGGAACGGCCAAGACGGCGAAAGTTGTATCCCCGCCGGTCAAGAACCGGTAAAAGTCAACTGTTCAACAACAGTCGGACATCCATGCAATCAGCTCATGGGTCACACAGATCCCCACATCATCGAAAGCCCCGCGCGCCTCAGTTCCGCCGCAGTGTCCGCGTCGCCCCCGCCGCCACCGTCGTCGCCAGGATCCAGCCCAGCAGGATCATCACCGTCGCCAGCCACTGCCAGACACCGCTGAACTGCCAGAACCCCACCTGCCCCAGATCGATCACCGGCAGCAGCAGGTCCAGCGCGAACAGCGTCGGGTTCCACGTCGGATGCTCGCCGCCCTTGATCGGCGGATGGTCGGCGTACCCGAAGGCCACCGAGCCCGCCGCCCACAGGATCGCCATCCACACCGCGGCCCGCCCGGGCCGATAGCCGTAGGCGACCATCCAGTCCTGGACGTACCCCCACAGCTTCCCGGCCGGGGGCAGCGTCTCGCGGCGCCGGCGCTGCTTGGCGAGCAGCACCTCGCGCGCGTCCTCGTCCTCCCCGCCCGCGCGCAGCACGGAGGCCAGCAGCTCGTACGGCTCCGGGTTGTACTCGGCGGTCGCGGCGGCCACCCACTCCAGCCGCCGTTCCAGCGGGAACGGGCCGCGCGGCACCAGGTTCTCGTAGCCGAAGCCGCCCATGTGCAGCAGCCCCGGCCCCGGCCAGGCGTCCGCCCGGTCCACCAGGTTGACCACCCGCGCCCCCGACAGCAGCACCCGGCCGCGCTCCATCCGCTCCCCGAGGAAGCGCAGCTCCGGCGTCTGGACGCGGCGCATCGACAGTTCCTGCTCGTCCGTGAAGACGAACCGGGCCCGCTCCAGGTCGACCGCGTCCCCGAACCGCCCGTCGTCCAGCCGCACCCCGCCCCGGCACTCGAACCGCTGCACCCGCGTCCCGCGCGCGGGAGTGCGCCCGCTCAGCAGCGGACTGCCGACCCCCGCCGGGGTCAGATACAGGGTCCGTCCGACGGTCAGCTGCGGCGCGTTCAGCGCGAGCCGGGTGTACGGGTTCACCAGCCGGGCCCCGCGCAGGCTCAGCGACACGCCGATGCTCGCGCCCCGCAGACTCAGCTCGCCGTGTGACTCCAGCATCTCGGCCTGGAGGTCCTGCCCGACGTTCAAGCCGTCCCCGGCGATCGAACGGCCGCTGCGGTCCCGGTACACCACCGCCTGGCTGAGCAGCAGATCCGTGCCGATGTGGGCGTCCGTGATCCGCACCCCGTTGTGGAAGCGGCAGCGCGGCAGATGCAGATCGCCCTCGGTGTGCACCCGCGCCGCCTCCAGACGCGGCACCGAGCAGTCCACCAGCCGCAGCGTCGTGAACCGGGCCTCCGGCAGCAGCACCTCCCGCTCGAAGCGGCAGCCCCGCATCTCGACGTACGGCTCCACGGTGCCGCCCGCCAGGTCCAGCGCGCCGCTGACCTGCACGCCCACCAGCTTCAGCGAGGAGACCCGGCCCGCCAGCGGCGGCGGCCCGTCCAGCAGCAGCCAGCACACGATGCGGGCCCGCACGGTCCGCTCGTCGCCCCAGGGATGCCCGCCGTGCGGATCGTCGACGACCGTGTCGCCGCTGCTCAGGTCGTACACGCTGCCGTTGCGGAACGCCTGCCACATCCCGGCCTCTGCGGCGGTCAGATCGTCCGGCAGGTCCCCGTCCCGGATGCCGGCCCCCTCGGTCACGTCCTGCTCATCCTCCTCGGCTACTCGCCGGTCACTCGCCCCGTACCACCGTCATGCCCGCTGAGTGACGCCCCGAACGCAAGACGTGAAGAGGATCTTCCGGGTTCCCGGGACGGTCTGTATCAGCCATTGATACGCGTCCCCGGCGCCGGACGCGGGTCTGAGAGAATTGGGTACGTGATCTCCCGAATCGATCTGCGCGGCGACGCCCTCCCCGAGGGCCCCGCCCTGCGCGACCTGCTGCCCCGAGCCGACTTCGATGTTCAGGCCGCCCTGGAGAAGGTGCGTCCGATCTGCGAGGCCGTGCATCATCGGGGCGACGCGGCGCTGATCGACTTCGCCGAGAAGTTCGACGGGGTCAGGCTCGACCAGGTGCGGGTCCCCGCCGAGGCCCTGGAGAAGGCCCTCGCGGAGCTCGACCCGGCCGTGCGCGCGGCCCTGGAGGAGTCCATCCGCCGCGCCCGGCTCGTCCACCGCGAGCAGCGCCGCACCGCGCACACCACCCAGGTCGTCCCCGGCGGCTCGGTCACCGAGAAGTGGGTGCCCGTCGACCGCGTCGGCCTGTACGCGCCCGGCGGCCGCTCGGTCTACCCGTCGTCCGTGATCATGAACGTCGTCCCGGCCCAGGAGGCCGGCGTCGAGTCGATCGCGCTCGCCTCCCCGGCCCAGGCCGAGTTCGGCGGACTCCCGCACCCCACGATCCTCGCCGCCTGCGCGCTGCTCGGCGTCGACGAGGTGTACGCCGCCGGCGGCGCCACCGCCGTCGCGATGTTCGCGTACGGCACCGAGTCCTGCCCGCCCGCCAACATGGTCACCGGCCCCGGCAACATCTGGGTCGCCGCCGCCAAGCGCTACTTCACCGGCAAGATCGGCATCGACGCCGAGGCCGGCCCCACCGAGATCGCGGTCCTCGCGGACTCCACGGCCGACCCGGTGCACGTCGCCTCCGACCTGATCAGCCAGGCCGAGCACGACCCGCTGGCCGCCGCCGTCCTCGTCACCGACTCCGTGGAGCTCGCGGACGCGGTGGAGAAGGAGCTGGAGCCGCAGGTCGCGGCCACCCGGCACATCGACGACCGGATCGTGCCCGCCCTGAAGGGCAAGCAGTCCGCGATCGTCCTCGTCGACGGCGTCGACGAGGGCCTGCGCGTCGTCGACGCGTACGGCGCCGAGCACCTGGAGATCCAGACGGCCGACGCCGCCGCCGTCGCGGACCGGGTACGCAACGCGGGCGCGATCTTCATCGGCCCCTGGGCGCCGGTCTCCCTCGGCGACTACGCCGCCGGTTCCAACCACGTCCTGCCCACCGGCGGCTGCGCCTGCCACTCCTCCGGGCTGTCCGTCCAGTCCTTCCTGCGCGGCATCCACATCGTGGACTACACCCGCGACGCGCTCGCCGAGGTCGCGCATCACGTGGTGACGCTCGCGGAGGCGGAGGATCTGCCGGCCCACGGCGCGGCGATCAAGGCACGGTTCGGCTGGAAGGTACCCGAGAGCAAGTGACCCGCATCGACGACCTGCCCGTCCGGGACGAGCTGCGCGGCAAGTCCCCCTACGGAGCGCCCCAGCTGGACGTCCCCGTCCGGCTCAACACCAACGAGAACCCCTACCCGCTGCCCGAGGCCCTGGTCGAGCGGATCGCCGAGCGCGTCCGCGAGGCCGCCCGCGACCTCAACCGCTACCCCGACCGGGACGCGGTCGAGCTGCGCACCCGCCTCGCCGCCTACCTGACCGAGACCTCCGGCCACCCGGTGGGCCTCGCCAACGTGTGGGCGGCCAACGGCTCCAACGAGGTCATCCAGCAGCTGCTGCAGACCTTCGGCGGCCCCGGCCGTACCGCGATCGGCTTCGAGCCGTCGTACTCGATGCACGGGCTCATCGCGCGCGGCACCGGCACCGGCTGGATCTCCGGCCCGCGCGACGACGACTTCACCATCGACCTCGCCGCCGCCGAGAAGGCCATCGCCGAGCACCGGCCCGACGTCGTCTTCATCACCACCCCCAACAACCCCACCGGCAACGCGGTCCCGCCCGAGACCGTCCTCGCCCTGTACGAGGCCGCGCAGGCGGCGAAGCCGTCGATCGTCGTCGTCGACGAGGCGTACGTCGAGTTCAGCCACGGCGACTCGCTGCTGCCGCTGCTCGACGGACGGCCCCACCTCGTCGTCTCCCGGACCATGTCCAAGGCGTTCGGCGCGGCGGGCCTGCGCCTCGGCTACCTCGCCGCCGACCCGGCCGTGGTCGACGCCGTCCAGCTCGTCCGGCTGCCGTACCACCTGTCGGCCGTCACCCAGGCGACCGCCCTGGCCGCCCTGGAGCACACCGGCACGCTGCTCAAGTACGTCGAGCAGCTGAAGGCCGAACGCGACCGGCTCGTCACCGAACTGCGCGCCATCGGCTACGAGGTCACCGCCTCGGACGCCAACTTCGTGCAGTTCGGACGGTTCGACGACGCCCACGCCGTCTGGCAGAAGATCCTCGACCGGGGCGTCCTGGTCCGGGACAACGGCGTACCCGGCTGGCTGCGGGTCACCGCCGGCACCCCCGAAGAGAACGACGCGTTCCTCGACGCGGTCCGTGAACTGAAGAAGGAGCAGAGCGCATGAACCGCGTAGGACGCATAGAGCGGGTGACGAAGGAGACGTCGGTCCTCGTCGAGATCGACCTCGACGGATCCGGCAAGGTCGACGTGGCGACCGGCGTCGGCTTCTACGACCACATGCTCGACCAGCTCGGCCGGCACGGCCTGTTCGACCTCACGGTCAAGACCGAGGGCGACCTGCACATCGACTCCCACCACACCATCGAGGACACCGCCCTCGCGCTGGGCGCCGCCTTCAAGCAGGCCCTCGGCGACAAGGTGGGCATCTACCGCTTCGGCAACTGCACGGTCCCGCTGGACGAGTCCCTCGCCCAGGTCACCGTCGACCTCTCCGGCCGCCCCTACCTCGTGCACACCGAGCCCGAGAACATGGCGCCGATGATCGGCGAGTACGACACCACGATGACCCGGCACATCCTGGAGTCCTTCGTGGCGCAGGCGCAGATCGCCCTGCACGTGCACGTGCCCTACGGCCGCAACGCCCACCACATCGTGGAGTGCCAGTTCAAGGCCCTCGCCCGCGCCCTGCGCTACGCCTCCGAGCGCGACCCGCGCGCGGCCGGCATCCTGCCGTCGACGAAGGGCGCGCTGTAACCCCATGAACGGGCTGTCCACCATCCTGATCGTCGTCGGCCTCTTCCTGGTCGGCGGCATCATCTCCTTCGCCAAGCAGCAGATGCCCAAGAGCCTCATCGTGCTGCTCTCCATCAGTGCCGCGCTGTGCCTTCTCGCCGGCGTCTTGAGGCTGGAGGTGTGGAATTGACCAGCAAGAACGTCGTGGTCTTCGACTACGGCTTCGGCAACGTACGCTCCGCCGAGCGGGCCCTCGCCCGCGCCGGGGCGAACGTCGAGATCACCCGTGACTTCGACAAGGCCATGAACGCCGACGGGCTGCTCGTGCCCGGCGTCGGCGCCTTCGCCGCCTGTATGCAGGGGCTCACCGACGCGCGCGGCGACTGGATCATCGACCGGCGGCTGTCCGGCGGACGCCCCGTCATGGGCATCTGCGTCGGCATGCAGATCCTCTTCGCGCGCGGCATCGAGCACGGTGTCGAGGCCGAGGGCCTGGGCGAGTGGCCGGGCTCCGTCGAGCCGCTGCAGGCCGACATCGTGCCCCACATGGGCTGGAACACCGTCGAGGCGGCGGGCGGCAGCGAGCTGTTCGCCGGCCTGGACGCCGACGCGCGTTTCTACTTCGTGCACTCCTACGCCGTGCACGACTGGAGCTTCCAGACCGAGAACCCGCTGATGACCGCCCCCAAGGTCACCTGGTCGACGCACGGGAAGCCGTTCGTGGCCGCCGTGGAGAACGGCGCCCTGTGGGCCACGCAGTTCCACCCCGAGAAGTCCGGCGACGCCGGTGCCCAGCTCCTCACCAACTGGATCGGAAGCCTGTAGAGACATGGCCAAGCTCGAACTCCTCCCCGCCGTCGACGTCCGCGACGGCCAGGCCGTCCGCCTCGTGCACGGCGAGTCCGGCACCGAGACCTCCTACGGCTCCCCGCTGGAGGCCGCCCTCGCCTGGCAGCGCTCCGGCGCCGAGTGGCTGCACCTGGTCGACCTGGACGCCGCGTTCGGCACCGGCGACAACCGTGAGCTGATCGCCGAGGTCGCCCGGGCCATGGACATCAAGGTCGAGCTGTCCGGCGGCATCCGCGACGACGACACCCTCGCCGCCGCGCTCGCCACCGGCTGCACCCGCGTCAACCTCGGCACGGCCGCCCTGGAGAGCCCCGCGTGGGTCGCCAAGGTCATCGCCGAGCACGGCGACAAGATCGCCGTCGGCCTGGACGTCCGCGGCACCACGCTGCGCGGCCGCGGCTGGACCCGCGACGGCGGCGACCTCTACGAGACGCTGGAGCGCCTGAACAAGGAGGGCTGCGCCCGGTACGTCGTCACCGACATCGCCAAGGACGGCACGCTCCAGGGCCCCAACCTGGAGCTGCTGAAGAACGTCTGCGCGGCCACCGACCGGCCCGTCGTCGCCTCCGGCGGCGTGTCCTCCCTGGACGACCTGCGGGCCATCGCCGAGCTCGTCCCGCTCGGCGTCGAGGGCTCCATCGTCGGCAAGGCGCTGTACGCGAAGGCGTTCACGCTGGAGGAGGCGCTGGAGGCCGTGGCGTCATGACGTCCGAGCCCGTGCGGCGCGTGCAGAGCGGAAGCCCCTGGGAGGAGCCCTTCGGATTCGCGCGCGCCGTCGCGGCCGGCGACCGCGTCCTGGTGGGCGGCACCACCGCCTTCCGGGGACCGGTCCTGTACGGGGAGGGCGACCCGTACGAGCAGGCCAAGGCGGCCTTCACCGGCGCGCTGGAGGCGATCGCCGCGTTCGGGCTCGGCCCCGAGTCGGTCGTCCGCACCCGGATGTATCTGAGCCACATGCGGGACGTCGACGAGGTGGGCCGCGCCCACAAGGAGATCTTCGACCAGGTGCGCCCCGTCACGACCCTGCTGGTCGTGGAGGGGTTCGTCGACCCGCGCATCCTGGTCGAAGTGGAGCTAGAGGCATACAGAGGAGCCGTGGATCAATGACCCTGGCGGTCCGAGTCATCCCCTGCCTGGACGTGGACAACGGCCGGGTCGTCAAGGGCGTCAACTTCCAGAACCTGCGCGACGCGGGCGACCCCGTCGAGATGGCCAAGGTGTACGACGCCGAGGGCGCCGACGAACTGACGTTCCTGGACATCACCGCCTCCTCGGGCAACCGGGAGACGACCTACGACGTGGTGCGCCGCACCGCCGAGCAGGTGTTCATCCCGCTGACCGTCGGCGGCGGCGTCCGCACCGCCGAGGACGTGGACAAGCTGCTGCGCGCCGGCGCGGACAAGGTGGGCGTGAACACGGCCGCCATCGCCCGCCCGGACCTCATCCGGGAGATCGCCGAGCGCTTCGGCCGGCAGGTCCTGGTCCTCTCGGTGGACGCCCGCCGCACCCCCGAGGGCACCTTCGAGGTCACCACGCACGGCGGCCGCAAGGGCACCGGCATCGACGCCGTCGAATGGGCGCACCAGGCCGCCGAGCTGGGCGCCGGCGAGATACTGCTGAACTCGATGGACGCCGACGGCACCAAGGACGGCTACGACCTGGAGATGATCCGGGCCGTGCGCAAGCACGTCACGATCCCGGTGATCGCCTCCGGCGGCGCCGGAAAGCTCGCCGACTTCACCCCGGCCGTCGAGGCCGGCGCCGACGCGGTCCTGGCGGCGTCGGTGTTCCACTTCGGCGACCTCAGGATCGGCCAGGTCAAGGACGCGCTGCGCGGCGCCGGGCACCCGGTGCGCTGACCCGGCGTCCCAGGCGTCAGATCCCGAGCTGCTTCGTCTCGTGCAGCTTGGCGATCGCGTCCTTGTCGCCGTCCAGCTCCACCTTCGCCGCGCCCTGCCGGCCGTAGGCGAACAGCAGCAGCTCGGACGGGTCGCCGGTCACCGTCACCACCGGCGTGCCCCGGTGGGCGACGACCGTCTGGCCGTCCGGGCGGCGCAGCACCAGACCCGTCGGGGCGCCCCGGCCCATCAGCCGGGCGGCGCGCTCCAGACGGGACCACAGGGCGTCCTGGAAGACCGGGTCCAGCTCGCGGGGCGTCCAGTCCGGCTGGGCCCGGCGGACGTCCTCCGTGTGGACGTAGAACTCGATGGTGTTCGACGCCTCGTCGATCTGCTTGAGCTGGAAGGGCGAGAAACGCGGCGGGCCCGTCCGGATGAGCTGGATCAGCTCCTCGTACGGCTTCGCCGCGAACTCCTCCATCGCCTTGTCCAGGCGCGGGCCCAACTGCTTGATCAGCATGGCGGCGGCCGCGTCGGGACGGCGCTCGCGCACCACCACGTGCGCGGCGAGATCACGGGTGCGCCAGCCCTCGCAGAGCGTCGGGGCCTCGGGGCCCTCGGCCTCCAAGAGGTCGGCGAGGAGGAGTCGTTCACGCTGTGCGAAGGTCGACATGCTGTCAGCCTACGACCGCGTACCGGGTCCGCCCAGTGGACGCCCGCCCGGAGCAGCCCGCCGCGCGCGGCACAATGGCAGGCATGACCACCAGCACGCCCCGCACGCCCAGTGCGCTGGACCCCGAGATCGCCGCACGCCTCAAGCGCAGCGCCGACGGACTCCTGCCCGCCATCGCCCAGCAGTACGACACCCGCGAGGTGCTGATGCTCGGCTGGATGGACGACGAGGCGCTGCATCGCACGCTCACCACCGGCCGCTGCACCTACTGGTCGCGCAGCCGTCAGGAGTACTGGGTCAAGGGCGACACCTCCGGTCACGTCCAGTGGGTGAAGTCGGTCGCCCTGGACTGCGACGCCGACACGCTGCTCGTCCTGGTCGACCAGGTCGGCGCCGCCTGCCACACCGGGGCCCGGACCTGCTTCGACGCGGACGTCCTCCTCGGCGACGCCGCCACCGCCGCGCCCGCCGCGGATCAGTAGGGTCGGCCGCCATGGACCTCGAGACGTTCCGCAAGCTGGCCACCGACCGACGGGTCATCCCGGTCACCCGCAAACTCCTCGCCGACGGCGACACCCCGGTCGCCCTCTACCGCAAACTGGCCGCCGAACGCCCCGGCACCTTCCTTCTGGAGTCCGCGGAGAACGGCCGCTCCTGGTCCCGGTACTCCTTCGTCGGCGTGCGCTCCGCCGCCACGCTCACCGAGCGGGACGGCTCGACCCACTGGCTCGGCACACCGCCGGTCGGCGTCCCCGTGGACGGCGACCCGCTCGCCGCGCTGCGCGCCACCGTCGAGACCCTGCACACCCCCCACCAGGAGGGCCTGCCGCCCTTCACCGGCGGCATGGTCGGCTACCTCGGCTACGACATCGTGCGCCGCCTGGAGAAGATCGGCCCCGGCGAACGCGACGACCTGCGGCTGCCCGAGCTGACCATGCTCCTCACCAGCGACCTCGCCGTCATGGACCACTGGGAGGGCTCGGTCCTGCTGATCGCCAACGCGATCAACCACAACGACCTCGACACCGGCGTCGACGAGGCGTACGCCGACGCCGTCGCCCGCCTCGACGCCATGCAGGCCGACCTCGTCCGCCCGGTCGCCCAGCCGCCCGCCGTCCTGCCGCCCTCCGAACTGCCCGAGTACACCGCGCTGTGGGGCGGCGAGGACTTCCAGGCCGCCGTCGAGGACATCAAGGAGCGCATCCGGGCCGGCGAGGCGTTCCAGGTCGTGCCCTCCCAGCGCTTCGAGACGCCGTGCACCGCGAGCGCCCTCGACGTCTACCGGGTGCTCCGGGCGACCAACCCGTCGCCGTACATGTACCTGTTCCGCTTCGACGGGTTCGACGTCGTCGGCTCCTCGCCGGAAGCCCTCGTGAAGGTCGAGGACGGCCGGGCCATGGTCCACCCGATCGCCGGGACCCGGTGGCGCGGGGCGACCCCGCAGGAGGACCAGGCCCTCGCCGACGAGCTGCTCGCCGACCCCAAGGAGCGCGCCGAGCACCTCATGCTGGTCGACCTGGGACGCAACGACCTCGGACGGGTCTGCGAGCCCGGTTCCGTCGAGGTCGTCGACTTCATGTCCGTCGAGCGCTACTCCCACGTCATGCACATCGTCTCCACGGTCACCGGCAGGGTCGCCGAGGGCCGTACCGCCTTCGACGTGCTGACGGCCTGCTTCCCGGCCGGCACCCTCTCCGGCGCGCCCAAGCCCCGCGCGATGCAGATCATCGACGAACTCGAACCGTCCCGGCGCGGCCTGTACGGCGGCTGCGTCGGCTACCTCGACTTCGCCGGCGACTCCGACACCGCCATCGCCATCCGTACGGCCCTGCTGCGCGACGGCACCGCCTACGTCCAGGCCGGCGCGGGCATCGTCGCCGACTCCGACCCGGTCGCCGAGGACACCGAGTGCCGCAACAAGGCGGCCGCCGTCCTGCGCGCCGTCCACACCGCGAACCGGCTGTCCTGACCTCTCCGGACGGCCACGTGGCGTCAGTCACCCGAACCCCGGGTCACCGTTCGGGCCGGGTTCGGGTGATAGTGGAGTACGTGACTGCTGTTCCTCATCCCCGTTCCGAAGCCCCGGGCCCCGCCCGCGCGGGCCGTCTGAGTCTGGCCCTCGCCCTGCTGAGCGGGGCGCTCGGCGCGGCCGTGGCCCTGCTCGCCACCCGGCAGCGCTGGTCGGAGGGCACCGCCGCGGTGGCCGGCGGCTCCTTCCCCCTCACCGCCAAGGGCAGCGACGTCACCGGGGTCCCCGCGGCCCTGGCGATAGTCGGGCTCGCCGCGCTCGTCGCCGTCTTCGCCGTGCGCCGCGCCGGCCGCGTCCTGGTCGCCGCCCTGCTCGCGCTGTCCGGCGCCGGCACGGTCGCCGCCGCCCTGCTGGGCGCCTCCGACAGCTCCGCCCTCGACGAGCAGGCCGCGCGGGCCTCCGGCGACACCGCCGCCACCGTCGCGTCCCTCACCCACACCGCCTGGCCGTACGCCGCCGCGGCCGGCGGCGCCCTGATCCTGCTCGCCGGGCTCCTCGCCCTGCGCTACGGCCGGATCTGGCCCGGCATGTCCGGCCGCTACGAACGCGACGGCACCCCGCGCCCGCGCCGCGCGGCCCGCCCCGCCGACCCCGACCGTCCCGAGGAGATCTGGAAGGCGCTCGACCGGGGCGAGGACCCCACGGGAGCCTGACGTCCGCGGCCGCGACCCCCGGTGACCGCACGCGCGCGCGTGCGGGACAATGACGGGGAGCGACCGGCTCACCCCACGTACGACACGTACACGGCAACGAGGAGCAAGCAATGGCGGGCAGCAGCCACGGTCACACTTTGGCCGCCTGGACCGGTGTCACGATCGCCTTCATCGGTTTCTGCGTGGCGGGCGCCTTCATGGTGATGGCCCAGCCCGCGGGCTTCTGGGCCGGTATGGGCGTCGTGATCCTCGGCGGCATCGTCGGCTGGGTCATGAGCGCCATGGGACTCGGCCAGCCCAAGGACGCCCACGAGCCGCACCTCACCACCGAGGAGCGCCAGGCGGCCGGCGCCAAGGGCTGACCACCGCGTGACGCACCGAGGGGCGACCCGGCACCGATGGAGTGCCCGGGGGCGCCCCTCACGCCTGTCCGGGGCACAATGCTCGACGTGGACACCGACAGCCGCGGGACGCCGGCGACCGGCGCGGGCGCCCTCGCCCGCCGCGTCGCCGTCCCGGTGGGCGTGCTCGCGGCCGTCGCCGGGGCCTTCGCCTACGTCGGCGCGGTCGACCCGAACGAACCGGGCCACTACCCGGCCTGCCCCCTCCTGGAGTACACCGGGATCTTCTGCCCGGGCTGCGGCGGGCTGCGCGGCGCGCACGCCCTCGTGCACGGCGACCTCGCGGCCGCCCTCCAGGACAACGCGCTCGCCGTGGCCGGCTACGCGCTCCTCGCCGTGCTGTGGACCGTCTGGGTGATCCGGTCCGTCCGGGGCCGTCCGCTGCGGATCGATCTCGCCCCGGCGCACCTGTGGGCGGTCGGCGCCCTGACCCTGCTCTTCACCGTTGTCCGGAACTCGCCGTTCGGTGGCCGACTGCATCCTTGATCAACCGACGGAGGTCCAGGTACTGGGACCGGCGTCAACCGGATGCGAGGGCTCGGCCCACCTCCGGATACCATCGCAGTGACCATCGGTTTTGAACCGCTTTCTCAGCCAACCGTCTGGAAGGGGGCCGCTCGCGTGAGTGTGCTCGACGAGATCATCGACGGAGTCCGTGCCGACCTCGCGGAGCGGCAGGCGCGCGTCAGCCTCGACGAGCTCAAGGAGCGCGCGGCGAAGGCCCCCGCGGCGAAGGACGGTGTCGCGGCGCTCCGCGGCGACGGCGTCAAGGTCATCTGCGAGGTCAAGCGCTCCAGCCCGTCCAAGGGCGCGCTGGCCGCGATCGCCGACCCGGCCGGGCTCGCCGCCGACTACGAGGCGGGCGGCGCCGCCGTCATCTCCGTCCTCACCGAGCAGCGCCGCTTCGGCGGCTCGCTGGCCGACCTGGAGGCCGTCCGCGCCAAGGTCGACATCCCCGTGCTGCGCAAGGACTTCATCGTCACGTCGTACCAGCTGTGGGAGGCCCGCGCGTACGGCGCCGACCTCGCGCTGCTGATCGTCGCGGCCCTCGAGCAGTCCGCCCTGGAGTCCCTGATCGAGCGCGCCGAGTCCATCGGGCTCACCCCGCTCGTCGAGGTCCACGACGAGGACGAGGTCGACCGCGCGGTCGACGCCGGCGCCAGGATCATCGGTGTCAACGCCCGCAACCTGAAGACCCTCGAGGTCGACCGGGGCACCTTCGAGCGCGTCGCGCCCGAGATCCCGGACACCCTCGTCAAGGTCGCCGAGTCCGGCGTCCGCGGCCCGCACGACCTCATCGCGTACGCCAACTCCGGCGCCGACGCGGTCCTGGTCGGCGAGTCCCTGGTCACCGGCAAGGACCCGAAGACCGCGGTCTCCGACCTGGTGGCGGCCGGCGAGCACCCGGCGCTGCGGCACGGCCGCGGCTGAGCCCCGGTTAGAATCGCCCCGATGACGCCCACGACCACCACCACGGACCGGTACGCCCGCCTCGCGCGCGGCTGCCGCCCCCGTGGCTGCCGCGCCCCCGCCCGCCGGGTGCACGGCCGTCGTGTGCGCTACGTCATCGGGGACGAGCCCGGGCAGGTCAACGGGCGGCGATGGCAGCGCCCCTCTTAGGGGCGCGGGGCTCCTGCCCGCAGTCAGGTGATCACCCCCGCCCCACGGCGAATCGTGTTTTCCATCAACACTCACCGTGAGGTACACGCATGCCCAGCGACTTCTTCATCCCCGACCCCGAGGGTCAAATCCCGTCACCCGAGGGGTACTTCGGCGCGTTCGGCGGCAAGTTCATCCCGGAGGCCCTCGTCGCCGCCGTGGACGAGGTGGCCGTCGAGTACGACAAGGCCAAGCACGACCCCGAGTTCGCCCGTGAGCTCGACGACCTGCTGGTGAACTACACCGGCCGGCCCAGCGCGCTCACCGAGGTCCCGCGGTTCGCCGCGGAGGCCGGCGGTGCCCGTGTCTTCCTCAAGCGCGAGGACCTCAACCACACCGGCTCGCACAAGATCAACAACGTGCTCGGCCAGGCCCTGCTCACCAAGCGCATGGGCAAGACCCGGGTCATCGCCGAGACCGGCGCGGGCCAGCACGGCGTCGCGACCGCCACGGCCTGCGCCCTGTTCGGCCTCGACTGCACCATCTACATGGGCGAGATCGACACGCGGCGGCAGGCCCTCAACGTGGCCCGGATGCGCATGCTCGGCGCCGAGGTCATCGCCGTGAAGTCCGGCAGCCGCACCCTGAAGGACGCCATCAACGAGGCGTTCCGCGACTGGGTCGCCAACGTCGACCGCACCCACTACCTGTTCGGCACGGTCGCCGGACCGCACCCCTTCCCCGCCATGGTCCGCGACTTCCACCGGGTCATCGGCGTCGAGGCCCGCCGCCAGATCCTGGAACGCGCCGGACGCCTGCCCGACGCGGCCATCGCCTGCGTCGGCGGCGGCTCCAACGCCATCGGCCTCTTCCACGCCTTCATCCCGGACGCCTCCGTCCGCCTGATCGGCTGCGAACCGGCCGGGCACGGCGTCGAGACCGGCGAGCACGCGGCCACCCTCACCGCCGGCGAGCCCGGCATCCTGCACGGCTCCCGCTCCTACGTCCTCCAGGACGACGAGGGCCAGATCACCGAGCCGTACTCCATCTCGGCCGGCCTGGACTACCCCGGCATCGGCCCGGAGCACTCCTACCTCAAGGACAGCGGACGCGGCGAGTACCGCGCGGTCACCGACGACGCCGCCATGCAGGCCCTGCGCCTGCTGTCGCGCACCGAGGGCATCATCCCGGCCATCGAGAGCGCCCACGCGCTCGCCGGGGCCCTGGAGGTCGGCAGGGAGCTCGGGAAGGACGGGCTGATCGTCGTCAACCTGTCCGGCCGGGGCGACAAGGACATGGACACCGCGGCCCGCTACTTCGGGCTGTACGAGGAGGGCGCCGACGCCGAGGTCCCGGCCGACGCCGCCGACACCGCCGAGATCGAGGGGGACGCCCGATGAGCGGGAACATCCAGCTGCTGTCGGACACCCTCGCGGCCGCCAAGGCGGAGGGCCGGTCCGCGCTGATCGCCTATCTGCCGGCCGGCTTCCCCACCGTGGACGGCGGCATCGCGGCGGTCAAGGCCGCCCTGGAGGGCGGCGCCGACGTCGTCGAGGTCGGCCTGCCGCACAGCGACCCCGTGCTCGACGGCCCGGTCATCCAGACCGCCGACGACATCGCCCTGCGCGGCGGGGTGCGGATCGCCGACGTGATGCGGACCGTCCGCGAGGCCCACGCGGCCACCGGCAAGCCCATCCTCGTCATGACGTACTGGAACCCCATCGACCGCTACGGCGTCGAGCGGTTCACCGCCGAGCTGGCCGAGGCGGGCGGCGCCGGCTGCATCCTGCCCGACCTGCCCGTCCAGGAGTCGGGGCTGTGGAGGGAGCACGCCGACAAGCACGGTCTGGCGACCGTGTTCGTCGTCGCGCCGAGCAGCAGGGACGAGCGGCTGGCCGAGATCACCGCGGCCGGCAGCGGCTTCGTGTACGCCGCCTCCCTGATGGGGGTCACCGGCACCCGCGCGTCCGTCGGCGCGCAGGCGCACGAGCTGGTCGGCCGCACCCGGGCCACCGGCACCGACCTGCCCGTCTGTGTCGGCCTGGGCGTCTCCAACGCGGACCAGGCCGCCGAGGTCGCCGGGTTCGCGGACGGCGTGATCGTCGGCTCCGCCTTCGTCAAGGGGATGCTGGACGCGCCGGACGACGCGGCCGGTGTCGAGGCCGTCCGCGCCCTCGCCGGCGAGCTGGCGCAGGGCGTGCGCCGCAAGGCGTAGCCGGTACCGCGCGCCGGGCGCGGGACATCGTCGGAAGAAGGGCCTTCCGTACGAGTCGCTCGAACGGGTGGACCTGGAACCGGGGAGGCGCGATGCGCCTCCCCGGTTCGTTCCTGCGGTTGTGAGCGAAAAGAATCGAGACGCGAAGCGGACCGCCCGGGAAAAGCTGGCGGCCGAGCGGGAGAAGCAGAAGGCGGCGGACCGGCGGCGCCGCACGCTGATCGTGGGCGCGAGCGTCGTCTGCGTGCTGGGCCTCGCCGCCGTGATCGGCGTCGTCGCGGCCAACGCCGGCAAGGACAGCGGCAGCGACGCCGGGCCGGTCGTCGGCCCCTCCGGCGCCCAGGGCAAGGACGGCCTCGCCATCCCGGTCGGCAAGGCGAGCGCCCCCTCGACGCTCACGGTCTGGGAGGACTTCCGCTGCCCGGCCTGCAAGTCCTTCGAGGACGCCTACCGCTCGACGATCCACGGGCTCACCGACTCCGGCAAGCTCAAGGTCGAGTACCACCTGGCGACGATCATCGACGGCAACATGGGCGGCACCGGCTCCCGCAACGCGGCCAACGCCGCCGCCTGCGCCCAGGACGCCGGGAAGTTCGTCGAGTACCACGACGTGCTGTACCGCAACCAGCCGCCGGAGGCCGACGACGCCTTCGGGAAGAACAGCAAGCTGCTGGAGCTCGCCGCCAAGGTGGACGGCCTGGACACGCCCGCCTTCCGCACCTGCGTCGAGGACGGCACGCACAACAGCTGGGTGACGAAGTCCAACGACGCCTTCAAGGCGGGCGGCTTCAGCGGCACGCCCACGGTCCTGCTGAACGGCAAGAACATCTACCAGGACCAGACGATGACGCCGGCCAAGCTCAAGCAGATGGTGGAGGAGAACGCGAAGGGCTGAGCGCCCGTACGGGCACGGCCTGTTATGGACCCGTAGCCGGGCGGCCCGACATCGGTGCCGCCCGGCAGGGTAGCGTCGACCTTGCCATGGAACTTGCCTACATTCCCAGCCCGTCGCGCGGGGTGATCCACCTCGGTCCCATTCCGCTGCGCGGCTACGCCTTCTGCATCATCATCGGTGTCTTCGTAGCCGTCTGGCTCGGCAACAAGCGCTGGATCGCCCGGGGCGGGCGCGCCGGCACGGTCGCGGACATCGCGGTCTGGGCCGTCCCGTTCGGCCTGGTCGGCGGGCGCCTCTACCACGTGATCACGGACTACGAGCTGTACTTCAGCGAGGGCCGTGACTGGGTGGACGCCTTCAAGATCTGGGAGGGCGGTCTCGGCATCTGGGGCGCGATCGCGCTCGGCGCGCTCGGCGCGTGGATCGGCTGCCGCCGCCGTGGCATCCCGCTCCCCGCGTACGCCGACGCCGTCGCCCCCGGCATCGCCCTCGCGCAGGCCCTCGGCCGCTGGGGCAACTGGTTCAACCAGGAGCTGTACGGCCGCCGCACCGACGTCCCGTGGGCGCTGGAGATCACGTCCTCCACGGACGGGCGGGTGCCGGGCACCTACCATCCGACGTTCCTGTACGAGTCCCTGTGGTGCATCGGCGTCGCCCTGCTGGTGATCTGGGCCGACCGCCGTTTCAAGATGGGCCACGGCCGGGCGTTCGCCCTGTACGTCGCCGCGTACTGCGTCGGCCGGTTCTGGGTCGAGTACATGCGGGTCGACGACGCCCACCACATCCTCGGCCTGCGGCTGAACAACTGGACCGCGCTGCTGGTCTTCCTGCTCGCCGTGCTGTACATCGTGGTGTCGGCGAAGAAGCGGCCCGGGCGGGAACCCGTCGTCGAGCCCGGTGCGGCCGACGGCGACTCGGGCGGCGCGTCCGACGAGAACAAGGCGGAGACCGACGCCGCCACCGAGGACGGGAAGACGTCCGAGGCCGAGTCCAAGACCGGGGCAGAGTCCAAGCCCGAGTCCGAGGACGCGGTCGAGGACACGAAGGAGTCGCGCGACGAGGCCGAGTCGGCCCGCAAGGGCTGACCCGCGAACCGGCACAGCACGAAGGGCGCCCGGCCACCGGGCGCCCTTCGCCGTGTCTCAGCCGCGGCGGGCCAGGGACAGCGTCCGCCGCGCGGCCGCCACCACCGCCGCGTCCACGAACCGCCCGTCCGGCAGGGCCAGCGCCCCCTGGTCGGTCGCCGCCGCCTTCACGATCGTCTCCGCCTGCTCCAGCTCCCGCTCCGTGGGCAGATACGCCCGCTCGATCACGGGCAGCTGCCGGGGGTGGATGGCCGCGCGGCCCAGGAAACCGAGCGCGCGGCCGTGCGCGCAGGTCGCCGCCAGGCCCTCCAGATCGCGGATGTCCGGGTGGATGGACTGGGCGGGCGGGGGCAGCCCGGCCGCCCGCGCGGCGACCACGACGCGGGAACGGCACCAGTCGAGCCCGGCGTCGCCCCGTACACCCAGGTCGGCCCTCAGGTCCGCCTCGCCGAGCGAGATGCCGCGCAGGGCCGGATGCGCGGACGCGATCGCGTGCGCCCGCTCGATGCCGAGGGCCGACTCCAGCAGCGCGTGCAGCCGGGTCGTGCCCGGCGCCGCGGCCGGGGTGGTCTCGGCGAGGTGGATGATCTGGTCGGCCGACGTCACCTTCGGCAGCCGCAGCGCGGCCAGACCCGGCAGGGCGGCCAGCGCCGCGAGGTCCCGCGCCCCCGCCGGGGTGTCCAGGGCGTTCACCCGGACGTGGACCGGCACCGGGTGCTCCGGCGCGGAGAGCAGTTCGGCCGTGGCCGCCCGGGCATGGTCCTTGCGGTCCGGGGCCACCGCGTCCTCCAGGTCGACGATGACGACGTCGGCGCCCGACGCGAGCGCCCCCGCGACCACCCGCGGACGGTCCCCGGGGGCGTACAGCCAGGTCAGCGGGTACGGGCTGGTCTCCGCCGGGCCGGTCACAGGGCGCCCTCCTCCCGCAGGGCCGCGAGGTCGGCGGGGGACAGGCCGAGGCCGGTGAGGACCTCGTCGGTGTCCGCGCCGTGCGGGCGGCCCGCCCAGCGGATCGCGCCGGGCGTGGCGGAGAGCCGGAAGAGGACGTTCTGCATGCGCAGCGCGCCCAGCTCGGGGTCGTCGACGGTGGTCACGGTGCCGAGCGCGGCGTACTGCGGGTCCGTCATCACGTCCCGGACGTCCTGGACCGGGGCCACCGCCGCCTCCGCCTTCTCGAAGGCGGCCAGCACGTCCGCGCGGGTGTGCCGGGCGATCCAGTCGCCGACCGCCCGGTCCAGCACGTCGGCGTGCCGGGCCCGGTCCGCGCCCGTCGCGAACCACGGCTCGTCGATCAGGTCGGGGCGCCCCACGAGCCGCATCACCCGCTCGGCGACCGACTGGGCGGACGTGGAGACGGCGACCCAGGTGCCGTCGGCCGTGCGGTAGGTGTTGCGGGGGGCGTTGTTCGCGGAGCGGTTGCCGGTGCGCTCCTGGACGTAGCCGAGCTGGTCGTACCAGGTCGTCTGGGGTCCGAGGGCCAACAGCATCGGCTCGATGAGGGCCATGTCCACGACCTGCCCCTCGCCGGTGCGCTCGCGGGCCGCGAGGGCCGTCATCACGGCGTACGCGGTGGCGAGGCCCGCGATCGAGTCGGCCAGACCGAACGGCGGGAGCGTCGGGGGCGCGTCGGGCTCCCCGGTGAGCGCGGCGAAGCCGCTCATCGCCTCGGCCAGCGTGCCGAAGCCGGGGCGGTGGGAGTACGGCCCGAACTGCCCGAAGCCGGTGACCCGGGTCAGCACCAGACGGGGGTTGGCGGCCGACAGCTCCGGCCAGCCGAGGTCCCACTTCTCCAGGGTGCCGGGGCGGAAGTTCTCGATGACGACGTCCGCGGTGGCGGCCAGCCGCAGCAGGGTGGCGCGGCCACCGGGCCGGGACAGGTTCAGGGTGATCGTGCGCTTGTTGCGGCCGAGGACCTTCCACCACAGTCCCACCCCGTCCTTGGCGGGGCCGTGGCCGCGCGACGGGTCGGGCTTCTCCGGGTGCTCGACCTTGATCACCTCCGCGCCGAAGTCGCCGAGCAGGGTGGCGGCGAGGGGTCCGGCGAACAGGGTGGCCAGGTCGAGCACACGCAGTCCGGCCAGGGGCGCCGGGGCGGCCCCGGTCATGACGCGTACCGTTCGTCGATCTCGGGGCGGTACGGCATCGACACCGTGGCGCCCTCCCGCTGCACGGACAGGGCGGCCGCGCAGGACGCCCAGGTCAGCGCGTCGGGCATCAGCCGTCCCTCGCCGAGCGCCACCGCGAGCGCGCCGACGAAGGTGTCGCCGGCGCCGGTGGAGTCCACGGCGGTGACCCGCGGGGCGGGGACGGTCAGCGGCTCGGCGCCCCGGGCGGCGTACAGGCTGCCGGACGCGCCCAGGGTGACGACCACCTCGGGGACGAGGTCGAGGAGGGCGCCGGCCGCCTGGCGGGGGTCGGCGCGGCCGGTGAGGGTGGCGGCCTCGTGCTCGTTGGGGACGATCAGGTCGATCGCGCCGAGGAGCTCGTCGGGGAGCGGCTGGGCGGGGGACGGGGTGAGGATCGTGCGGACGCCGTGGCGGCGGGCGGCGCGGGCGCCCGCGAGCACGGCGGCCAGCGGGATCTCCAGCTGGAGCAGCAGGGTGTCGGCGTCGGCGATGACGCCCTCGTCGCCGGGGCTCAGATGGTCGAGGGTGCCGTTGGCGCCGGGGATGACGACGATCGCGTTGCCGCCCTCGTCGTCGACGACGATGTGCGCGGTGCCCGAGGGGCCCTCGACCGTGCGCAGGTCGTCGGTGTCGACGCCGGACTGTTCGAGGGCGGAGCGCAGCCGGGTGCCGTACATGTCGTTGCCGACGGCGCCGATCATCAGCACGTCGCCGCCCGCGCGGGCCGCGGCGGTCGCCTGGTTGGCGCCCTTGCCGCCGGGGATCGTGCGGAACTCCCGGCCGGTGACGGTCTCGCCGCGCTGCGGGGCCTTCTCTACGTAGGTGACGAGGTCCATGTTCGTGCTGCCGAGCACGACGATGTCGGTCATGGGCGGGTGGCCTCCAAGGGGCTGAGGTCCGGGGCGGGGTCGTGGGCGAGGTCGTGCGTGAGCCCGGCGAGGGTGTCGAAGCCGATGCCGTCGAGGCCGCCGACGGAGGTGGCGAGACGGTTCTTCAGCGGGGCGGTCCAGCGGTCGGGCAGGGCGGCGGGGGAGCCGGCGAGGAGACCGGCGACGCTGCCCGCCGTCGCCCCGTTGGAGTCGGTGTCCCAGCCGCCGGACACGGCACGGCAGATGGAGCCGGTGAAGTCGCCGTCCGCGTGGGTGAGGGCGGCGGCGATCAGGGCCGTGTTGGGGACGGCGTGGACCCAGTGGTGGTCCGGCCCGTACCGGGCGTGGAGCAGGTCGACGACGGTGTCGAAGTCCTCGTGCGTCCGGGCCAGCGCCGTCGCGTGCCCGACCGCCCGGGCCAGCCGGGACTCCGGCGGGATCACGGCGAGCCCGGCGCGCAGACAGGCGTGGACGTCCCCGGGGCCGGACGCGCTCGCCGCGCGGGCGATGACCGCCGCCGCGAACATCGCCGCGTGGACGCCGGTGGCGGTGTGGGTGAGGGTGGCGTCCCGGTGGGCCTGCTCGGCCGCGGCGCCCGGATCGCCGGGGTGGGTCCAGCCGTGGACGTCGGCCCGGATGAGGGCGCCGATCCACTCGCGGAACGGGTTGCGGTGGCGGGCCGTGTGCGGCGGTTCGACACCGAGGAGGAGGTTGCGCAGCGCGACGCGCTCGGCCGTGAACGTACGGCCCGCGGGCAGCTCGTCCAGCCAGAGCCGGGCCACGTCCGCGGTGGTGAAGGCGCGGCCGTACCGCTGGAGCAGGAGGAGGTTGAGCAGCGGGTAGTTGAGGTCGTCGTCCTCCGGCATGCCGTCGATGTTCTCGGCGAGCGAGGTTGCGGCGGAGCGGCGGTTCCAGGGGTGGGCGGCCAGCAGGTCCGCCGGGACGCCCCTGGCCGTGAAGTAGCCGCGCAGGGGCCAGTTCCCGGTGGGCCGGGCGAGCGCGCGGAGGGCGTCGAGGGGGAGCTTCTCGACCGGCTTGCCGAGCAGACAGCCGACGGCCCGGCCCAGCCAGGCGGCCTCCAGCCGGGCCGGTGTGGTCCGGACGGGGGCGGCGGGCGGCGCCGGCCAGTGGGGGCAGAGCGCCCTGATGGCGGCGAGGCCGGTGGGCTCGCGGTCGGCGGTCCGGCTGGGCAGGTCCGCCAGTTCGTCCAGCAGGTCCTCGGCCAGCGTCCGCAGGTACCGGGACGCCGGCTCCGCCGAGGCGCCCGCCCGGAGCGGGGCCGTACGGCCGCCCGCCGCCTCCCAGCGGGCCGCGATCCGCGCGGGCTCCCGGCCGTCCAGGGCGGCCTGCCGCAGTTCGTGGCCGAGCAGGTCCTCGGGCTGGACCCAGGTCAGTCGGAGCACGGCCGGCCCTCCAGCACCCGGAACGCCGCCTCGTGCGCGCGGCGGCGGGCCAGGTCACGGGCGTGCACCTCGCGGGCCACGTCGGTCAGGACGCGGGCCGGCTCCCACAGGTCGAGGCGGCTGGCCTCCGCGACCGTCTTCGCCCACTCGTCCGGGACGGGGGAGCCGAGGGCGCCCGTCACCGCGCCCGCCATCGTCGCGATGGAGTCGCAGTCCCGCCCGTAGTTGACCGCGCCGAGCACCGCCCGGCGGTGGTCGCCGCCGGCGATCAGCACCATGGCCAGGGCGATCGGCAGCTCCTCGATCGCGTGCAGCCGGGAGGGGCGGCGGGCGCCGAGCGAGGGCCGGCGGTAGTCGGGGCCGACGGTGTCGTAGGGGGCGACCGCCTCGCGCAGCGGGACCAGCGCCGACTCGACGTCGCGGTGGGCCGCGGCGGTCTCGCAGCACTTCTCGATGGCCTCGCGGGTGCCGTCCTTGGCGAGCGCGAGGCAGGTGTCGACGACGGACTCCGGGGTGGCGCCCGGGACGCAGGCCGCCGCGACCGCCGCCGCGAAGACGCCGGCCGCCTCCCGTCCGTACGACGACTGGTGCGCGCCCGCGACGTCCAGGGCCTCGGCGTACGCGGCCCGTGGGTCGGCCGCGTTCACCAGGCCGACCGGGGCCATGTACATCGCGGCGCCGCAGTTCACGATGTTGCCGACGCCGGCCTCGCGGGGGTCCACGTGCCCGTAGTGCAGGCGGGCCACCAGCCACTTCTCCGCGAGGAAGATCCGGTGCAGGGGAAGCGCCTCCGCCTCCAGCTCCGGGATCCAGCGCGGGGTGGTCATCAGGTCCGGGACCAGGTGGCCGGCGATCGCGTACGCGTCGAGGTGGTCACGGACGGCCGCGTAGACGCGGACCAGGGCGTGCGTCATCAAGGTGTCGTCGGTGACGTGCCCGTCGCCCTTGTGGTACGGCGCGATGGGGCGTGCCGTGCGCCAGTCGTCGCCGTTCCAGGGGCCGACGACGCCGTGGACGCGGCCGCCGTGGCGCTCCAGGATCTGGTCGGGGGAGTAGCCCTCCACCGGGCCGCCGAGGGCGTCGCCGACCGCCGCGCCCACCAGGGCGCCGGTGATCCGTTCGTCGAGACGCGGACCACTGCTTTCATCTGCTTTGGGCGTCATGCCGGAATCATCCTCCTGGTGGGTGCGGTTGTGCGGCTTCCAGGAGGTCGGCGAGTTCCACCAGGTCGGTGCCGGTGAGCCGGGGGAGCGCACAGCCGGACAGGGTGCGGCAGGTGTCCCGCCAGGCGGCCGGGACGCAGGCGTCGCCGCCCAGGGCGCCGGTCAGGGCGCCGGCCAGGGCCGGGGCCGAGTCGGCCACCCGGGACAGACAGGCGGCGGCCGGGACCGCCTCGGCGATACGGCCGCCCGCGGCGAGGGTCAGGGCGAGGGCGACCGGCACGGTCTCGGCGGCGGCGACGCCGTAGCTGTAGACGTGGTCGACGATCTGGTGCTCCAGGAGGGGGACCAGGGCGAAGGCGCCGGCGGCGGCGTGGGCGAGGTCCACGGCGTGCCGGGCGTTGCGGCCGATCTCCGTCCCGGCGGGCAGCTCGGTGAGCGCCGCCGCCACGCAGGCGCCGGTGGGCGTGCCGGTGAGGGCGAGCGATACGGCCGCCGCCATCGCCCGCGCGCCGAGGACGCCGTCGCCGTCCTGGGTGTACCGGGCGTCGAACTCGGCGAGGTCGGCGGCGCGGGCGGGGTCGCCGGGGTGGGCGACGGCCAGGACGCACGCCCGGACGCAGGCCGCGTCGTCGAAGAAGTGCGGGTTGTCGTGGCCGGTGGCGGGCGGGCGCAGGCCGGTGGCGAGGTTGCCGAGGCCCGCGCGGACGGAGATGCGGGCGCGCAGGGGGAGGACCGCCGACTCGACTTCCGGGGCGCGGTCGGCGGCGGCGGCGACCTCGCCGGCGACGGCGTTCCAGGTGAGGTCGATCGCGGCGCGTACGCGGCGGTCGCGGCTGAGGTCGCCGAGGGCGGTGTCGTCGCCGGCCCGCAGCAGGGCCTCGGCGGTGAAGGCCGCCCACTCGGCGTCGTCGGAGGGGCCGAGGCGGAGGGGTTCGGGGGGCTGGTTGAGGGCGATCGGCACGGGGAGGGTGGTGGTGGCGTTCTGCTCGGCGAACGTCTCCAGTTCGCGGGTCAGACGGCGGGTCCAGTCCGGCATCCGGGCGGCGCGGTGCCGGGCGGCGGGCCATCCGGCGGCGTCGCCTGCGGCCAGGCCGAGGAGGAGCCCTCTGACGCGGTGCGCTGTCGGCTGCGCCGGCCGGTGGGTGGGGACGGCCTCGGCTTCGCCTTCGGCCCGGAGCTTCCCACCCGCACGAGGATGCTGCGCCGGCGCGGGGGCGAGTACGGCCTCGGCTTCGCCTTCGGCCGGGAGCTTCCCACCCGCACCACCCGTGCGGCTTTCGTGGTCGGGTGCGGGTGGCCCCGGCCGGGCGTGCTCGTCGTCGGCGGCTGCGGGCTCGGGGGGTGGGAGGAGGAGGGCGGGGGTGGGTGTGCGGCTTTCGTGGTCGGGTGCAGGTGGCCCCGGCGGGGCGTGCTCGTCGGCGGCTGCGGGTTCGGGGGGTGGGAGGAGGAGGGTGGGGGTGGGTGGGGCCGTTCCGGTGGGGTCGTCGTCGGGGGAGGCCGGGGTGTCCGGTGGCGGGAGGATCGCCGGAGCCGCTGTGGGTGGGGATGTGTCCGCGGGGGTGGGGTCGGACCAGGGGGTCGGGGGAGTCATCCGAGGGGCTCCTTGGTGGGGGTGAGGGCTCCGGTGATCCATTTGCGGTCGTCGCCGGGGATCAGCAGTTCCGCCACGTCCAGGACGTGGTGGCCCGCCATCGACGGCAGGCAGCTGCCGCGGGCCGGGGCGATCGCGGCCGCCCAGTCCGGGGGGATCGCCCCCTCGCCCCGCGTCGCCCCGGCCAGCGCGCCCGCGACCGCGGCCGTCGTGTCGGCGTCGCGGCCCATGTTCACCGCCGTCAGGACCGCCTGGACGAAGTCGCCGTCGGCCGCCGCGTACGCCCCGAAGGCCAGGGCGACCGCCTCGGGGGCGAGGTCGGTCCACGGGTAGCCGCCGATCACCACCGCGGAGCGCACCGCGCGCTCCCCCTCGTGGGCGACCGCGGCGGCCCGGCGCAGGGAGCGGGCCGTCCAGGAGTCGTCCGGGACCACGGCCAGCGCCGAGGCCACCACCACCGGGGTCGGCGCCCCCGCCATCGCCGCGGCCACTCCGGCGGCCACGGCCTGGCCGCCGTAGATGCCCTCGCCGTCGTGGCTCACCGAGCCGTCGATGGCGACCAGCCGGGCCGCCTCCGCCGGGCGGCCCGCCGCGAACACCCCGAAGGGCGCCGCCCGCATCGCCAGCCCGTCGCTCCAGGCGTGCCGGTGCTGGGCGGAGATGGGGGCGGCGAGACCGCGGCGCAGGTTCTCCAGCGTGCCCCGCTCGCTGAACCCGGCGCCCCGGAACGGTCCTTCGGCGCGGCCGGCGATCCACTCGTGCCAGGCCGCCTCGACATGGGCCGGGGTGAGGGCCGAGCCGTGCCGGGCGAGCAGCAGCCCCGAGAAGATCGCGTACTCGGTGTCGTCGGTGCCGCAGGGGCGCTCGGCCACGAACCCGGTGATCCGGCCCCACCGGGCACGGATCTCCGAGGGCTTCAGGTTCTCGGCGGGAGCGCCCAGCGCGTCGCCGACCGCCAGGCCCAGCAGGGCGCCGCGGGCCCGCTCGCGGAGTTCTCCGGCGTCACCGGGCGCCGGAACCGGGGGGATGCGGGCGATCGATGCCATACGCGGCCTCTCCTCCGGGGGTTCCGCCAGGGCGCGGAGCCCTTTGCGGATGTGTCCCACCGTCGGCGGTTGACCTGAGCCTCACCGGGGCCACTGTCACCCGGTCGAGCTGTCCTCCGAGGCCCCGGCCGTGTGGCGGGTTTCCAGGGAAAACCGCAGGTTAGCCCAGCCTTTCCTTGCTGGCGGGAGGGAATGCGGAAGCGTAGATTTGGCGTTGTCGAAGAGTAGAACGCGTCTAAAGACAGCCTTACCTGACTTCCTCCGGGGGGAACTTCATGGCCATCATCGACACCGAGGCCGCGCTGCACGAGGCGCACCGCGACAACCACACCCACCGCGATGTGAACGGCGGCTGGCTGCGCCCCGCGGTCTTCGGCGCGATGGACGGCCTGGTCTCCAACCTCGCCCTCATGACCGGTGTCGCCGGCGGTGCGGTCAGCCACCAGACCGTCGTGCTCAGCGGCCTCGCGGGCCTCGCCGCCGGCGCCTTCTCCATGGCGGCCGGCGAGTACACCTCGGTCGCCTCGCAGCGCGAGCTCGTCGAGGCCGAACTGGCCGTCGAGCGGCGCGAGCTGACCAAGCACCCCAAGGACGAGGAGGCCGAGCTGGCGGCCCTCTACGAGGCCCGGGGTGTGGACGCGGACCTCGCGCGCGCCGTCGCCGAGCAGCTCTCCCGCGACCCCGAGGTGGCCCTGGAGATACACGCCCGCGAGGAGCTCGGCATCGACCCGGGCGACCTGCCCTCGCCGCTGGTCGCGGCCGTGTCGTCGTTCGGGTCCTTCGCCCTCGGCGCCCTGCTGCCGGTCCTGCCGTACCTGCTCGGCGCCACCACGCTGTGGCCGGCGGTGCTGGTCGCGCTCTTCGGGCTGTTCCTGTGCGGCGCGGTCGTCGCCAAGGTCACGGCGCGCAGCTGGTGGTACAGCGGTCTGCGGCAGCTCGCCCTGGGTGGCGCGGCGGCCGGTGTGACGTACGCCCTGGGCAGTTTCTTCGGAACGGCCGTAGGATAGCGCGGCTGGAACGTATGCGAGGGACCGCATAAGTTTCCGTTACTCGCGGGTTTCGGGGGCATG
Organism: Streptomyces sp. SS1-1; assembly: GCF_008973465.1. NCBI lineage: Bacteria > Bacillati > Actinomycetota > Actinomycetes > Kitasatosporales > Streptomycetaceae > Streptomyces > Streptomyces sp. SS1-1. Next base: position 1,802,778 of record NZ_WBXN01000004.1, on the reverse strand, counting down.
ACCACCGGGCATGAGCCGTAAGCACTGTGGGCAATGACGCCTGGGGTGCACGCGCGGGGTGGGCGACGACGCCCCTTCCGCCTCCCTGAGGACCGTCGGGCATGGACCTGCCTCGTGCGGTCCACCACATACTTCGAGCCACGTGCGCGGGACCCCTGCCGCAGGCCGTGGTGTCCGCATGATGGAACGGAGTATCCCGGTTCCCGAGAGTCGTTCCATCATGTAACCTGCACGAAATTTTGCGATCACGCAGAGGGCCAACGTCGTCCCTTGCACCTGCTCCCGGCCTTGTTCCCGGGGGACCCCCAGACACATGACGACGACGGGAGAGCCGATGCGTACGCCGCGCCAGCCGTCCCAGCACTCCGCGAATGGCCAGAACTGGTCGTTCATGGATGCTCGCCCTGCTGCGCAGGGTATGTACGACCCCCGCGACGAGCACGACGCCTGCGGTGTCGGCTTCGTGGCCACCCTCACCGGAGAGGCGAGCCACACGCTGGTCGAGCAGGCGCTGACCGTTCTGCGCAATCTCGAGCACCGCGGCGCCACCGGCTCCGAGCCCGACTCGGGAGACGGCGCCGGCATCCTCTCCCAGGTGCCGGACGCCTTCCTGCGCGAGGTCGCCGGGTTCGAGCTCCCCGAGGCCGGCGCCTACGCCGTCGGCATCGCCTTCCTGCCGGAGGACGGCACCGAGGACGCCGTCGCGCGCATCGAGACGATCGCCGCCGAAGAGGGCCTCGACGTCCTCGGCTGGCGCGAGGTCCCGGTCGCCCCCGGCCTGCTCGGCGCCACCGCCCGCTCGACGATGCCGGCGTTCCGCCAGATCTTCGTCGCGGACGGCACCTCCACGGACATCGCGCTCGACCGCAAGGCGTTCGTCCTGCGCAAGCGCGCCGAGCGCGAGGCCGGGGTGTACTTCCCCTCGCTGTCGGCCCGCACCATCGTCTACAAGGGCATGCTGACCACCGGCCAGCTCGAGCCCTTCTTCCCGGACCTGTCCGACCGCCGCTTCGCCTCCGCGATCGCGCTCGTCCACTCGCGCTTCTCCACGAACACCTTCCCGTCGTGGCCGCTCGCGCACCCCTACCGCTTCGTCGCGCACAACGGTGAGATCAACACCGTCAAGGGCAACCGCAACTGGATGCGCGCCCGCGAGTCGCAGCTCGTCTCCGACCTGTTCGGCGACAAGGGCCTGGAGCGCGTCTTCCCGGTCTGCACCCCGGACGCCTCCGACTCCGCCTCCTTCGACGAGGTCCTGGAACTGCTGCACCTCGGCGGCCGCTCCCTGCCGCACTCGGTGCTGATGATGATCCCGGAGGCGTGGGAGAACCACGACTCCATGGACCCGGCCCGCCGCGCCTTCTACCAGTTCCACTCCACGATGATGGAGCCCTGGGACGGCCCCGCCTGTGTCACCTTCACCGACGGCACCCAGGTCGGCGCGGTCCTCGACCGCAACGGCCTGCGCCCCGGCCGCTACTGGGTCACCGACGACGGCCTCGTCGTCCTCGGCTCCGAGGTCGGCGTCCTCGACATCGACCCCGCCAAGGTCGTCCGCAAGGGCCGCCTCCAGCCGGGCCGCATGTTCCTCGTCGACACCGCCGAGCACCGCATCATCGAGGACGACGAGATCAAGGCGTCCCTCGCCGGCGAGCAGCCGTACGCGGAGTGGCTGGAGGCCGGCGAGATCGAGCTGTCGGACCTGCCCGAGCGTGAGCACATCGTGCACACCCACGCCTCGGTCACCCGCCGCCAGCAGACCTTCGGCTACACCGAGGAAGAGCTGCGCATCATCCTCGCGCCGATGGCCAAGGCCGGCGCCGAGCCGATCGGCTCGATGGGCACCGACTCGCCGATCGCCGCGCTCAGCGACCGCCCCCGGCTGCTCTTCGACTACTTCACCCAGCTGTTCGCGCAGGTCACCAACCCGCCGCTGGACGCCATCCGCGAGGAGCTCGTCACCTCGCTGCGCTCCTCGCTGGGCCCGCAGGGCAACCTGCTGGAGCCGACCGCCGCCTCCTGTCGCTCGGTCACCCTGCCCTTCCCGGTGATCGACAACGACGAGCTGGCCAAGCTCATCCACATCAACGCCGACGGCGACATGCCCGGCTTCAAGGCCGCGACGCTCTCCGGCCTGTACCGGGTCTCCGGCGGCGGCGACGCCCTCGCCGCGCGCATCGAGGAGATCTGCGCCGAGGCCGACGCCGCCATCGAGAACGGCGCCCGGCTGATCGTCCTGTCGGACCGCCACTCCGACGCCGAGCACGCGCCGATCCCGTCGCTGCTGCTCACCGCGGCCGTCCACCACCACCTCATCCGCACCAAGCAGCGCACCCACGTGGGCCTGCTGGTCGAGGCCGGCGACGTCCGCGAGGTCCACCACGTCGCCCTGCTCATCGGCTACGGCGCCGCCGCGGTCAACCCGTACCTGGCGATGGAGTCCGTCGAGGACCTGGTCCGCGCCGGCACCTTCCTGCCCGGCATCGAGGCCGAGCAGGCCATCCGGAACCTGATCTACGCCCTCGGCAAGGGCGTGCTCAAGGTCATGTCCAAGATGGGCATCTCCACCGTCGCCTCCTACCGCGGTGCCCAGGTCTTCGAGGCCGTCGGTCTCGAGGAGGCCTTCGTCGAGAAGTACTTCAACGGCACCACCAGCAAGATCGGCGGCGTCGGCATCGACGTCGTCGCCAAGGAGGTCGCCGCCCGGCACGCCAAGGCCTACCCGGCCTCCGGCATCGCCCCGGCGCACCGCGCGCTGGACATCGGCGGCGAGTACCAGTGGCGCCGCGAGGGCGAGCCGCACCTGTTCGACCCGGAGACGGTCTTCCGCCTCCAGCACTCCACGCGCACCGGCCGCTACGACATCTTCAAGAAGTACACGGCCCGCGTGAACGAGCAGTCCGAGCGCCTGATGACGCTGCGCGGCCTGTTCGGCTTCAAGTCGGACCGCCCCTCGATCCCCGTCGAGGAGGTCGAGCCGGTCTCCGAGATCGTCAAGCGCTTCTCCACCGGCGCCATGTCGTACGGCTCCATCTCCAAGGAGGCGCACGAGACCCTCGCCATCGCCATGAACCAGCTGGGCGGCAAGTCCAACACCGGTGAGGGCGGCGAGGACCCGGACCGTCTGTACGACCCGGCCCGCCGGTCGTCCATCAAGCAGGTCGCCTCCGGCCGCTTCGGTGTGACGAGCGAGTACCTGGTCAACGCCGACGACATCCAGATCAAGATGGCCCAGGGCGCCAAGCCCGGCGAGGGCGGCCAGCTGCCCGGCCACAAGGTCTACCCGTGGGTCGCGAAGACGCGTCACTCGACGCCGGGCGTGGGCCTCATCTCCCCGCCGCCGCACCACGACATCTACTCCATCGAGGACCTCGCCCAGCTGATCCACGACCTGAAGAACGCCAACCCGAAGGCGCGCATTCACGTCAAGCTGGTCTCCGAGGTCGGCGTCGGCACGGTCGCGGCCGGTGTGTCCAAGGCGCACGCGGACGTCGTCCTCATCTCCGGCCACGACGGCGGCACCGGCGCCTCCCCGCTGACCTCGCTGAAGCACGCGGGCGGCCCCTGGGAGCTCGGCCTCGCCGAGACCCAGCAGACCCTGCTGCTCAACGGCCTGCGCGACCGCATCGTCGTCCAGACCGACGGGCAGCTGAAGACCGGCCGTGACGTCGTCATCGCCGCGCTGCTCGGCGCCGAGGAGTTCGGTTTCGCGACCGCGCCGCTCGTCGTCTCCGGCTGCGTCATGATGCGCGTCTGCCACCTGGACACCTGCCCGGTCGGCATCGCCACCCAGAACCCGGTGCTGCGCGACCGCTTCTCCGGCAAGGCCGAGTACATCGTCAACTTCTTCCGGTACATCGCCGAAGAGGTCCGCGAGCTCCTCGCCGAGCTGGGCTTCCGCTCCATCGAGGAGGCCGTCGGCCACGCCGAGGCGCTCGACGTGACCCGCGCGGTCGACCACTGGAAGGCGCAGGGCCTGGACCTGGAGCCGCTGTTCCACGTGCCCGACCTGCCGGCCGGCGCGGTGCGCCACCAACTGGTCGAGCAGGACCACGGCCTGGAGAAGGCGCTCGACAACGAGCTGATCAAGCTCGCCGCCGACGCCCTCGCCGCCGAGTCCGCGAACGACGCCCAGCCGGTGCGCGCCCAGGTCAAGGTCCGCAACATCAACCGCACGGTCGGCACCATGCTCGGCCACGAGGTGACGAAGAAGTTCGGTGGCGCGGGCCTGCCCGACGACACCATCGACATCACCTTCACCGGCAGCGCGGGCCAGTCCTTCGGCGCCTTCCTCCCGCGCGGTGTCACGCTGCGCCTGGAGGGCGACGCCAACGACTACGTCGGCAAGGGCCTGTCCGGCGGGCGCATCGTGGTCCGGCCGGACCGGGCCGCCGACCACCTCGCCGAGTTCTCGACGATCGCGGGCAACACGATCGCGTACGGCGCGACCGGCGGCGAGCTGTTCCTGCGCGGCCGGACCGGCGAGCGGTTCTGCGTCCGCAACTCCGGCGCGCTGGTCGTCTCCGAGGGCGTGGGCGACCACGGCTGCGAGTACATGACCGGCGGTCACGCGGTGGTCCTCGGCGAGACGGGCCGCAACTTCGCGGCCGGCATGTCCGGTGGCGTCGCCTACGTCATCGACCTCGACCGGGACAACGTCAACGCCGGCAACGTGGGTGCCGTCGAGGCGCTCGACGACGCCGACAAGCAGTGGCTGCACGACGTCGTGCGCCGCCACCAGGAGGAGACCGGGTCCACGGTCGCCGAGAAGCTCCTCGCCGAGTGGGACACCGCGGTGGACCGCTTCAGCAAGATCATCCCCAGCACGTACAAGGCAGTGCTCGCCGCCAAGGACGCCGCCGAGCGAGCCGGTCTCACCGAGACCGAGATCACCGAGAAGATGATGGAGGCGGCGACCAATGGCTGATCCCAAGGGCTTTCTCAACCACGGGCGCGAGGTCGCCAAGTCCCGCCCCGTCGACGTGCGGCTGAAGGACTGGAACGAGGTCTACGTCCCCGGCTCCCTGCTGCCGATCATCAGCAAGCAGGCCAGCCGGTGCATGGACTGCGGCATCCCGTTCTGCCACAACGGGTGTCCGCTCGGGAACCTCATCCCGGAGTGGAACGACTACGCCTACCGCGAGGACTGGGCGGCCGCCCAGGAGCGGCTGCACGCGACCAACAACTTCCCGGAGTTCACCGGTCGCCTCTGCCCCGCGCCCTGCGAGTCGGCGTGCGTGCTCGGCATCAACCAGCCGCCGGTCACCATCAAGAACGTCGAGGTCTCGATCATCGACAAGGCGTGGGAGACCGGGGACGTCGCCCCGCAGATCCCCGAGCGCCTGTCCGGCAAGACCGTCGCCGTCATCGGCTCGGGCCCGGCGGGTCTCGCCGCCGCCCAGCAGCTGACCCGGGCCGGCCACACCGTGGCCGTGTACGAGCGCGCCGACCGCGTCGGCGGCCTGCTGCGCTACGGCATCCCCGAGTTCAAGATGGAGAAGCGGCACATCAACCGCCGCATCGAGCAGATGCGCGCGGAGGGCACCCGCTTCCGGACCGGCATCGAGATCGGCCGCGACCTCAAGGCGACCGACCTGAAGAAGCGGTACGACGCCGTCGTCATCGCCGCCGGCGCCACCACCGCCCGTGACCTGCCCGTCCCCGGCCGGGAGCTGAAGGGCGTGTACCAGGCGATGGAGTACCTGCCGCTGTCGAACAAGGTCCAGGAGGGCGACTACGTCACCACCCCGATCTCCGCCGAGGGCAAGCACGTCGTCGTCATCGGCGGCGGCGACACCGGCGCCGACTGCGTGGGCACCGCCCACCGCCAGGGCGCGGCCTCGGTGACGCAGCTGGAGATCATGCCCCGCCCGAACGACGAGCGGAACAACGTCACCCAGCCGTGGCCGACGTTCCCGATGCTCTACAAGGTGACGTCCGCGCACGAGGAGGGCGGCGAGCGGGTCTACTCCGTCTCCACCACCCACTTCGAGGGCGACGAGGACGGCAACGTCCAGTGGCTGCACCTCACCGAGGTCGAGTTCGTCGACGGCAAGCTGACCCAGAAGCCGGGCACGGAGCGCAAGATCCCCGCCCAGCTGGTCACCCTCGCGATGGGCTTCACCGGCACCGACCGGGAGAACGGCCTGGTCGAGCAGTTCGGCCTGGAGCTCGACGAGCGCGGCAACATCGCCCGCGACGCCGACTTCCAGACCAACGTGCCCGGTGTGTTCGTCGCCGGTGACGCGGGCCGCGGCCAGTCGCTCATCGTGTGGGCGATCGCCGAGGGCCGCTCGGCCGCCCGCGGCTGCGACCGGTTCCTGACCGGCGCCAGCGAGCTGCCGGCCCCGATCCGCCCGACGGACCGCGCCCTGGCGGTCTGATCCCGCGGATCATCGAGAACGTCCCGTACAACGGCGTACGGGCGGGAAATCCGGGGGCTTCCCCCGGACCCCCCGAGACGGCGTCTGCCTCGTCCCCGACCGGACGAACGGGCAGGCGCCGTCGGCATGTCCGGGGCCGCCGGCGAACCGGAGGGGGCCGCCCGGTACGCCCGGACGGCCCCTCTGCTGCGCGCGGCTACGGCAGGTGGTACGTCTCCCCGTACACCTTCCACTTCAGCGGCGGCTTCAGTTCGAGGTTGCCGTCGTACAGGAACTGCCGCTGGGCGGTGTCGATGCGGCTGGTGTCGATGCCGGGGCGCTTGTCCTTCATGGCCTCGCGGCGGATGTCCAGGAAGATGTCCAGGTACTCCTTCTCGTCGCCGCCCTGGGCGGGGGTGTCCGCCTCGCGCTGGGCGCGTTCGCGCAGCACGTAGAAGCCGTCGTCGTCGATGCCGGGGCCGTGGAAGACCATCGCGTCGTAGTAGATGAACTGGCCCAGGGTGCCCAGCCCGTCGAGCTTGGCCAGACGCACCGCCGGTTCGAAGTAGGCGCGGTCGCGTTCGTCGAGCTGCGCCTGCTGGAACTCGGGCTTGCGGGCCTCCGCCTTCCACGCCTCGGTGAAGCCGGGGTCCAGGCCCTCGTGCGAGTCGGTGCCGTCGACGGCGCGCAGCGCGGGCAGGTACTTCGCGAGCCCGTTGTCCGGGTGGTCGGCGGTGTAGTGCTCGACCAGGACGCGCAGGTCGTTGGTGCCGGTGCAGAAGCCGATGATGCCCGCCGTGTACCCCTGGCCGTCGCCGATGTCCTCGATGTAGCCGAAGGTGTCACGCCAGTTCAGGGTGGAGTTCTCGGCGCTGGACACCAGTTGCTGGGCGAGGGTCCTCCTGGCCGGTGTGGCGAGGCCGGGCGGCTGGTCGGCGATCAGCTCCTCGTCCGCCGACCGCTCCTTCTCGGCCCGGGACTTGGCCTCCTGCCGGGACACCTGCTGGGTGCTGACGGTCGGGGAGGCCGGGCTCTCGGCGGAGTCGGTGGGCATGAGGAAGTACGCCGCCGCGGTGAGGGCCAGCGGGGCCGCCGCGAAGATCAGGATGCCGGAACGCTTCACTGGGGTATTCCTCCACCGGTCAGCTCGGAGACCTTGGCGAAGGCGGCCATGGCGAGCAGGACGAGGACGCCCGCGCACGCGGCCGCCTGGATCAGGGCCTGGCGCGGTCCGCGCGGGGCGTAGGCGAGGGCGGCGGTCACCGCCGCGCCGGTCAGGAGTCCGCCGAGGTGCCCCTGCCACGAGGTCAGCCCCGCGGACAGCAGCATCCACAGCAGCAGGAACAGCATGAACCGGTTCACGGACCGCATGTCCGCGCCGATCCGGCGGGCCAGCACGTAGTAGGCGGCGCCCAGTCCGAAGATCGCGCCGGACGCGCCCAGCGACTCCGTGTTCACGTCGGTGAGCATCAGCTCGAAGACCGAGCCGCCGAGCGTCGCCAGCAGGTACAGCGCGACGAACCGCAGCCGCCCGAGCATCGGTTCCACGACCCGGCCGAGCTGCCACAGCGCGACCATGTTCAGCACGATGTGCAGCAGCCCGAAGGTGCCCTCCGTCGGCGGCAGGTGGAGGAAGCCGCTGGTGAGCAACCGCTCCCACTCCCCGGCGACCAGGCCGGACGGCTCGAAGCCGGGCGGGTGACCGGGCTGGTAGACGTAGAAGGCGCCGTCCGGTCCGGTCAGGCGGGCGGACACCATCGAGAACCGGTCGACCAGCTCGGGGCGGGCCAGCTCGGCCAGGTAGGCGACCAGGTTCAGGCCGATCAGGACCGACGTCACCAGCGGTGTGCTCGTGATCCGTCCGCCGACGAGCGTGCGGGCCTGCCGGACCGAGCGCGCCCCCTCCTTCACGCACTCCACGCACTGGTGCCCGACGGCCGCCTCCCGCATACAGGACGGGCAGATGTAGCGGTCGCAGCGCGTGCAGCGCACGTGGGACTCCACCCTGGGGTGGCGGTAGCACGTGGTGACGGCTGCGTCGGTGGGCTCGGGCTCCACTGCCGGCTCCCTGGAGGAATCGAATGAACGGTGAGCCGATGGGGACGGCGGCGAACAAGATACGGCGGCGAACAAAATATCGAACCCCGGTGCCGAAATCGAATGCCGGTCCATGACGGCAGGGGAGAGCGGGACGGGTGTGGCATAGGGTCGGGCCGCCGGGGTGCCGTACGAGGGGGCAGGGGACATGGCCGCGATCAGTCTGAGCAAGGTGGAGGAGACCGCGCCCGCGCTGGCGGGCCCGTACCGCAGCGCCGGGGTGTCGCTGCGCAAGCACGGACTGGACGGGGCGCGCGCCGCCGTCTACCTGGTGATGGACTACTCCGGGTCGATGAAGCCGTTCTACAAGGACGGCAGTGTGCAGACCCTGGCCGACCGGGTGCTCGGGCTGTCGGCGCACCTGGACGACGACGGCAGGGTCCCGGTCGTCTTCTTCTCGACGGACGTCGACGCCGTCACCGAGATCGCGCTGGACGCCCACCAGGGCCGGATCGAGCGGATCGTGTCCGGGCTCGGACACATGGGCAGGACCAGCTACCACCTGGCCATGGACGCCGTCATCGACCACTACCTGGACAGCGGGTCGACGGAACCGGCCCTGGTGGTCTTCCAGACCGACGGCGGGCCCATCAACCGGCTCGCCGCCGAGCGGTACCTGTGCAAGGCGGCGCGACTGCCGCTGTTCTGGCAGTTCGTCGGGTTCGGCGACCGGGGGAGCAAGCAGTTCGACTTCCTGCGCCGGCTCGACGACCTCCCGGTGCCGGAGAAGCGCGTCGTCGACAACGCCGGCTTCTTCCACGCGGGCGCGGACCCGTCGGCGATGCCGGACGACGAGCTGTACGACCGTCTCGTCGGGGAGTTCCCGCAGTGGCTGGCGGCGGCGCGGGCGCGGGGCATCGTGCCCTCCGCCTGACGGCGGCCCCGGCGAGCGCGGGCGGCACCGCCGCACCGCGGGCACGGGACCCGACCGCGCACGTGCCCGTCACGTGTCGCACTCCAGCACCGTCCGGCACAGCCCGCACCGGGCACGGATCCGGCCCCGCACCGGCACCCGGATCCGCTGCCGGCACGTCGGGCACGGGAACGACACCCTGAGCGGCTCCCGGCCCTCCGGGGTGAACGCGTACGGCACCCCCGGCCGCTCCCCGCCCTCCCCGTGATCCCGCGCGCGGCGCCGGTCATGGGCGTAGCGCCGGCGGCCCGCCCAGCCCGCGGCGGTCAGCGGAGGCTGCCGCGCGTCCTCACGCGCCCGGGCCATGCCCTTGCCGTACGCCGTGTACGCCTGCGGGCTCGTGAACCACACCGACGGGTCCTCACCGAACAGCAGCGACCGCTTGGCGAGGACGTACCCGAACTCCTCCGGCGTCAGATAGCCCAGCTTCTGCGAGGAGACGGCGTCCTCCCGGAAGGCGTCCAGCAGCAGCCAGCCCGCGCCCAGATACGTGGTCACCGTGTCCGTCAGGATCTCGTTGTCCCGGGTGCCGGGGAACGACAGGTCCAGCCGGTGCAGATACACATGGGTCACCTCGTGCGCCAGCGCCGCCCCGATGTCCCGGCGATGCGTACGGAAGCGGTCGTTCAGCTCGACGAAGTACTCGGGGCCCGCCGTCAGTTCGACGTTCGCCGCGTGCCCCATCTCCCGGAACCCGACGACCAGACGCGCGTCCGGCAGCCGGAAGTGCCGCACCAGCTCGCGCGCCACCCGCTGCGCCCCCAGATGCAGATCGTCGACGTCGCCGAACGCCACGTCGGCGGGCGCCACGCTGGCCGCGAAGGTCCGCACGGTGTCGTAGGACAGACGCCGGTACAGCGCGGTGATCGACGCCCGCACCGTCTCCAGATGCGGAAAGCCGTGCTCGACCGGTCCGCCGTTCGCCACGCCGCACCCCCAGGGACGCCTCGAACCCCATTCCACTCTACGGGGAGGTGAGGGAGATTTCCCCGCCGCGGTTCCACGGCCGCCGCGTGAGATCCGTCCTTGCCACACCACCCGGCCGATCTTCATACTGCGGGCCGCTCAACACGCCATGAAAGGACGTATGTTGACCCAGAGCCCGCCGAGAAGAACCGGCATATCCCTGGCCACCCGAGCCGCGGCGGTGGGCGCCGTCGCGCTCGCGGTCGCCTCGCTGCAGCCCCTCACCGCGCACGCCGATTCCCGTTCCACCCGCGTCGTCGGGGGAACGACCGCCACGCAGAACGAGTTCCCGTTCATGGTCCACCTCTCCATGGGCTGCGGCGGGGCGCTCTACAAGAAGGACGTCGTCCTCACCGCCGCCCACTGCATGGACCGCTCCGGCCCGAACACCGGCATCACCGTCACCGCCGGCGTCAACGACCTGACCTCCTCCGCCGCGATCAAGGTCAAGTCCACCAAGGTCAAGGTGGCCCCCGGCTACGACGGCACCGGCAAGGACTGGGCGCTGATCAAGCTGGCCCGGCCCATCGACAAGCCGACGCTGAAGATCGCCACCACGGACCGCTACAACCGCGGCATGTTCACCATCGCCGGCTGGGGCGACACCCGGGAGGGGGCCGGCACGGGCACGACCAAGCTCCGCAAGGCCACCGTCCCCTTCGTCGCGGACCGTACCTGCAAGCGCCACTACGGCAACCGGCTGGTGTCGAAGGAGGAACTGTGCGCCGGATGGCAGTCCGGCGGCATCGACACCTGCCAGGGCGACTCCGGCGGCCCCATGTTCCGCAAGGACGACGCCGGCAAGTGGATCCAGGTCGGCATCGTCAGCTGGGGCGACGGCTGCGCCCGCACGGGCGTCCCCGGCGTCTACACGGAGGTCAGCCACTTCGCCAAGGACATCGCCCGCGCGGCGAACGCCCTGTAGGCCGGCGCCTCTCACCAGGGCCGCAGGAGCGGGCCGGGAGCGGCGGGGTCCGCACCCTCCAGCTCCAGCAGCCACACGTCGTTGCGGCCCTCCCGCAGGACCGGCCCGGGCACGTACAGCGCGCTCTGAGGGCCCGCTGACCAGTAGCGGCCCAGGCAGAAGCCGCCGACCCACACGAACCCGCGGGTCCACCCGGGCAGTTCCAGCCGGGCGTCACCGGCGCCCCGCACCACGACGGTGCCCCGGTACAGCCCCGGGGCACCGTCCCCGGGCACACCGCCCGACGCCACCTCCCGCACCGCCCCGCAGGCGTCCAGCGCCTCCAGCCGCAGCCCCCGCGCGCGGACGCCGTGCAGATACTGCCGTTCGTGCAGGACGCCCCCGGTGATCCCCTTGGCCTCGCCCAGCCGCGGCCCGTAGTTCACCCGGCCCAGCGACTCCACCCACAGCTCCACGCGCGCGTGCCCCGCGACAGGCACCTCCAGGACCGCGTCCTCACCGGTCAGCACCCCGGCCCGCACCCCGTCGACGGACACCACGGCCAGGTCCCGCAGCCCGCGCACCGACAGCGGATACGGCCGCCTCGGCCCCGGCACGTCCAGCGCGTACCGCACCAGGCCCCGCTCGACGCCCAGCTCCTCGAACGACGGCGGCACCGGCGCCCGCACCTCCGGACCGCCCAGCACCTCCATGACGTCCGCGAGAGACGCCCAGCCCGCCCACTCCGTCCCGGCCGCCGCACCCAACACCGGCGGCGCGGGCGGCGGTTCGGGCAGCGGGCCGTCCGCGTACCCGGCGAGGACCTCACGGAACGCCCAGAACTTCGGCGTCGGCCGGCCCACTTCGTCCACGGGCGCGTCGTAGTCGTACGACGTCACGTCCGGCTCCAGCGGGCCGTCGTGCAGCGCGCCGCCCCGGTTGGCGCCCGCCCAGCCGGCGAAACTCGTCCCGCCGTGCGCCATGTACAGGTTCACCGACGCCCCGCACTCCAGGATCTCCCGCAGCACCGCCGCCGCCTCCCCGGGCTCCCGCACGGCGTGCCCGCCGCCCCAGTGGTCGAACCAGCCGCACCAGAACTCCATGCACATCAGCGGCCCGTCCGGCCGGTACCGGCGCAGCGCCTCGAACGACTCCCGCGCGTGGGAGCCGAAGTTCACGGTGGCGAGCACCCCGGGCAGGGTGCCACCGGACAGCATGTGGTCCTCCGGCCCGTCGGACGTGAACAGCGGCACCGCCACCCCCACGTCCCGCAACAGGCCGGCCAGCCGCCGCAGATACCCCGCGTCCGAGCCGTAACTGCCGTACTCGTTCTCCACCTGCACCATCAGCACCGGGCCACCCCGGCAGATCTGCCGGGGCACGACCTCCTCCGCCAGCCGCCCGAACCAGTCCGCCACCCGCCGCAGATACCGCTCGTCACCCGTCCGCACGCGTGCCCCCGCCTCGGCCGTCAGCCACGCCGGCAGCCCTCCGTTCTCCCACTCGGCACAGATGTACGGCCCCGGCCGCACGATCGCCCACAGCCCCGCCTCCCGCGCCGCGTCCAGGAACCGCCCGAGCGCCGCCACGTCCCGGAAACGGCCCGGCTCCGGCTCGTGCAGATTCCACGGCACGTACGTCTCCACGCAGTTCAGGCCCATCGCCCGCAGCATCGCCAGCCGGTGCCCCCAGTGGCCCTCGTGCACCCGGAAATAGTGCAGCGCGCCCGACAGCAGCCGCACCGGCCGCCCGTCCAGCAGAAAGCAGTCGTCCCCCACCCGGAAGTCGCTCATGCCGCCACCCTCACCCCTGGCGGACACCCGGGTCCATGGACAAAGATCGGCACCGCTTGGACCCACGCGCCGGAAAGGGGGCGGACACGCGTGTACCGCACCTGGATGCGGTTCTTCACCCCCGGCCCCGCCCACCACCGGCTCGGCCTGGTCTGCCTCGGCGTCGGCCTCCAGCACGGCCGGCTGCCCACCGTCGGCCCCCGCACCCTCGACCACCACGTCGCCGTCGTCATCAGCGCCGGCCGCGGCTGGTACGCCACCCCCGACGGCCGCCGCACCCCCGTCACCGCGCCCGCCCTGCTGTGGCTCACCCCCGGCGTGCCCCACCACTACGCCCCCGACCCCGGCACCGGCTGGGACGAGGGCTTCGTCGACTTCACGGGGCCCGCCACCGCCGCCTACACCGAACTCGGCCACATCGAAACCGGCCGCCCCGTCGTCCCCCTCACCGACGCCTCGGCACCCCGCGCCGTCATCGCGCGCATGACCCGCGCCGCCCGCCGCGACAACCCCCTCCTGGAGGTCGAGACCGGCGCCGCCGTCCACGAACTCCTCGTCGCCCTGCGCCGCGCCCGCGCCGACCTCGCCCCCGACGGCGACCCCGTCCTCACGGCCCTCGCCCGCGACGCCTGTCTGCCGCTGACCGTCGCCGGCCACGCGGCCCGGCACGGCATGACCCCCGCCGAACTGCGCACCGCCGTCCGCCGCGCCGCCGGATGCGGCCCCAAGGACTACCTCCTCGGCATCCGCCTCGGCCACGCCAAGGAACTCCTCGCCGGCACCGACCTGCCCGTCGCCGCCGTCGCCCGCCGCGTCGGCTACGACGACCCCGCCTACTTCTCCCGCCTCTTCACCCGCCGCGTCGGCACACCCCCGGTCCGCTTCCGCGCCCAGCAGGGCCGCGCCGTCCCGGCGGCTGGAGCGACCGGATCCCCGACCCCGCGCGGCCCCCGGGATCGGGCCGACGGACCACCCGCCCGCCCCGTAGGCTGGGCGCCCATGACCAGCAACACGTCACCCGGTGCCGTCGACCCCGCCGTCCGCGAGGAACTCGCCCGGCTGCGCGACAGCATCGACAACATCGACGCGGCCGTCGTCCACATGCTCGCCGAACGCTTCAAGTGCACCCAGCAGGTCGGCCACCTCAAGGCCCGGCACCAGCTGCCGCCCGCCGACCCGGACCGCGAGGCCCGCCAGATCGCCCGGCTGCGCACCCTCGCCGAGAACGCCAAACTCGACCCCGCGTTCGCCGAGAAGTTCCTGAACTTCATCATCGCCGAGGTCATCCGGCACCACGAGCGCATCGCCGACGACAAGACCAACGGCACCGCGCCCGCCACGGACACCACCGCGCCGGGCCAGTGACCGCGAGGCGGCGCCGCCCCGATCCGGGACCGGCGCCGCCCCCGGTGAACCGGACATCACGTCCTTACCGGGCCCGCTCTGTGCCTGACCGGCGGCATCAGGCAGCATGTCGTTCATGTCCGTACTGACGCGCGACGAAGCGCAGACCCGTGCCCAGCTCCTCGACGTCCACCGCTACGAGATCGCACTCGATCTGACCACCGGGGACGACACCTTCGACTCGCACACCGTCATCGCGTTCACCACGCGCGCCGACGCGGACACCTTCGTCGAGCTCAAGCCGGCCCAGCTGACCTCCGCCACCCTCGACGGCCGCCCCCTCGACCCCGGGACCCTGGACGGCAACCGCCTCCCCCTGACGGGCCTCACCGCAGGCGAGCACGAACTGCGCGTCGACGCCGCCATGCGCTACTCCCGCACCGGCGAGGGCATGCACCGCTTCACCGACCCCAGCGACGGCGAGACCTACGTCTACACCCAGCTGTTCCTCGACGACGTCCAGCGCGTCTTCGCCGCCTTCGACCAGCCCGACCTCAAGGCCGTCTTCGACCTGACCGTCACCGCCCCCGACGGCTGGACCGTCCTCGCCAACGGCGTCACCGAACACCTCGGCGACGGCCGCTGGCGCGCCGCCACCACCCCGCTGATCTCCACCTACCTCGTCGCCGTCGCCGCCGGCCCCTGGCACTCCGCACGCACCGAGCACCGCGGCCTGCCCTTCGGCATCCACTGCCGCCGCTCCCTCGCCCCCTACCTCGACGCCGACACCGAGGAACTCTTCGAGATCACCCGGCAGTGCTTCGACCGCTTCCACGAGAAGTTCGAGGAGCCCTACCCCTTCGACTCCTACGACCAGGCGTTCGTCCCCGAGTTCAACGCCGGCGCCATGGAGAACCCCGGCCTCGTCACCTTCCGCGACGAGTTCGTCTACCGCTCCGCCGTCACCGACACCGAACGCCAGACCCGCGCCATGGTCATCGCCCACGAGATGGCCCACATGTGGTTCGGCGACCTCGTCACCCTGCGCTGGTGGGACGACATCTGGCTCAACGAGTCCTTCGCCGAGTACATGGGCTACCAGATCTGCTCCGAAGCCACCCGCTTCACCGACACCTGGACCGACTTCGGCCTCGCCCGCAAGACCTGGGGCTACGACGCCGACCAGCGGCCCACCACCCACCCCGTCGCCCCCGAGAACGTCGACGACACCGCCTCCGCCCTGCTCAACTTCGACGGCATCTCCTACGCCAAGGGCGCCTCCGCGCTCCGCCAGCTCGTCGCCTGGCTCGGCGAGAAGGACTTCCTCGCCGGCATCAACACCCACTTCGCCCGGCACAAGTTCGCCAACGCCGCCCTCGCCGACTTCATCGACTCCCTCGCCTCCGCCACCGAACGCGACGTCCACGCCTGGGCCGACGCCTGGCTGCGCACCACCGGAGCCGACACCCTCAGCGCCTCCGTCGACGCCGTCCCCGGCCAGTGGACCCTCGCCCTGGACCGCACCGGCAGCCGACCCCACCGTGTGACCGTCGGCGTGTACGACCGGGACCTCAGCGACGGACGCACCCTCACCCTGCGCGAGCGGTACGACACCGACGTGCCCCTCACCGAACCGGCGCCCCGCCCCGGAACCCGCCCGGCCCTGGTCGTCCCCAACGACCTCGACCTGACCTACGCCAAGATCCGCCTCGACGACACCTCCCTGGAGACCGCCCTCCGCGCCCTGTCCGGCATCCCCGACGCACTCACCCGCGCCGTCGTCTGGAACAGCCTGCGCGACATGGTCCGCGACGGCGACCTGGCCCCCTCCGACTATCTCGCCACCGCCGGCGCCCACCTGCCCGAGGAGACCGACCTCGCACTCGTGCAGGGCGTCCTCGCGTTCGCCGCCGGGCACATCACCGACCGGTACCTGCGGCCCGAGGAGCGGCCCGCCGCCCTCACCACCCTCACCTCGCTGTGCCGGGACATCATCCGCCGCCGAGGACGGCGACCACCCCGGCCTGCGCCTCATCGCCGTACGGCACTTCATCGACGTCGCCGCCCACCCCGACACCATCGCCGCCTGGCTCGCCGACGGCACCGTCCCCGGCGGACCCGAACTCGACCCCGACCTGCGCTGGCGCGTCCTCGCCCGGCTCGCCGTCCTCGGCGCCGTCGACGAGGACACCATCGCCGCCGAACTCGACCGCGACCCCAGCGCCACCGGTCAGGAAGGCGCCGCACGCTGCCGGGCCGCCCTGCCCGGCGAGGAGTCCAAGGCCCGCGCCTGGGACACCATGTTCGGCTCCGACGACCTCTCCAACTACCTGTTCAACGCCACGGCCCAAGGCTTCTGGCAGCCCGAACAAGCCGACCTGGTACGGCCGTACGTCGCCCGGTACTTCCAGGACGCGCCCGCCGTCGCGGCCCGCCGCGGCCCCGCCATCGCCGACGCCGCCGGCCGCCACGCCTTCCCCACACACGCCGTCGACCCCGAGACCCTGCGCCTCGGCGAGACCTGCCTGAACGACGCCGGCCCCGCCCCGGCCCTGCGCCGCCGGCTCGCCGACCAGCTCGACGACCTCGCCCGCGCCCTGCGCGTCCGCGAGACACAGGACGACTAGGACGCCGAGAACGGGGCGCCGGTTCCGCCGGCGCCCCCTACTGCGCCGTACGGACGACACCCCGTACGACACGCGCTCGACGAACGTAAATACCCCCTTTCGGGTTCCGGTCAGGGGCTTTCCGGGTGCCGTCGCGCCACCGGGTCCAAGCTGGAGGTCCTTCTCGTCCAGCGCGCCCGGGAGGAACGATGAACACGCCCTCACCGCTCGCGTCAGGCCCCGAAGGCCCCGACGCCCTGCGGCCGCTGCTCGACACCGTGCTCACCGCGCTCGACACCGGCACCCGCGCCCGCGGCGGCCCCCTGCCCCCCGGCGGCCCCCGGGCCGTCACCGCCCGCGTCCGCGCCGCCCTCCCCGACGTCCTGCCCGAACACGGCGACCCCGACGCCCTCCGGCACCTCGTCCACACCCTCGCCGAAGGCTCCGCCGACCCCGCCGACCCCCTGTGCGCCGCCCACCTGCACTGCCCGCCCCTCGCCGTGGCCGTCGCCGCCGACCTCGCCGCGAGCGCACTCACCCCTCCCTGGACTCCTGGGACCAGGCCCCCGCCGCCTCCGCCCTCGAAGCCCTCGTCACCCGCGCCCTCGCGGAACGCGTCCACCCCGCGCCCGCCACCCCCGACCGCCCTCATGACCACCGGCGGCACCGAGTCCAACCAGCTCGCCGTCCTCCTCGCCCGCGAGACCCAGGGCACCGGCGTCCGCCTCCTGCACGGCGCCAACGCCCACCCTCCCTGCCCCGCGCCGCCTGGCTGCTCGGACTCCCCGACCCGTCACCATCCCCGCCCCCGCCGGCGTCCTCGACCCCGCCGCCCTCGACGAAGCCCTCACCGGCTCCCCGGCCCCCACCTCGTCGCCGCCACCGCCGGCACCACCGACGCCGGACTGATCGACCCGCTCCCAGATCGCCGCCCGATGCGCCGCCCACGGCGCCCGCCTCCACATCGACGCCGCCTACGGCGCAGGCCTCCTCTTCAGCGACCGCCACCGCCACCGGCTCACCGGCCTCGACGCCGCCCACACCGTCACCCTCGACCTGCACAACTCGGTGGCAACCCGTCGCCGCCGGACTCCTCACCACCCGCGACCCCGCCGACCTCGCCGCACTCCACCACCGCGCCGACTACCTCAACGCCGACGACGACACCGACGCGGCCTGCCCGACCTCCTCGGCCGCTCCCTGCGCACCAGCCGCCGGCCCGACGTCCTCAAGATCGCCGCCACCCTCGCCACCCTCGGCCGCGACGGACTCGGCCGCCTCGTCGACCAGGTCTGCGACCGCGCCACCGACCTCGCCGACCTCGTCGCCCACCACCCCGCTTCGACCTCTACGACCGGCCCACCCTCAGCACGGTCCTGTTCCGGCCCGCGCACGCCACGGACACCGCCGTCGCCGCCGTACGCCGCCGCCTGATCACCGACGGCCGGGCCGTCCTCGGCCGCGCCCACGCCGACGGGCGCCTCTGGCTCAAAGCCACCCTGCTCAACCCGCGGACCCGCCCCGACGACCTGGCCGCCCTCCTGAAACTGGTGGAAGGAAACACCCCCGAATGACCCCGCAGTCCCCGCCCCGCGCCCCGCCCCCGACGCCCCCCGCGACCTCGTCGGCATCGGCATCGGACCCTTCAACCTCTCCCTCGCCGCCCTCGCCCACCCCCTCGCCGAAGTCGACGCCGTCTTCTACGACCAGAACCCCGCCTTCTCCTGGCCCCCGGCCTCCTCCTCGACGGCGCCCGCATCCAGGTCCCCTTCCTCGCCGACCTCGTCACCCTCGTCGACCCCGCCAGCCCCTGGACGTTCCTCAACCACCTGCGCACCCGCGACCGGCTCTTCCCCTTCTACTTCGCCGAACGCTTCCACATCCAGCGCGCCGAATACGACGCCTACTGCCGCTGGGTCGCCGAGAACCTCCCCGGACTCCACTTCGGCCACCACGTCGACGCCGTCCGCTTCAACCCCGAACGCGACGTCTTCGAAGTCGACCACATCCGCCGCGACCCCGACGACGACACCGAGGAACTCGGCCGCACCCACACCCGCAACATCGTCGTCGGCATCGGCACCGAACCCGACGTCCCAGACACGCTCAGACCCCTCGTCGACGCCCCCGGCGTCCCCGTCGTCCACGCCGCCGACTACCTCACCTACCGCGACACCCTGCTCGCCGCCGACCCCATCACCGTCGTCGGCTCCGGACAGTCCGGCGCCGAGATCTTCCTCGACCTGCTCCGCCACCGACCCGCCGGACACGAACGGCTCCACTGGCTCGGCCGCACCGAGTCCTTCGCCCCCATGGAGTACTCCAAACTCGGCCTGGAACACTTCACCCCCGACTACACCCGCTACTTCCACAGCCTCGCCGAACCCGTCCGCGACCGGCTCGTCGCCTCCCAGTGGCAGCTCCACAAAGGCATCGACGCCGACACCCTCGCCGCCATCCACGACGAGCTCTACCGCCGCACCCTCGACGGCGGCTGGCCGACACCGTCCTCACCCCCGGCGTCACCGTCCGCACCGCCGGACGCCTCGCCACCACCAAGATCGAACTGCACCTGGAGCACACCGGCCAGAACACCCGCAGCCGCCTCACCACCGACGCCGTCGTCCTCGCCACCGGCTACCGCGAACGCCCCCACAACCGCCTCCTCGCCGGCCTCGACCCCTACCTGCGCCGCGACAGCCGCGACCGCCTCCGCGTCGACGACACCTACCGCCTCGTCATGGACCCCTCCGTCACCGGCTCCGGCTGCCACGTCTACGTCCAGAACGCCGAACTCCACACCCACGGCATCGGCACCCCCGACCTCGGACTCGCCGCCTGGCGCAGCGCCACCATCCTCAACGCCGTCACCGGCAAGGAGACCTACCCGCTCCCCACCCGCACCGCCTTCACCACTTTCGGCCTGGAACAACGAGAGCCCCGGATCCCGCGAGCGCGGCGCCCAGAGGCACTCACACCACTCACCGACGGGATCCGGGGCTCCTAGCGAGCCTCTCGTCAGAACACCGGAGTGCCCTCACGGGTCAGCTTCCAGTCCACCGACGCGAAGTCCTTCGGGTCCAGCACACCCTTCGCGGTCACCCACTCCGCGATCCGCGTCCGGATCTCCGTCGACTCCGACCACAACTCCTGGGCCGACGCCACATGCGGGAACGCCCCGCCACCGTTGGCCCGGTAGTTGTTCACCGCGAACACGAACTTCTGCGCGTCGTCCAGCGGCGCACCCTCGTACGCCAGGTTCTTGATCCGCTTCCCGGCCGGCTGCGCGATGTCGATGTCGTACGACAGCCCCGACACATAGTCGTAGTTGTAGTCCGGCCGGTTGTTCGCGTTCGTCAGCTTCTCCACGTCCACCGGCGCACCCGCCGCCGTCTGCACGAAGTACTCCGCCGAGAACTCCAGGTACGCCCGCACCTGCGCACCCGTCAACAGCTTCGCGACCAGCGTGTTGTCGTACACGTACAGACTCGACAGATCCCGGATCGTCACCTCGCCCGCCGGGATCTCCGACGTCCGCGAGAACGGCGACGCCTGCGAGATCACCGGCAGCGCCGCGTACTCCGTACCCGCCAGCGCCTCCCTCACCACGTCCTCCTGGACCTTGGTGATCAGATCGATGATCGGAGCGTCCTTGTACCGGGCGTCCACCGTCGTCAGCGTCTCCGTCGCCGACCCCACGACCTGGTTGACGTACTCCACGACCAGGTCATGGTCGTGCTTCAGCAACCGCGTGATCCGCGGGTCGTCCGGAACCGACTTCGAGTCCCGCAGCGACGCCTTCACCGACTCGACCGTCCAGCAGCCCCGCTCGAAGACCAGCTCGAAGTCGAACACCGACAGCCGCTGCGCGAAGCACAGCGGCTCCGACAGCACGACCGTCCGCCCCGTCTTCCCGTTCGTGACCTTCAGCTCCGCGATCTCCGTGTGCGCGTGCCCCACCAGGATCGCGTCGATCCCCGGCACCTGCTGCGCCACCAGCGCCGCCGAGTTCTCCACATACGGCAACTGGTCACCGTACGACGACGTGCCCGACGCACCCGAGTGCGCCGACACCACGACCACGTCCGCGCCCATCGACCGCAGCTTCGGCACCCACTTCGCGGCCTGCTCCTCCAGACCCGGGAACACCAGCCTGCCCTCGACGTACGCCTTGTCCCAGATCGCGATGCCCGGGTTCGTCAGCCCCAGCACCGCCACCTTCACCGGCGGCGCGCCCTTCACATGGAACGTCTTCATGAAGTACGGCGGGAACGCGGGCTTCAGCGTCTTCGCGTCCACCGCGTTCGCACCCAGCAACGGGAAGTCGCACTGCGACTCGAACCTGCGCAGCGTCTCGATGCCGTAGTTGAACTCGTGGTTGCCGAGGGCCACCGCGTCGTACCCGATCCCGTTCATCGCCGCCGCCATCGGGTGGACCGGGCCACCCTTCGCGGTGATCGGGTCGACCTTCGCGTAGTAGTACGTCAGCGGGGTGCCCTGGATCGTGTCGCCCGCGTCGATGAGGAGCGTGTTGCCGCGCCCCTTCTCCTCGCGGACCTGGTTCACCAGCGTCGAGACCCGCGACAGACCCATCGCGTTGCCCGCCGTGTCGGAGTACTCCGCGTCCTTGAAGTAGTCCCAGTTGAAGACATGACCGTGCAGGTCCGTCGTGCCCATCACGGTCAGCGCGTAGCGCTTCTTCTTCGGCCCCTTCGCCTGCGCCGGCTGCGCGGCCTGGGCCACCGGAGCGCCCACCGCGCCGGCCACCGCCACTCCCGCTCCGGTCACGGCCGACTTCTTCAGGAACTTCCGGCGGTCCAACGGCATGAGTGCATCTCCCGGGGGAAAGGGCCAACAACGCGCGTAGATTCTGACCTGGACACGGCAGCCCGCAACAGCCCCCACAGGTTTCGAATTGATGACCCGCCGGGTCCGTAACCGAGCAACCGATGACAGAGTGGGACGTATGGCCACGCCCCCACAGGACCCCCACCCCGCCGCCCCCCACGGAACCCCCGACGCCCCACTCCTCACCGTCCGCGCCGAAGCCCACCTCGACGTCGACCCCGAGATCGCCCGCATCGGCGTCACCGTCACCTCCCGCGGCAAGGACCGGCGCACCGCCCTCGACGACCTCACCCGGCGCAACGCCGCCGTCCTCGACCTCCTCAACAGCTACGGCGACGCCGTCGAACGCCTCGAGACCAGCGCCCTCTCCCTCAGCCCCGAACTCAAGGACAAGGGCCGCGGCGAACGCGTCCACGCCCACCACGGCAGCGTCCACCTCACCGCCGACCTCACCGACTTCACCGCACTCGGCGAACTCACCACGCGCATCGCCGACTTGGACCTCACCCGCGTCGACGGCCCCTGGTGGGCCCTGCGCCCCGACTCACCCGCCCACCGGCAGGCCCGCCAACAGGCCGTCCACGAGGCCGTCCGACGCGCCCGCGAATACGCCGAAGCCCTCGGAGCCGACCTCGCCGCCCTCCTCGAACTCGCCGACACCGGCGACGGCACCCCCGCACCGCCCCGCGCCGGCCGCACCCGCTCCCTCGCCCACGCGGCCGACGAGGACACACCCGCCGCCCCGCTCGACCTCGAACCCCAGCGCCAGCACGTCGTCGCCCGCGTCGACGCCCGCTTCACCATGACCCCGCCCCGGCTGTGAGCCCCCGTGGAATCACCGGACCCCCCGATGGGTGCCCCGGAATTGCTCATCGGAGCACCCCGCCGCACAATTCAACTCTTGTCAATAACCCTTCATACAAGGGTCGTTGGGTCGTCACACGCGGCCAATTCTCTACCCGCCGGTAAGTCATAGAGTCAAAACATGCGCCGAGCCAAGATCGTCTGCACCCTGGGCCCCGCCACCGACACCTACGACCGCATAAAGGCACTGGTCGAGGCCGGAATGGACATCGCCCGGTTCAACCTCAGCCACGGCACCCACGCCGAGCACGAGGAGCGCTACCAGCAGGTCCGCAAGGCCTCCGACGAGACCGGACACAGCGTCGGCCTCCTCGCCGACCTTCAAGGCCCGAAGATCCGCCTCGGCCGCTTCACCGAAGGCCCCGTACTCCTCGAACGCGGCGACACCTTCACCCTCACCGTCGACCCCGACGCCGAAGGCGACCGCCACCAGTGCTCCACCACCTACACCGGCCTCGCCGCCGACGTCACCCCCGGCGAACGCATCCTCGTCGACGACGGCAAAGTCTGCCTCCAGGTCACCGACATCGACGGCCCCCGCATCACCACCACCGTCATCGAAGGCGGCATCGTCTCCGACCACAAGGGCCTCAACCTCCCCGGCGTCGCCGTCTCCGTCCCCGCCCTCTCCGACAAGGACGAGGACGACCTCCGCTGGGCCCTGCGCACCGGCTTCGACGTCATCGCCCTGTCCTTCGTCCGCACCGGCCGGGACATCGACGACGTCCACCGCATCATGGACGAGGAAGGCCGCCGCCTCCCCGTCATCGCCAAGATCGAGAAACCCCAGGCCGTCGACGCCCTCGACGACATCGTCGCCGCCTTCGACGGCATCATGGTCGCCCGCGGCGACCTCGGCGTGGAGATGCCGCTCGAACAGGTGCCGATCGTCCAGAAACGCGCGATCAAACTCGCCCGGCGCAACGCCAAGCCCGTCATCGTCGCCACCCAGATGCTCGACTCCATGATCGACCACTCCCGGCCCACCCGCGCGGAGGCCTCCGACGTGGCCAACGCCGTCATCGACGGCACCGACGCCGTGATGCTCTCCGGCGAGACCAGCGTCGGCAAACACCCCGTCGAGACCGTCCGCACCATGGCAAGGATCATCGAAGCGGCCGAGGAGGACCTCCTCGCCCAAGGGCTGCCCCCACTCACCGAACGCAACAAACCCCGCACCCAGGGCGGCGCCGTCGCCCGCGCCGCCGCCGAGATCGGCGACTTCCTCGGCGCCCGCTTCCTCGTCGCCTTCACCCAGTCCGGCGACACCGCCCGCCGCCTTTCCCGCTACCGCTCCCCGATCCCCCTCCTCGCCTTCACCCCCGAACCGGCCACCCGGTCGCAGCTCAACCTGACGTGGGGCGTGGAGACCTTCCTCGGACCTCACGTGGACTCCACGGACGCGATGGTCGACCAGGTGGACGAGCTGTTGCTCCGGTACGGCCGCTGCGAGAAGGGCGACACGGTCGTCATCACGGCAGGCTCCCCACCGGGAGTCACCGGCGCGACCAACCTGGTCCGCGTCCACCATATCGGCGAGGACGACACCCCACGCTGAGGGTCAGTACTTGGGGCCTACGTGGGCGTCCATGAGGGCTACGGAGGGTTTGCGGGCGATGGAGACGTTGCGTGCGTTGGCGTACCTCCATTCCACGCCCACCCGGTCCATGGTGTCGGTGAACAGACGCATGATGTCGCCCGACAGATTGGTGAAGAAGTACCGGGGATATTCATAGCGCTTCACCTCACTGGCGACCCGGCGGGTGGTCCAGTTGACGATCCGGCAGCCGTCGGAATGGATGAGCCCGCGGATGAACTCCCAGGGGTGCGCGTCGACGATGTCCCGCTGCCACTGTTCCAGGACGATCGCGCGTTCGTGCTTCTTTCCCGGACCGTGCTGAGGGAACAGTTCGGGCCAGTGCCGGGAGTAGCTGGTCACCATGGAACAGCCGTCGCGCCGGCACGTATAGACGCCGACGCCGGGGCGGACGCGCGTGATGGCCTCCCGGCACTGCCGGATGAGTCCCGGGTATGCGTCGTCGCACGCGATGCGCAGGTGGTAGCCGCCGTTCCGGTGGAGGCTGAGGCAGCCGTCGCCGAGGTAGAGGCCCAGCAGGTAGGCGTAGGCGGAGTCGTCGGCGGGTGGCCCGGGTGCCGCGCCCGTGATGCGGGGCAGCGGCTCCAGGCGGTGCTGCCAGGAGCGGAGGGCGGCGCGTGAGATGCCCGTGTCCCGGCTGACGGAATTGAGGCTGCGGCCCTGCGCGACCAAGGCCAAGGCTCGCTTGCGTGTGCTGAGGTCGTACATGCGGCCACTCTGTGAGACAGTCCGCGGCGACACGCAGCAAAAAGCGGATGTTCACGAGAACGTGGACATCCGCTTCTTTCGGTAGGTGCCCGGTGTGGGATTCGAACCCACATGCCCCGAAGGGCACGGCGGTTTGAGCGCCGCGTGTCTAGCCTGTTCCACCAACCGGGCTGGCTGGGTCGCTGTCGAAGCATACCGGGTCACCGCAGCCCCCCGCCTCTAGGTAGGCTGCTTAAGCAGCAGCACCTGCCCGGCCCGCAACAAGGAGCCCCCGTGACCGCCCCCGAGTCGCCCCAGCCCGTAGACGCGCCTGACGACGACAAGTCGCACGTGCCTCCGCTGACGACCCGTGTCGTCATCGCTGAGGACGAGGCCCTGATCCGGCTCGACCTCAAAGAGATGCTCGAGGAGGAGGGGTACACCGTCGTCGGTGAGGCCGGTGACGGTGAGCAGGCCGTCGAGCTGGCGCGCGAGCACCGCCCCGACCTCGTCATCCTCGACGTGAAGATGCCCAAGCTCGACGGCATCTCGGCGGCCGAGAAGATCGCCGAGGAGAGCATCGCGCCGGTGCTGATGCTGACGGCGTTCTCGCAGCGCGACCTCGTGGAGCGCGCCCGTGACGCCGGTGCCATGGCGTACCTGGTGAAGCCGTTCAGCAAGAGCGATGTCGTCCCGGCGATCGAGATGGCCGTCTCACGGTTCACGGAGCTGAAGGAGCTGGAGAAGGAGGTCGCGGACCTCAGCCAGCGCCTGGAGACCCGCAAGCTGGTGGACCGGGCGAAGTCGGTCCTGCAGACGCAGTACGGGCTGACCGAGCCGGCCGCGTTCCGCTGGATCCAGAAGACGTCGATGGACCGCCGGATGTCGATGCAGCAGGTCGCCGAGGCCGTGATCCAGGACGCCGAGGAGAAGAAGGCCGCCAAGGGCTGACCCGCCCCCTGAGCGCATGGCTGAGGCCCGTGCCCCTGACCGGGGGGCACGGGCCTCAGCTGTTGAGGGGGGCGTCAGTCCTCGCCGAGGTACGCCTTGCGTACCGACTCGTCGTGCAGGAGGTCCTGCCCGGAGCCGGAGAGGACGATCTTGCCGACCTCCATGACGTGACCGTGGTCGGCCAGGGAGAGCGCGGCCTGGGCGTTCTGCTCGATGAGCAGGATGGTGGTGCCGGAGGCCTTGAGCTCCTGGATGGTCGCCATGATCTTCTGCATCATGATCGGGGAGAGGCCCATGCTGGGCTCGTCGAGCATGAGCAGTTTCGGCCGGGACATCAGGGCCCGTCCCATGGCGAGCATCTGCTGTTCGCCGCCGGAGAGGGTGCCCGCGGCCTGCTTGCGGCGTTCCCCGAGGATGGGGAAGAGGTCGTAGGCGCGCTGGATGTCCTTCTCGATGCCGTCCTTGTCGTTGCGGAGGAAGGCGCCGAGGCGGAGGTTGTCCTCGATCGTCATGCGGGGGAAGATGTGCCGCCCCTCGGGGGAGTGGGCGAGTCCCAGGGAGACGACCTTGTGGGCGGGGATCTTCTTCAGCGATTTGCCGTCGAACTTGATGTCGCCGGACAGGGGCTGGAGGAGGCCGGAGAGGGTGCGCAGGGTGGTGGTCTTCCCGGCGCCGTTGGTGCCGATGAGGGTGACGACCTCGCCCGCTTCGACCTTGAACGAGATGCCTTTGACGGCCTCGATCTTGCCGTAGGCGACTCTGAGGTCCTCGACCTCGAGCAGTGCGGTCACTTGTCGTCCCCTTCCGTGGTGCTGTGCGCGTCGCCTTCCGCGGCCTCCTCGGCGGCTTCGACCTCGGCGGCTTCGGCGGCGCCGGGGGCGCCTTCGAAGGGTTCGCCGAGGTAGGCGGCGATGACGCGTTCGTCGGCCTGGACGACTTCGGCGGGGCCTTCGATGATCTTTTCGCCCTGGACGAGTACGGCGACCCGGTCGCAGAGGTTCATGATGAACCGGATGTCGTGCTCGATGACGAGGACGGCGATGCCCTGGTCCCGGATGGCGAAGATGAGGTCTTCGGCCGCGCGGGTCTCCTGGGGGTTCATGCCGGCGGTGGGTTCGTCGAGGAGGAGCAGGCCGGGTTCGCTCGCGAGGGCCCGGGCGATCTCCAGCTTGCGCTGTTCGCCGTAGGGCAGGTTGCGGGCGAGGTGGTCGGCCTTGGCGGCGAGGCCGGTGAACTCGAGGAGTTCCATGGCCCGTTCGCGGGATGCCTCTTCGGCCTTGCGGAAGCCGGGGAGGCGCAGCAGGGCGGACCAGAGGCCTTCCTTGGTGCGGGTGTGCCGGCCGACGAGGACGTTTTCCAGGACGGTCATGTTGGCGAAGAGCCGGATGTTCTGGAAGGTCCGGGCGATGCCGGCCTGGGTGACCAGGTGCGGCTTGGGCGGCAGGACGGTGCCTTTGTAGGCGACCTTGCCCTCGGTGGGGACGTAGAGGCCGGTGAGGCAGTTGAAGAAGGTCGTCTTGCCGGCGCCGTTGGGGCCGATGAGGCCGACGATCTCGCCGGTGTTGACGGTGAGGTCGACGCCGCGGACGGCGGTGAGGCCGCCGAAGCGCATGGTGACGCCGCTGGCGTCGAGCACCGTCGTGGTGGTGGGTGCGGTCGTGGTGGTGGTCATGGCGGTCACGCCCCTGCCTTGGCGACGCCGGTCGCGCCTTCGGGCAATGGCTTGTCCTCCGGTACGTCGAGCTGTCCGGTCTCGTGGAATTCGAGCTGCTTCCTGCGGTCGGCGACCAGGCCCTCGGGGCGGAAGCGCATCAGGAGCATCAGGGCGATACCGAAGAGCAGCAGCTGGTACTCGGCCATGAACTGGAGCTTGGCCGGGATCAGGTAGAGCAGTGCCGCGCCGATCAGGGGGCCGCTGATGGTGCCCATGCCGCCGAGGATGACGGCGGCGAGCAGGAAGGCCGAGTTGGGCGGCACCGGGCCGGCGAACTGGTACTGCTCGGGGGTGACGCTGTAGGACACGTGGGCCTGGACGGTGCCGGCGAGGCCGGCGAGGCAGGCGCCGAGTGCGAAGGCGAGGAGCTTGAGGCGGAAGCCGTTGATGCCCATGGCGGTGGCGGCGGTCTCGTCCTCGCGGATGGCGACCCAGGCGCGGCCGATGCGGGATTCCGCGGAGCGGCGGAAGACCATCACGACGATGATCGTGAAGACGAGCATCAGCAGGTAGTAGTTGGCGGAGCGGGTGAGCTCGTGGCCGAGGACGTCGTGCGGGACTCCGAGGTTGAAGCCGAAGATCTCCAGGTCGGGGATCTGCGGGATGCCGTTGGAGCCGTTGGTGACGTCCGGTCCGCTGTTGCCGTTCAGGTTGTTCATGGTGATGCGGAAGATCTCACCGAAGCCGAGCGTCACGATGGCGAGGTAGTCGCCGCGCAGTCGCAGGGTCGGTGCGCCGATGACGACGCCGAAGATCAGCGAGGCGACGGCGCCGGTGAGGACGGCGGCCCAGAACGGGAAGGTGACGCCGATGGTGGAGGCGGGGGAGCCGGAGACCAGGGCGGCGGCGTAGGCGCCGACGCCGAGGAAGGCGACGTAGCCGAGGTCGAGGAGGCCGGCGAGGCCGACGACGACGTTGAGGCCCAGGGCGACCGTGGCGAAGATGAGGATGTTCGCGCCGATGAGGGCGAACTGGTCGTTGGTCTGGGTGAAGGGGAAGCAGATCGCCGCCGCGAACGCCGCTCCGAGGGTGACGTTGCGGTGCTTGGCGGTGAGTGCGGAGAGCCGCTTCAGCAGTCCGGCGCGGGTGACGGCGGTGAAGCCGAAGGCCGCGATGATGAGGAAGCCGATGAACAGTTCGCTGTACTCGGTGCTGATGCCGTACGCGAAGACGTACAGGCCGACGCCGAAGCCGGCGGCGATGATCAGGATTTCGAGCCAGGACGGGAGGTCCTTGGCGCGGCCGGGTTCGGGGGCGGTGAGCGCGTGGCGGACGCGGCCCCACAGGTGGGGGTCGGGGTCGCCGGCGTCGTAGGGCTGGTCGACGGGGAGGCCGAGGGCGCCGATGACGGCGACGAGGGCGCCGATGCCGGAGACCCAGGCGCCGGGTTCGAGGTTGACGAGGCCGCCGAGTTCCTGCGTGATGGCGCCCATGGCGTAGCCGGTGACGCCGAGTACGCCGAGGGCGGCGAGGAGGACGGGGCTGTTCTTGCCGCCGGGGTGAGCCAGCGCAGTCCGCGGATGCCGTAGCCGGCGAGTGCGAACAGGAGGGTCAGTGCGGAGCCGACGAGGGTGAGGACCTGGAGGCCGCCGGGGTAGCCGGTGACGGTGAGGTTGCCGGGGAACTCGTTGGTCCAGGTCCAGGCGAGGAAGGTGCCGATGAGGGCGAGGGCGGAGCCGGCGACCGTGAGTCCGCGGGCCGCGGCGTGCGGCAGCGGGATGATCGGGGTGGCTGCGAGGGGGGACACCGGGGTGGTGTCGTCGGTGGTCTTGTCCATGGGGATGTCGGTGGTCATGGGTATCACGCCCGATCCGCGACGCGTTCGCCGAGCAGGCCTTGTGGCCTGAACAGGAGGACGAGGATGAGGAGGCTGAACGCCCACACGTCCTTCCAGGCGCCGCCGCCGAAGAGGTCCATGCCGGGGATTTCGCCGATGTAGCCGGTGGCGAGGGATTCGGCGACGCCGAGGACGAGGCCGCCGAGCATGGCGCCGTAGATGTTGCCGATGCCGCCGAGGACGGCCGCGGTGAAGGCCTTGAGGCCCATGAGGAAGCCCATGCGGAAGCCGACCTGGCCGTTCTTGAGGCCGTAGGCGACGGCTGCGACGGCGGCGAACGCGGCACCGATGGCGAAGGCCATGACGATGATGCGGTCGGTGTTGATGCCCATGAGCTTGGCGGTGTCGGGGTCCTGGGCGGTGGCCTGCATGCCGCGGCCGGAGCGTGTCTTGTTGACGAACAGGCCGAGGGCGATCATGCAGAGCGGGGCGGCTATGAGGACGAAGATGTCGCCGCGCTGGATGTTGGCGCCGAGGATCTCGACGGGGTCGCCCTGGAAGCGGGGGAAGGGGACGTCCTTCTTGGCGTCGGGGAACCACATCCATACGGCCTGCTGGAGGACGATGGACAGGCCGATCGCGGTGATGAGGGGCGCGAGGCGGGGTGCGCCGCGCAGGGGGCGGTAGGCGAACCGTTCCGCCGCGGTGCCGACGGCGACCGAGACGAGGACGCCGCCGATGATCATGAGGGGGATCGCCGCCCCGAGGCCGAAGCCGTCGGGGAGGACCATCCAGACGGTGAGGGCCCCGAAGCCCCCGACCATGAAGATCTCGCCGTGGGCGAAGTTGATGAGCTGGACGATGCCGTAGACCATCGTGTAGCCGATCGCGATGAGTCCGTACATCGCGCCGAGGATGAGTCCATTGGCCAGCTGTTGCGGCAGTTCGTTCACCGCAGGGCCTCCGTGGAGTGGTTCGGATATGGCGCCGCGCGGGGAGCGCTGGTGGGCGCTTCCCGCGCGGCCTGGATCAATGTGTGAGGTGGGTGGGTTCTCTGACTCGTCCTTCGTCAGCCGAGCTTGGGCTCGCCGCTGAACTCGGGCGCCCAGGCGTTGTCCTTGATCTTGTAGGCGGTCATGGTGTGGTTCGTGGTGTCACCGAACTCGTCGAAGGAGATGGTGCCGGTGACGCCGTCGAACTTGACCTTGGCCATGCCGTCCAGGACCGCCTTGCGGCCGTCGGACGGGACCTTGCCGTCGTTGCCCTCGACGGCCAGCTTGACGGCCTCGATGATCGACCAGGTGGCGTCGTAGGTCAGGCCGCCGTAGGCCTCGTAGTCGTCCTCGTAGCCCGCGGCCTTGTAGTCCGCGATGAAGGTCTTGGCGGAGGGGAGCTGCTCGACGGGCCGGCCGACGGAGGTCGCGAGGTCGCCCTCGGCCTTCTTGTTCAGCTTCGGGAACTCGCCGGAGTAGATGCCGTCGCCGCCCATGAGCGGGATCTTCTGGCCGCTGTCCTTGAGCTGCTGGCTCAGCGGGCCGGCGGCCGGGTACTCGCCGCCGTAGTACAGGGCCTGGGCGCCGGTCTTCTTGATCTTGGCGACCACGGCGTTGAAGTCACGGTCGTCGGGGTTGATGTGGTCGGTGCCCACGATCTTGCCGCCGAACTTGGTGAAGTTCGCCTTGAAGGACGCGGCGA
Source organism: Streptomyces sp. SS1-1 (assembly GCF_008973465.1). Classification (NCBI taxonomy): domain Bacteria; kingdom Bacillati; phylum Actinomycetota; class Actinomycetes; order Kitasatosporales; family Streptomycetaceae; genus Streptomyces; species Streptomyces sp. SS1-1. The sequence goes on along the minus strand of NZ_WBXN01000004.1, from coordinate 1,771,660 downwards.
GGCCGGCGCCGTAGGTCTTCTGGTCGTCGATCAGGTAGACCTTGTTGAGCTTCGCCTTGTTGTACAGGTAGTCCGCGGCGAAGGCGCCCTGGATCTCGTCCGTGGTGGCGGTGCGGAAGAAGGTCTTGAACTGGCGGACCGAGTCGCCGGTCTTCCAGCCGTCGCCCTGGGTCAGCTCGGTGCCGGTGTTGGCCGGGGAGACCTGGGTGAGGCCGGCGTCGTTGAGCGGCTTCTGCATCTGCTGGGAGACGCTGGAGTTCAGCGGGCCGACGACGCCGAGGACGTCCTTGTTGCTGATGAACTTCTGGGCGTTCTGCTGGCCGACGGACGGCTGGGCCTGGTCGTCGAGGGCCTCGATCTTGAACTCGACGCCCTTGACGTACTCCTTCTTGTTGGCCGTCTTGGCGGCCAGGTCAGCGGAGTTCTTCATGCCGAGGCCGAGCGCGGACAGGTCGCCGGACAGCGGGGCGTCGAGGCCGATCACAACTGTGGTCTTGTCGCCGTTGCTGCTGCCGCCGTCGTCGTCACGCGACCCACAAGCCGTGAGTGTCAGCGATCCCGCCGCGAGCGCGGCGGTAATGGCGATGATCGAACGTTGACGCACGAATCAGGTCCTTTCCCTGGCACGGCGGTTCCCCATGGAACGCGCCGAGTCGAGCGCTGGGGACGAAGTGACTTCGAATCCGATGGCTCGGTGACTGGCCGTGACTCTAAGCGCGGGTGGGGAACATGGAGGAGGCTCTGACCAAGGCTGTGACGCTCTTGTTATGACACGCGGTATCCCTGAGCGGTACTGCGTGGGGGGAAGAGCGGATTTCCGGCCGATTCGCCCTGTCCACATAGTGAGAACCCGCAGCGTTCGCGCGTAGCTTCTTCATTAGTGTTCACGGGTTTTGGTGATGACCGCATTCGTTGTCATCGGCTCCCGGAGGGCTCGCGGGGCGCCCGGGCAAAGCGCCGGGCGGCGGGAGAGGGGGCGCCGTTTATTGCGGCCGTATTACGCAGAGTTACCCGGGTGAAAGATGTCCGGCACGCCTCCCCATATTCGTGTAGGGGGCACGAAAGTGGAATTCCTGATTTCGGTCCTCAGCCCCATGGGCCTCCGGTGGGTCCGCCGTCGCGGTACCGCTTCTCGCAGGCCGTGCGCGCACGGCGGTCGATGAGCCGGCCCGCCGCCGCGTCACCGGCGCGTGCGCGCTCGGCGCGGGCCGCGTCGACCACCGTGCGGAGGATCTCGTACTGGCCGTCGGACAGCCCCATCGACTGGTAGTCCCCGTAGGTGTCGCCGGTCAGCGCCCGGCGCGACCAGTACCCGATGAGCCGCGTGCACAACTCGGCCGGGGAAGTCGCCGTGGGCGAGGGGGAGTTGCCGCCCGCCGGGGAGGGGTCCGCGCCCGGGCCCCCGCAGCCGCCCGCCGAGCAGGCGGCCAGCAGGGCCAGTCCGAGCGCGGCCCCCCTGCGGCACACCCCTGCCTTGGTCATGCCCCGACCGTATGCCGCCGCACGGCCGGGATCAACGGCGGGGTGGGAAAGGAGAGTTGACGTGCCGTCACTCCGCCGCGCGGACCCGCTCCGCGTCGCCCGGGTTCACGTCCCGCAGCATGCAGGTCAGCCGCGCGGTGCACACCCGCCGACCCTGCTCGTCGCTGATCACGATCTCGTACGTCGCCGTCGAGCGGCCCCGGTGCAGCGGCGTGGCGACACCGGTCACCAGACCGGAGCGGGCGCCCCGGTGGTGGGTGCAGTTCAGGTCCACACCCACCGCGATCTTGGAGGTGCCGCCGTGCAGCATGGACCCCACCGAGCCGAGCGTCTCCGCGAGCACCGCGGACGCGCCGCCGTGCAGCAGCCCGTACGGCTGGGTGTTGCCCTCGACCGGCATGGTCCCCACGACCCGCTCGGCGGACGCCTCCACGATCTGGACGCCCATGCGGGTGCCGAGGTGCCCGGCCGAGAACAGGGCCTGGAGATCGACGCCGAGCGCGGCGTACTCGTCGATGACCTCCTGCGGGAACTTCACGTGCTGCTGCTCGCCCATGGGCCCGGCTCCGTTCGTCGTGATCACTCGGTGGCGTGGTGACACCGCTGAGCAAACGCTCAGTCGGTCGCCGATTGTTCCAGACGCACGATCACGGACTTGCTGGCCGGGGTGTTGCTGGTGTCGGCGGTGGCGTCCAGCGGCACCAGCACGTTGGTCTCCGGGTAGTAGGCCGCCGCGCAGCCCCGCGCCGTCGGGTACGCCACCACCCGGAACCCGGGCGCGCGCCGCTCGACGCCGTCCTTCCACTCGCTCACCAGATCCACGTACGAGCCGTCGGCGACCCCGAGGCGCCGGGCGTCCTCCGGGTTGACCAGCACCACCCGGCGGCCGTTGCGGATGCCCCGGTAGCGGTCGTCCAGGCCGTAGATCGTGGTGTTGTACTGGTCGTGCGAACGCAGCGTCTGCAGCAGCAGCCGCCCCTCGGGGACCTCCGGGTACTCCACCGGCGCCGCCGTGAAGTTGGCCTTGCCGGTCGCCGTCGGGAAGCGGCGCTCGTCGCGCGGGGCGTGCGGCAGCGTGAAGCCGCCGGGACGCGCCACGCGCGCGTTGAAGTCCTCGAAGCCCGGCACGACCCGCGCGATACGGTCCCGGATCGTCGCGTAGTCCTTCTCGAACTCCTCCCAGGGCGTACGGCTCTTCTCGCCCAGCACCCGGCGGGCCAGCCGGCACACGATCGCCGGCTCCGACAGCAGATGGGGACTGGCCGGCTCCAGCCGCCCCCGGGAGGCGTGCACCATGCCCATGGAGTCCTCGACGGTGACGAACTGCTCGCCGCCGCCCTGCAGATCACGTTCGGTACGGCCCAGCGTCGGCAGGATCAGCGCCCGCGCGCCCGTCACCGCGTGACTGCGGTTCAGCTTCGTCGACACGTGCACGGTCAGCCGGGCCCGCCGCACGGCCGCCTCGGTGACGGCCGTGTCCGGCGTGGCCGCCACGAAGTTGCCGCCCATCGCGAAGAACACCTTCGCCTCGCCGTCGCGCAGCGCCCGGATGGCGCGGACGACGTCCAGGCCGTGCTCACGCGGCGGCGCGAACCCGAACTCGCGCTCCAGGGCGTCCAGGAAGGCGGGCGCGGGCCGCTCGAAGATGCCCATCGTGCGGTCGCCCTGCACATTGGAGTGACCGCGCACCGGGCACACGCCCGAGCCGGGACGGCCGATGTCGCCGCGCAGCAGGAGGAAGTTGACGATCTCCCGGATCGTCGGCACCGAGTGCTTGTGCTGGGTCAGGCCCATCGCCCAGCACACCACCGTGCGCCGCGACGCCAGCACCATCTCCAGCGCCCGGTCGACGTCCTCGCGCGCGAGGCCCGTCGCCGCCAGCGTCTCGTCCCAGTCGGCGGCGCGGGCGGCCTCGGCGAACTCCTCGAAGCCATGAGTGTGGTCGCGGACGAAGTCCTCGTCGACGGCGCCCCCGGTCTCCAGGATCAGCTTGTTCAGCAGCCGGAACAGCGCCTGGTCGCCGCCGATGCGGATCTGCAGGAACAGATCGGTCAGCGCGGCGCCCTTGATCATGCCCTGCGGGGTCTGCGGGTTCTTGAACCGCTCCAGACCCGCCTCGGGCAGCGGGTTGACGGTGATGATCCGCGCGCCGTTCGCCTTCGCCTTCTCCAGGGCGGACAGCATCCGCGGATGGTTCGTGCCGGGGTTCTGCCCGGCGACGATGATCAGCTCGGCCTTGTACAGGTCCTCCAGCAGGACACTGCCCTTGCCGACGCCGATCGTCTCCGACAGCGCCGACCCGGACGACTCGTGGCACATGTTCGAGCAGTCCGGCAGGTTGTTCGTGCCGAGCTCGCGGGCGAAGAGCTGGTAGAGGAACGCCGCCTCGTTGCTGGTGCGGCCCGACGTGTAGAAGACGGCCTCGTCGGGCGAGCCGAGCGCGGCGATCTCCTCGGCGACGATGTCGAAGGCCCGCTCCCAGGTCACCGGCTCGTAGTGGGTGCCGCCCTCCGGCAGGTACATGGGGTGCGTGAGCCGCCCCTGCTGCCCCAGCCAGTAGCCGCTGCGCGTCGCCAGGTCGGCCACGGGGTGCGCGGCGAAGAACTCCGGGGTGACCCGGCGCAGCGTGGCCTCCTCGGCGACCGCCTTCGCGCCGTTCTCGCAGAACTCCGCCGTGTGCCGGTGCTCCGGTTCGGGCCAGGCGCACCCCGGGCAGTCGAAGCCGTCCTTCTGGTTGACCCGCAGCAGGGTCAGCGCGGTGCGCTTGATCCCCATCTGGCGCTGCGCGACCCGCAGGGTGTGGCCGATGGCGGGCAGGCCCGCCGCCGCGTGCTTCGGCTCGGCGACCTCGGGCGCGTCCTGGACCGGATCACCCGTGGGCGGCTTGCTGGCCATCGCGCACTCTCCTTCGTGTACACGTGTGAGCTACGTCTCCGATCCTCGCACGCGGAACCGGCCCTGCGGGGAGCGGGTGTTCGGGCCCCGCACGGCATCGGGAGCGTCCGGGCGGCACCCCGGCGGGGCCCGGCTGTCAGTGGGGCGTGGCAGGATCGGGGGCGTGGCAGAGACAGCATCGAAGCAGACCGACAGCACCCCCGGCGGCGGCCGGCCCCGCCTGATGCTCATGGACGGGCACTCGCTGGCCTACCGGGCCTTCTTCGCGCTGCCCGCGGAGAACTTCACGACGGCGACGGGCCAGCCGACGAACGCGATCTACGGCTTCGCGTCGATGCTGGCCAACACGCTGCGTGACGAGGCGCCCACCCACTTCGCCGTGGCGTTCGACGTCTCCCGCAAGACATGGCGGTCCCAGGAGTTCACGGAGTACAAGGCGAACCGCTCCAAGACCCCGGACGAGTTCAAGGGCCAGGTCGAGCTGATCGGCGAGCTGCTGGACGCGATGCGCGTCTCCCGGTTCGCCGTCGAGGGCTTCGAGGCCGACGACGTGATCGCCACGCTCGCCACACAGGCCGAGGCCGCCGGTTTCGAGGTGCTGATCGTCACCGGCGACCGTGACTCGTTCCAGCTGGTCAGTGAGCACACCACCGTGCTGTACCCGACCAAGGGCGTCTCCGAGCTGACCCGGTTCACCCCGGAGAAGGTCGTCGAGAAGTACGGCCTGACCCCCGCCCAGTACCCCGACTTCGCGGCCCTGCGCGGCGACCCGTCGGACAACCTGCCGGGCATCCCCGGCGTCGGCGAGAAGACCGCAGCGAAGTGGATCAACCAGTTCGGGTCCTTCGCGGAGCTGGTCGAGCGCGCCGACGAGGTCAAGGGCAAGGCCGGGCAGAACCTCCGCGACCACCTGGAGGCCGTCAAGCTCAACCGCCGCCTCACCGAGCTGGAGCGGCAGGTCGAGCTGCCCAAGACCGTCACCGACCTCGCGCGCGAGCCGTACGACCGCAAGGCCGTCGCGATGATCCTCGACACCCTCGAGATCCGGAACCCGTCGCTGCGCGAGCGGCTCTTCGGCGTCGACCCGGGCGCCGAGGAGGCCGAGACGACGCCGATCTCCACCGAGGGCGTCGCCCTGGACGGCACCGTCCTCGGCACCGGCGAGCTGGCCCCCTGGCTGGCGGAGCACGCCGGCGGTCCGCTCGGCGTGGCCACCGTCGACACCTGGGCCCTCGGCACCGGCTCGGTCGCCGAGGTCGCGCTGGCCGCGGACGGCGGCGCGGCCGCCTGGTTCGACCCCTCCCAGCTCGACGAGGCCGACGAGCGCGCGTTCGCCGGCTGGCTCGCGGACGCCGAGCGGCCCAAGGTCTTCCACAACGCCAAGAGCGCCATGCGCGTCTTCGCCGAGCACGGCTGGACCATCGAGGGCGTCCGCATGGACACCGCGCTCGCCGCCTACCTCGTCAAGCCGGGCCGCCGCTCCTTCGACCTGGACGCGCTGTCCCTGGAGTACCTGCACCGCGAGCTGGCGCCCGCCGCCACGGCCGACGGCCAGCTGGCCTTCGGGGCGGACGAGGGCGCCGAGGCCGAGGCGCTCATGATCCAGGCCCGGACCGTCCTCGACCTCGGCGAGGCCTTCGAGGGCCGGCTCGAGGAGGTCGGCGCCGCCGAGCTGCTGCGCGACATGGAGCTGCCGACGTCCGCGCTGCTCGCCCGCATGGAGCGGCACGGCATCGCGGCCGACCGGGCACACCTGGAGGCCATGGAGCAGATGTTCGCGGGTGCCGTGCAGCAGGCCGTGAAGGAGGCGCACGCGGCGGCCGGGCACGAGTTCAACCTGGGCTCGCCCAAGCAGCTCCAGGAGGTCCTCTTCGGCGAGCTCGCCCTGCCCAAGACGAAGAAGACGAAGACCGGCTACACCACCGACGCCGACGCCCTGGCCTGGCTCGCCGGGCAGACGGACAACGAACTGCCGGTGATCATGCTCCGCCACCGGGAGCAGGCGAAGCTGCGGGTCACGGTCGAGGGCCTGATCAAGACGATCGCCACGGACGGCCGCATCCACACGACGTTCAACCAGACCGTCGCCGCCACCGGCCGCCTCTCCTCCACGGACCCCAACCTGCAGAACATCCCGGTCCGCACCGACGAGGGCCGCGCGATCCGCCGGGGCTTCGTCGTCGGCGAGGGCTTCGAGTCCCTGATGACGGCGGACTACAGCCAGATCGAGCTGCGTGTGATGGCCCACCTGTCGGAGGACGAGGGCCTGATCGAGGCGTTCACCTCCGGCGAGGACCTGCACACCACGGCCGCCTCCCAGGTCTTCGCGGTGGAGCCGTCCGCCGTGGACGCGGAGATGCGCCGCAAGATCAAGGCGATGTCGTACGGCCTCGCGTACGGGCTGTCGGCGTTCGGCCTCTCCCAGCAGCTGAACATCGAGGCGGCCGAGGCGCGCACCCTGATGGACGCGTACTTCGAGCGGTTCGGCGGCGTCCGCGACTATCTGCGCCGCGCGGTCGACGAGGCACGGGCCACCGGGTACACGGCGACCCTCTTCGGCCGCCGCCGCTACCTGCCCGACCTCAACAGCGACAACCGCCAGCGCCGCGAGGCGGCCGAGCGCATGGCGCTGAACGCGCCGATCCAGGGCACGGCGGCCGACATCGTCAAGATCGCCATGCTCAACGTGGACCGGGCCCTGCGCGACTCCGGCCTCGCCTCCCGCATGCTCCTCCAGGTCCACGACGAAATCGTCCTGGAGATCGCCCCGGGCGAGCGCGAGGCCGCGGAGGAACTGGTCCGCCGGGAAATGTCGAACGCGGTCCACCTGAGGGTCCCCCTGGGCGTCTCGGTAGGTGCGGGCCCCGACTGGGAGTCAGCGGCCCACTGACCCCCACGACGAAACGCCGGGCCGGACCCCACCGACCCGGCGTCCGCGTCGCAGGCACGCATCCAGGGCCGCGGGCAACTGCGCCCCCAGCCCCTCACCCGCAGGGGCGCGGGGAACTGCGCGAGCAACCCCCACCTGTCGGCACCAATCGAACCGGGCCGGCGGGACCACCCGCCTCAGGGGCGCGGGGAACTGCGCGAGCAACCCCCACCGCCCCGCACCGATCGAACCGGGCCGGGCGGCCCACCCCCTCGGGGGCGCGGGGAACTGCGCGAGCAACCCCCACCGCCCCGCACCAATCGAACCGGGCCGGCGGGACCACCCCCCTCAGGGGCGCGGGGAACTGCGCGACAAGCCCCCACTCACCCGCACCCGCGCAACACACCGCCCCCGGGACACGAGCAGGCCCCCACCTCACCCCACCTCACCCACGTGGCCCCCGCCAAAACGCCCCCGACATCCCCAGCCCGTAAGGATGCCGACATGGGTATACACACGCTCAACCGCCGGACGGCACCCGCCCCGGCCGACACCACCGACTGGCCCCTTCCCCCCACACCCCCGCAGAACCGGGCCCTCGCCCCCACCGCCAGCACCGCCCGCATCCCCACCGAACTCGCCGGCACGCTCCGCCGCACCCTCACGGCCGTCCGCCGCCGTCTGACCCGACGCCTCCGCGACTGGACCGAACTCGCCCGCTCCTACTGGGCCCTGGCACTGACCCTGCTCCCGACGCAACCCGGCCAGGGCACCGACAAGGGCACCGCGAAGGACACCGCCCAGGGCACCGTCACCGCACCCCCGGCCGGCTCCGTTCCCGCTCGGCACCACCCGTCCCCGTACTGCCAGGGACCGGGACCGGACGCCACAGCCTGACGGCGGCGCCGTACAGGAGCAGCCCCACGGCGAGCCCGGCGCCCGCGCCGAAGCACAGCGACGGGATCAGTTCCCAGTACTTCGCGGTGGCCCCCCAGAACTCCCACCACCGCGACGCCCGCTCGAAGGCGGCCACCGCCGCGCACCCGCCGAGCACCACCACGGCCACCCACCGGTCCCGCACGGAGAGCACCGGTACCCCCGCGACCGGCACCCCGGCCGCGCGCCGCAGCGCCACCGTCACGAACACCGCGACGACGACGGCCGCGACCGCCGACCCCCCGTACTGCAGGTACCAGTACAGCGGCGACCCCGCCACCTCCTCCCCGAGCACCGGGAACACCCGCATCCCCCACCGGTCGAGATGCGTGAACGCGTCCCACACCACATGGGTGAGCCCGCCGAGTACGGCGGAGACGTACCAGCGCGCCACGAGCCCCGGCGTCATCCGCGCGCGGGGCGCCCCGCACCGCAGCAGCGCGGCCGGCCGCGCCTGGAGCCGGTCCGGCAGCAGCGCCACCAGCGGCTCACGCAGCAGCAGCCACAGCCCCACCAGCGCCCAGGCGATGACGACGTCGACGGTGAACACGCCCGGTAGGGAGTGCGTGACGTCCCCGAACTCCATGGCCCCGGACAGGACACTTGCCGCGTAATAGGTCATGTCGGGAGCGAAGGAACCGGTCACCAGGACCGCCGGCACGAGTCCGGCCCGTCCGGTCCCCCCGGTGCGCACGGCGGGCAGGACGGCGGCCGCGTGGCTGAGCGTGAACGGCAACAGGGCTCCTCGGGTGCGGTCTTGACGGGACCGGTCCGGCCCCCCTCGTCGGCGGAGCCAGTATGCGGGACGGCCCGCCCGGCGAACGGCGTGTGGCCAACCCGGAAATATCGGGCGGCAACGGGTGTGCGCGCAAGGGAAGTTGTCGTAGGGTCGCCTGGGTCACAGTGCCGGGACCCGCGTACGAACAGATGAACGGCGACGTAACTCTCGCCGCGAGGGCAACTGTCGTGGCGGGTCGATCGTCACTACAGGGGCGGGCCCGGCACGGCGGGTCCGGCAGACCGACACGGACGTCAGGGCGTCCACGGGAGGGGTCCACCACATGGCGGCGGAATTCGGCAGGCTCCGCAAGGGGGCGGTGAACACCACGGTCGCCGCGGTCGTGGTCGCGGCACTGGCCGCGTCCCAGGCTCCGGGAGTGACGACCGACGGCGCCGGCAGAAAGATGACCACCGGCACCCAGCCGTCCCCGGACGCCCCCGCCGCCGACAGCGCGACCGGCAACTCGCCGTACTACACGGACCTTCCGCCGCTCAACAGCCCCAACCCGGCCCCCTCGGCGGACACCACGGTGACCCCGGTGGCCGGTGAGGCGGGCATACCCGCCACGGTCCTCGACGCCTACAAGAAGGCCGCGGCCGCGCTGCAGGAGTCCAAGCCGGGCTGCCACCTGCCCTGGGAACTGCTCGCCGCCATCGGCAAGGTCGAGTCGGGCCAGGCCCGCGGCGGCCGGGTCGACGCGAACGGCACCACCCTGTCCAAGATCCTCGGCCCGCAGCTGAACGGCGCCGGCTTCGCGAACATCAGCGACACCGACGGCGGCGCCTACGACGGCGACAGCCGGTACGACCGTGCCGTCGGTCCCATGCAGTTCATCCCCTCCACCTGGGAGTGGGCCGGTCGTGACGGCAACGGCGACGGCCGCAAGGACCCCAACAACGTCTACGACGCGGCCCTCGCCGCCGGCCACTACCTGTGCCGTTTCGGCTGGGACCTGTCCAAGGGCGGCGACCTCGACCGCGCCATCCTGAGCTACAACAACTCCCAGGACTACCTCCAGCTCGTCCGCAGGTGGCTGGACTACTACCGCAAGGGCACCCACGAGATCCCGGACGGCACCGGCACCCTCCCGTCCGACCGCAGCGACGACGCGGCGGGCGCCCACCCGACGCCGTCGCCCACGGTGCCCTCCTCGCCGTCGGCACCGGCAAGCCCCTCGTCCCCGGCGCAGCCCACGACGCCGTCGAAGCCCGGCGGGTCCGGGCCGGGCGACGGCGGCGGCTCCGGAAGCAGTCCGACCACGCCGCCCAGCACGACGCCCACCCCCACCGACACGGTGGACCACCTGGAGGACGCCGGCACCGCGAAGCTCACCGCGATGGCGGGCGACACCTTCACCGAGAAGATCAGCGCCCGCGCCGAGACCGAGTCCGGCAAGGCCGTCGCCAGGGTCCGCGTCCGCTTCACCATCACCGGTGACACCGACGCCACCTTCAGCACCGGCGAGAAGTACGCCGCCGTCCTCACCGACAGCTCCGGCAAGGCGGTGGCCCCGGCGCTCCGGGCGGGCGAGGACACCGGTGAGTTCACGGTCCGGGCCACCGTCGTCGGCCGTACCGTCCCCGGCCTCGACTACAAGGCCACCGTCACCGAGCGCGCCGCCGACACCCTGGCCCGCACCGGCGACACCGCGCTGACCTGCGTGCCCGGCGGCGAGTTCGCCGAGCGGGTCGAGGTGAAGGCCACCTACAAGGGAGCCGTCGCGGACAAGGTCGCCGCCACCGCCACCCTGATCAAGGCGGAGGACGACCCCGACGAGAACGACAAGGGCCCCTACTTCAAGGACGCCGACGGCAAGCCGGTCCGCACCCTGACCGGTCTCAAGACCGACGACAAGGGCCTGCTGGAACTGCCGAAGCTGTACGCCGACGACACCACCGGCACCTTCCTGCTGCGGATCGCCACGGCGGGCGGCGCGACCCTGACCATCGAGCTGAAGGTCGCCGCCGCCGAGACGTCGCCGGAGCCGGACCCGTCGGAGGAGCCCACGGAGAGCGCCACGCCGTCCGCCTAACCGGTACGGCACACAGGAGGGGCGTCCAGCCGCCGGGCGCCCCTTCGGCCTGCGCACACCGTCGCCCTGGTCAAGAGCAACCGCACCCTGGTGCTGCCGATGACGTCGTACCTGCCGTGAGGCCTGCCCGTCCTCGGCGTGCCGCTCCTCGCCCTGGCGCTCTGGCTGGAGTCACGCGGTCGCCGCCCCGGCGGCCCGGGGGCGGCGCGGGACGCCGGGACGAACCCGTCACCGCCTGAGCCGCGCGTTGGTGTGCCGGGTCGGTTCGGCGGACGCCGGGTCCTCCGGCCACGGATGCTTCGGATAGCGGCCGCGCAGCTCCGCCCGGACACCCCGGTAGCCGTCCCGCCAGAACGAGGCCAGATCTGCGGTGACGGCCGCCGGGCGCCCGGCGGGGGAGAGCAGATGGACCAGGAGCGGCACCCCGGCCACCGCCGGGGACGTGTCCAGCCCGAACATCTCCTGCAGCTTGACGGCCAGCACGGGCCGTTCCGGATCGCCGTAGTCGACGCGGATCCGGGAGCCGCTGGGCACGGTGACCCGCTCCGGGGCCAGCTCGTCCAGCCGCCCCGCCTCGCCCGTGGCCCACGGCAGCAGCCGCGCCAGCGCCTGCCCGGCGTCGATCCGCCCCAGGTCCGCCCGCCGCCGCGCCCGGCCCAGCTCGGGCTCCAGCCACTCGTCCACGCGCGCGTGCAGCGCCTCGTCGGACACGTCCGGCCACGGGTCGCCCCGGTGCAGCCGCAGGAACGCCAGCCGCTGCCGCAGCACCACGGCGTCCGGGGACCAGCGCAGCAGCCCGAACCCCTCCCGCCGCAGCCCGTCGAGCAACGCCGCCCGGACCAGAGCGGGGTCCGCGCCCGGCAGCGGGCGTTCCGCCAGCTCGATCGCGCCCAGCCGCTCGACGCGCCGGGCCACGACATCGCCGTCGGCCCAGTGCACCTCCTCGCCCTCCCGGTACAGGGAGGCCGCCGCCGACCGGGCCGTGTCCTCGTCCACCGCGGCGGCGAGCCGCACGCGCGCGTGCCCGCGGCCCACCGGCCGGTCCGCGACCGCCACCGCGATCCACGGGGCGCCCCGCAGCGGGCTGCCCTCGGCGAGCTCCGCGCGCGTGCCCGACGCCATCAGATAGGTCCCGCCGTCCGCCTTCGCGACCCGCTCGGGGAACGCCAGCGCGGCGACGAGCCCCACCGTCCGGTCGTCCGGGGCGTCCGCTCCGCCGCGGGTCCCGGCGCCCGCCCGCAGCCGCCGCACCTCCGCCCGCCAGCGCCCCGCGTAGGCGTCGCCGCCGCGCCGGGCCGTCCGCAGTGCCGCCGCGAGGTCGTCGCCGTACTCCCGCGGGGGTTCCTCGCTGAGCAGCGCCACCACCTCGGCGGCCCCCACGGGCCCGTCCAGCAGGGCCCGGCCCAGCCGGGGATGCAGCCCGAGCCGGGCCAGGGAGGCGCCCCGGTCCGTCGCCCGCCCGTCGGCGTCCACGGCCCCGACGGCCGTCAGTACGCTGCGCGCCGCCGCCATCGCCCCGGCCGGGGGCGCGTCGAGCAGGGCCAGCCCGGCCGCGTCCGGGTCGCCCCAGCACGCCGCCTGCAGCGCGAACGCCGTCAGATCGGCCACCTTGATCTCCGGCGCCGGGAAACGGGGCAGCCGCGCGTCCTCCGCCTCGGCCCAGCAGCGGTACACCGTCCCCGGCGCTTCCCGCCCGGCGCGGCCCGCGCGCTGCCGTCCGGCCGCCTGCGAGGCCCGTACTGTCGTCAGCGCGCTCAGCCCGCGCGCGTGATCGACGCGGGGCTCGCGCGCCAGCCCGGAGTCGACGACGACCCGCACCCCCGGGACCGTCAGGGAGGACTCCGCCACCGACGTCGCCAGCACCACCCTGCGCCGGTCGCCCCCCGACAGCACCGCGTCCTGCACGGCGGCCGGCGCCCGCCCGTGCACCTGCAGCACCTCGACGTCCCCGAGATCGCCCAGTTGCCCGGCGACCCGCGCGATCTCCCCGACCCCCGGCAGGAAACACAGCACGTCGCCCGGCCGCTCGGCCAGCGCCCGCCGCACCACCGAGGCCACGTGCGCGAGCAGCGCCGGATCGACCCGCGTCCCGTGCGGCGGTCGCACCGGACGCGTGGGCGGCGCCCACACCGTCTCCACCGGATACGCGGCGCCCTCCGCCACGACGACCGGCGCTCCGCCCAGCAGCCGCGCCCAGCCGTCCGCGTCCGTCGTCGCCGACGCGGCCACCAGCCGCAGCTCCGGGCGCAGCGTCTCGCGGACGTCCCACAGGAAGGCCGCCGCCGTGTCCGCGTCCAGATGCCGCTCGTGGCACTCGTCGAGCACCACCACATCCACACCCGCCAGCTCCGGATCGCGCTGGAGCCGCTGCAGCAGCACCCCGGTCGTCACGACCTCCACCCGGGTACGGGGACCGACGACGCGCTCCCCGCGCACGGTGTGCCCGACGCTCTCACCGGGCCGCTCGCCCAGCAGCCACGCCATCCGCCGGGCGGCGGCCCGCGCGGCGATCCGGCGCGGCTCGGCGACCACGACCCGCCGCCCCGGCCCCGCGCCGAGCAGGCCCGCGAGGGCGAGCGGCACCAGCGTCGTCTTGCCGGTGCCGGGCGGGGCGACCAGCACCGCGGTGCCGGGCCCGTCGAGAGCGCCGGTCAGGGCGGGCAGGGCGCCGCGCACCGGCAGCGCGTCCAGGGCGTCGTAGCGGATCACGCCCCCAGTGTCGTACGACCCGCGGCCGGCCCCGCCGCGGGCGTCCGCGTCAGTCCCGCTCGCACACGAAGATCGCCGTGCCCGGGATCAGGCTGCCGCGCAGTGGCGACCAGCCACCCCACTCCGAGCTGTTCCAGGCCGGCCACTCCGGCTCCACCAGGTCCACCAGCCGGAACCCGGCCGCCACCACGTCCCGCACCCGGTCGCCGATCGTGCGGTGGTGCTCGACGTAGACCGCGCGCCCCTCCTCGTCCTGCTCCACGTACGGGGTGCGGTCGAAGTAGGAGGCCGAGACCGACAGACCCTCCGGGCCGGGCTCGTCCGGGAACGCCCAGCGGATGGGGTGGGTCACCGAGAACACGAACCGGCCGCCGGGCCGCAGCACCCGCCGCAGCTCCCGCAGCACCTGCACCGGGTCCGCGACGAACGGCAGCGCCCCGTAGGCCGAGCACGCCAGGTCGAAGGAGCCGTCGGCGAAGGGCAGCGCCCCGGCGTCGGCGCACACCAGCGGGAAGGCGCTCCCGATGCGCAGCGCGTGCTGGAGCTGCCGGTGGGAGATGTCCAGGGCGACCGGGCGGGCGCCCTGCGCGGCCAGCCAGCGTGAGCACTGCGCCGCGCCGGCCCCGATCTCCAGGACGTCCTTGTTCCTCAGTGCCTCGGGCGGGCCGAGCAGCTCGGCCTCCACCTCGTCCAGGCCCTCGGGTCCCCAGACGAAGCGGTCGTCGCCGAGGAAGGTGCCGTGCTCGATCTGGTACTCGTCGGCGTTGCGGTCCCACCAGCCCCGGTTGGCCCGGGAGCTCTCCGCGGTGCCGGCCGCGCGCCGGGTCGCCTCGGGCTCCTGGACCTCCTGGGCCTCCAGGGCTTCCTGCGCCGCGGGGGAGGAGGCGCCGGACGGAATGTCGGGCGATACGGGCTCTTGGATGATCGGCTCCCTCGTCGTACTCTTCCGTCACCTGAATGGCGCGGCCCCTCCCGGCGCTGTCACGCGAGGGGTGTTTCCCAGGCGCGTGGCCTGTGGAGACAGGTTTCGTGCCGGGTATGCGGCGATCCGCCCCGGGTGTGCGGCTTCGCGCATTGACCCTGCCCGGCTGCCCCCGTATGCTACAAGTTGCGCTGCGGGCCTGCGCACCTCAGACGTAGCAGGCTGCGCTCGCATCTGTTGTATGTCCCCTCGGTTGTCGAGGCGCCATAGGGTTTTCCTGTGTGGCGCTTCCTTGGCTGTCCGGCTTCATCAGAGCGATACGGGCTCCCGGCGTAGCAGTACCTACGACTCAATGTCCGTACCGGAGCCCTTTCCCACATGACGAGCAGCACCGAGACCACCGCCACCACCCCGCAGGTAGCGGTCAACGACATCGGTAACGAGGAAGCCTTCCTCGCCGCGATCGACGAGACGATCAAGTACTTCAACGACGGCGACATCGTCGACGGCGTCATCGTGAAGGTCGACCGGGACGAGGTCCTGCTCGACATCGGTTACAAGACCGAAGGCGTTATCCCGAGCCGCGAGCTCTCCATCAAGCACGACGTCGACCCCAACGAGGTCGTCGCCGTCGGTGACGAGATCGAGGCCCTCGTCCTTCAGAAGGAGGACAAGGAAGGCCGCCTGATCCTCTCGAAGAAGCGCGCCCAGTACGAGCGTGCCTGGGGCACCATCGAGAAGATCAAGGAAGAGGACGGGATCGTCACCGGTACCGTCATCGAGGTCGTCAAGGGTGGTCTCATCCTCGACATCGGCCTCCGTGGCTTCCTCCCGGCCTCCCTGGTCGAGATGCGCCGCGTTCGCGACCTCCAGCCCTACGTGGGCAAGGAGCTCGAGGCCAAGATCATCGAGCTGGACAAGAACCGCAACAACGTGGTCCTGTCCCGCCGTGCCTGGCTGGAGCAGACCCAGTCCGAGGTCCGCCAGACGTTCCTCACCACCCTCCAGAAGGGTCAGGTCCGTTCCGGCGTCGTCTCCTCGATCGTCAACTTCGGTGCCTTCGTGGACCTGGGTGGCGTCGACGGTCTGGTCCACGTCTCCGAGCTGTCCTGGAAGCACATCGACCACCCGTCCGAGGTCGTCGAGGTCGGTCAGGAAGTCACCGTCGAGGTCCTCGACGTCGACATGGACCGCGAGCGTGTCTCCCTGTCGCTGAAGGCGACGCAGGAAGACCCGTGGCAGCAGTTCGCCCGCACCCACCAGATCGGCCAGGTCGTGCCCGGCAAGGTCACGAAGCTGGTTCCGTTCGGTGCGTTCGTCCGCGTGGACGAGGGCATCGAGGGTCTGGTCCACATCTCCGAGCTGGCCGAGCGCCACGTGGAGATCCCGGAGCAGGTCGTCCAGGTCAACGACGAGATCTTCGTCAAGGTCATCGACATCGACCTCGAGCGCCGTCGCATCAGCCTCTCGCTGAAGCAGGCCAACGAGTCCTTCGGTGCCGACCCGGCCTCGGTCGAGTTCGACCCGACCCTGTACGGCATGGCCGCGTCGTACGACGACCAGGGCAACTACATCTACCCCGAGGGCTTCGACCCCGAGACCAACGACTGGCTCGAGGGCTACGAGAAGCAGCGCGAGGAGTGGGAGCGCCAGTACGCCGAGGCGCAGCAGCGCTTCGAGCAGCACCAGGCGCAGGTCATCAAGTCCCGCGAGGCGGACGAGAAGGCCGCTGCCGAGGGTGGCGAGGCCGCCGCTCCGGCCGCGTCCGGTGGCGGTTCGTACTCCTCCGAGGGTGCCGACAACAGCGGCGCGCTGGCCTCGGACGAGGCGCTCGCCGCTCTGCGCGAGAAGCTGGCGGGCGGCCAGAGCTGACGCTCGCCGGCCGACCTAGCCCTTGACCGAGGGGCCGTACCTTCCGAGGTGCGGCCCTTCGGCCGTTCCCGGACACCTCCGGCCCTTCCCGGTCACCGGCCGGGCACGAAACGATCAAGAACTCCTCCGTCCGGGGAATGCCGCCGCCCGTAGGGGCGTTGTCACATACGGACACGAGGAGGAGCGGTCACTGTGCTTGATCCGCAGGGTTTGTACACGTGGGAGCCGAAGGGCCTGGCCGTCGTCGACATGGCGCTCGCCCAGGAGTCGGCCGGCCTTGTCATGCTCTACCACTTCGACGGCTACATCGACGCGGGGGAGACCGGCGACCAGATCGTCGAGCGCGTCCTGGACTCCCTGCCCCACCAGCTCGTCGCCCGCTTCGACCACGACCGGCTCGTGGACTACCGGGCCCGCCGCCCCCTGCTGACGTTCCGGCGCGACCGCTGGGCCGGGTACGAGGTGCCCGCCATCGAGGTGCGGCTCGTCCAGGACGCCACCGGCGCCCCGTTCCTGCTGCTGTCCGGCCCTGAGCCGGACGTCGAGTGGGAGCGGTTCGCGGCCGCCGTGAAGGAGATCGTCGAACGGCTCGGCGTACGGCTGTCGGTGAACTTCCACGGCATCCCCATGGGCGTCCCGCACACCCGTCCCGTCGGCCTCACCCCGCACGGCAACCGCACCGACCTGGTCCCCGGCCACACCAGCCCCTTCGAGGAGGCCCAGGTGCCCGGCAGCGCCGAGTCGCTGGTCGAGTACCGGCTTATGGAGGCCGGACACGACGTGCTCGGGGTCGCCGCACACGTCCCGCACTACATCGCCCGCTCGCCGTACCCCGACGCCGCGCTCACCGTCCTGGAGGCGGTCACCGCGGCCACCGGGCTGGTCCTGCCGGGCGTCGCGCACGCGCTGCGCACGGACGCCCACCGCACCCAGAACGAGATCGACCGCCAGATCCGCGAGGGCGACGAGGAGCTGACCAACCTCGTCGAGGGCCTCGAGCACCAGTACGACGCGGTCGCGGGCGCCGAGACCCGCGGCAACATGCTCGCCGAACCGGTGGACATCCCCTCCGCCGACGAGATCGGCCGCGAGTTCGAGCGTTTCCTGGCCGAGCGGGAGGGCGACGGCTGACGGGCCGCGGGGGCGTCTAGGGTTGCGGGCATGTTGAAGGTGGGCCTGACCGGCGGTATCGGTGCCGGCAAGAGCGAGGTGTCCCGGCTGCTCGTGGAGCACGGGGCCGTCCTGATCGACGCGGACCGGATCGCCCGTGAGGTCGTCGCCCCCGGGACCCCGGGGCTGGCCGCCGTCGTCGAGGCGTTCGGCGAGGACGTCCTCGCCGCGGACGGCAGCCTGGACCGGCCCAGGCTGGGCGCCATCGTCTTCGCCGACCCCGAGCGGCTGGCCGTGCTCAACTCGATCGTGCACCCGCTCGTCGGGGCGCGTTCCCGCGAGCTGGAGGAGGCCGCCGCCGGCGACGCCGTCGTCGTGCACGACGTGCCCCTCCTCACCGAGAACGGCCTCGCCCCGCTGTACGACCTCGTGATCGTCGTGGACGCCGGCCCCGACACTCAGCTGGACCGGCTGACGCGGCTGCGCGGCATGACCGAGGAGGACGCCCGCGCCCGGATGGCCGCGCAGGCCACGCGCGAGCAGCGCCGGGCGATCGCGGACATCGTCATCGACAACGACGTACCGCTGGAGGAGCTGCGGCGGCGCGTGAAGGACGTGTGGGAGGAGCTCGTGCGCCGGGCTCACGCGACGGCCTGAGCGAGCGGCGCCGACCGGAAGAGGCGACCGGAATAGGGGCTTGCCGTCCGGGCGTTGAACCCTCTCAGCGAGGGAAGGACTCTGCCGTGCCCGAGATCAGTGGTTCCACCGGACGTACTCCGGAGACCCATGTCATCGACTTCCGCGCCGCCGAGCACCTGCTCGCCGCGCGCGACCCGCGCGGCGCGGTCAAGCTGCTCGACGGCGTCATCGCCGCGCACCCGGAGAACACGGCGGCCCGGCTGCTGCGCGCGCGGGCGTTCTTCGCCGCGGCCCAGCTGCGCCCCGCCGAGCTGGAGTTCACCATCGTCCTGGAGCGCGAGCCGGACAACGCGTTCGCGCACTTCGCGCTGGCCCGCACCTATGAACGCCAGGGCCGCCGCGACCAGGCCACGCGTCACTTCCGGCTGGCGGCGGCCCTCGACCCGAACCCCGAGTTCCTGAAGGCGGCCCGGTTCGACGACTGAGGCGCGTGTCTACGGCTCCTCGTGGCGCGGGGGAGGCGGGCCGTGCGGGTCGCGGGGGCCGGGTCCGTGGGGCCGGGCGGGCGGCCGGGCCGGTTCCTCGTGGGGCGCGTACGGCGGAACGTCGCGGCCGGGCTGGTAGTGCGGGCCCTGCCGGATGTGCCGGACCACCATGATCATGTCGATCGTGATCACCAGCCACAGCACCCCGCAGGCCACGGCCCAGCCGGGGCGTCCGGCGATCGCGAACGCGACGGTGCCGAAGGCGGCCCAGGCCACGCCCCACACGCACAGCCAGAAGCGGATCCGCAGCGGGCTGCGCGCGGTCGTCGGCTCGCTTCCCGAACGCATCGGAACCACCTCTCCTCCAGCATCCCTCCCACCCGGGTACCCAGGGTCGGCCCGCCGCGGCCGATGAGTTCCCGGGCGGCGCCCGGTCTACCTCCGTGATCGCACACCACGGACCGCAGACCCCAGGAGAGACCCATGTCCGAGACCACCGCCTCCCGCACCGTCCTCGCCCGGTCCGCGACTCCGCGAGGGCGTGGCGCCCGGATCGCCCTACGCGGCCTGCAGATCGTGCTCGCCCTCTTCTACGCGGTCGCGAGCGCGCTGCCGAAGCTGATCGCACACCCGTCGGCCGCGGAGACCTTCGACCGGCTCGGCTGGGGGAGCACCGGGATGTACGCCATCGGCGTGCTCGAACTGGCCGGTGCCGTCGCCCTGTTGATCCCCGTGCTCCAGTCGGTCGCGGCGATCGCGCTGAGCGCGCTCATGGTGGGGGCGTTCATCGTCTCGGTGACCGCGCTGGGCGGGCAGAACGCGGCGACCCCGCTCATCCTCGTCGTGCCGCTGGCGCTGATCGCCTGGGCGCGGCGCGGCTCCCTCACCGAGCTTCGGCGGCTGGCCCGCCGGGACGCCTGAGGGCCCCGGCGGTCAGGACGTCACCGTCCGCGCTGCCCCGGGCCGCCGGGGCCGCCCATCAGGCCGCGCAGCCGCTCCAGCTCCCGGCGGTCCCGCTTGGTCGGGCGGCCCGCGCCCCGGTCCCGGACACCGGCCGGGGCGACGGCCTCGCGCGGCGGCGGGGGCGGCGAGTTGTCGACGTAGCACTGGGCCGCGACGGGAGCGCCGACCCGCTTGCGGATGAGCCGCTTGACGACGACGACCCGCTCCCGGTGCTCCTGCCGCAGCCGGACCTCGTCACCGACGCGCAGCAGATGCGACGGCTTCACGTTCTGGCCGTTCACGCGCACATGGCCGCCCTTGCAGGCGGTGGCGCCCGTCGAGCGGGTCTTCACCAGCCGTACGGCCCAGATCCAGCTGTCGATCCGCACGGGCTCGCCGTTCCCCGGCACGGCGGCCTCGGCCGCGGCCACGGCGGCGGCGATCTTCGGGTCGTCGGTCTCCGGGCCGTCGGCCTCGGCGCCGGCGGGCGCCCCGGCGGCGTCCGGTCCGGCCGTCTCCTCGATGTCGGTGTCCTCGGAAGGCATGCCTCGACCTTAGTCCCCGCGCCCGGCCGGTGACGGTGTCCTCCCGGCGCTCCCACCCGGCGGCCGTACGGTGGAGGGGTGGACGCGCTCGCTGATCTCGACCGGCGGATCACCGGCTGCCGGGCCTGCCCGCGGCTGGTCGACTGGCGCGAGGAGGTGGCCCGTACCAAGCGTGCCGCCTTCGCCGGCCAGACCTACTGGGGCCGCCCGGTGCCCGGCTTCGGCCCGTCCGACGCCCGGCTGCTGATCGTCGGGCTCGCCCCGGCGGCGCACGGCGGCAACCGCACCGGCCGGATGTTCACCGGCGACCGCTCCGGGGACGTGCTCTACCAGGCCCTGTACGACGTGGGCCTGGCCTCGCAGCCCACCTCGGTCGCCGCCGACGACGGCCTGGAGCTGTACGGCGTCCGCGTCACCGCCCCCGTGCACTGCGCCCCGCCCGCCAACCGGCCCACCCCCGGCGAACGGGAGACCTGCCGGGCGTGGCTCGTACAGGAACTGGGACTGCTGCGGCCCACCCTGCGCGCCCTCGTCGTTCTCGGCGCCTTCGGCTGGCAGGCGACGCTGCCCGCGCTGCGGGAGGCCGGCTGGACCGTGCCCCGGCCCCGGCCCGCCTTCGCGCACGGCACCCATGTCGCGCTCGACGGGCTCGACGTCTTCGGCTGCTTCCACGTGAGCCAGCGCAACACCTTCACCGGCCGGCTCACCCCCGCCATGCTGCGCGAGGTGCTGACGACGGCCGCCGGGGCGGCGGGCCTGCCCACGTGAGACGCCCTCTCAGCGGGGACCCGGCCGCCAGACGTACCGCACGTCCGGCTCGCGCTCCTCGTTGCCGCTGCCGTCGGTGGTCTCGGCGGCGACGAAGCCGTGCCGGGCGTAGAAGCGGTGGGCGGGACCGTTGACCTGGAAGGTCCACAGGCTCAGCCCGTCCGGGCAGCGCCGCTTGGCGAGGTCCACGAACCGGTCGCCCACCCCCCGGCCCCGCCACTCCGGGTCCAGGTACAGCTGGGCGAGCTGGTCGCCGTCGAGGACCATCAGCCCGACGACCCGTCCCTCGCTGTCGGCGACCCATGTCTCCTGCGACGGCAGCACGACCTCGCCGAACCACGCCCGCACCTCGTCGTCGGAGTGCGGCCGCACCACGGACGGCAGAGCGGCCGTGAACGACCGCAGCCACACGTCGGCGACGGCCCGCGCGTCGGACGCGGTGGCCCGGCGCAGGGCGACGGCGCTCACGACCGTCCCTCAGGCTCCGGAACGGCCGCCGTGGCCGTGATCTCCACGAGCTGGCCCGAGTAGCCGAGGCAGGCCACCCCGAGCAGCGTCGACGCGTGCGGCCCCGCGCTCAGCCCGGACGCCTCGACGACCTCCCACACGGCGGAGAGCACCGCGGTGTCCGCACTCACCACATACACGTCGGTCGACAGCACATGCGCCAGGTCGCTGCCCACGGACCGCAACTGCTCCTCCAGATTGGCCACGACCTGCTCGGCCTGCCGCACGGGATCGCCCTCGCCGACCAGCCGGCCCTCCGCGTCCAGCGGCACGGCCCCGGCGAGGAACGCGATCCGCGTGCCCGCCTCCACGACGGAGGCATGGGAGTACGTGGGCGGTGGGAAGAGGGCGGGAGAGGTGACGCGCCGGATCATGAAGGCTGCTCCTGGGATGCTGAGACGTCCTGGGCCGTGAGGTGCCCAACCCGCCGATCATGCGCACCCGGGGGCCCGCGCGCATCCGAATTTCCGCCGGTCCGCCCGCCCCCGATTCTCCGTGGCGACGCGCCGCGCGCCTCCGTACGCTTCCGGCCATGGCCACCGCCCCCGACGACACCGTCTTCCTCGACACCCTCGCCGGCCGCCTGGCCGCCCTCCCCACCGTCCTGGCCGTCGCGCTCGGCGGCTCCCGGGCGCAGGGCACCCACCGCCCGGACAGCGACTGGGACCTGGCCGTCTACTACCGGGGCCCTTTCGACCCGGACGACCTGCGCGCGGCCGGCTGGGAGGGCGAGGTGTCGGACGTCGGCGGCTGGGGCGGCGGCGTCTTCAACGGGGGAGCGTGGCTGACCGTCGACGGACGGCGGGTCGACGTGCACTACCGCGACCTCGACGTCGTCGAGCGGGAACTGGCGGATGCGGAACGGGGACGGTTCCGGGTGGAGCCGCTGCTGTTCCACCTCGCGGGCATCCCCAGCTATCTCGTGGTCGCCGAGCTGGCGGTCAACCGCGTGCTGCGCGGTGAACTGCCGCGCCCGGACGGCTATCCGCCGGAGCTGCGGCGCACCGCGAGCGAGCGCTGGCACGGCACCGCCCGCGCCACCCTCGGCTACGCCCGGGCGCACCACGCCCCGGCCGGCCGGCTCACGGAGGTCGCGGGCGCCGTCGCCACGGCGGCCGTACAGACCGGGCACGCCGTGCTGGCGGAGCGCGGGGAGTGGGTCACCAACGAGAAGCGGCTGCTGGAGCGGGCCGGACTGCGGACGGTGGACGCCGTCCTCGCGGGACTGGAGCCCGCACCGGAGGCGCTGCTGCGGGCCGTCACCGAGGCGGAGACCCTGTTCGCCTCGCTCTGACCCGCCGGCCCCCCCCCGCACACCGTCACACGGCCGAAACACCACCGTGCCCGTGGACACATGTCCCGGCGGTACCGTGGAGCGCACAGTCCACAGCCCGGCCACCGTCGCCCGAAGGCACCTCCGCCCTCGCCCGACAGGAGCCCCGTGACCCGCCCCGCGCGCCCGGCCCGTCCGCTTCCCCCTTGGCTCGCCCACGCCCTGCGCGCCCAGCGGGGCCCGGTGCCGTGGAGCGCGGTCGTCCGGGGCGCGCTGTCCGCCGGGCCCCTCCTGCTCGCGGCGGTGCTCGCCGGCCGGGCCACCCTCGGGGTCGTCGCCGCCATCGCCGCCATGCTCGCCGGGATCAACGACCGTCCCGGCAGCCGCCGTTCGTCCGTGCACCGGATCGGGGCGCCCGCGCTGGCGGGGGCGGCCGGGGTGTTCGGCGGGACGTACGCCGGGGACCACCTGGGGGCCGTACCGCTCACCCTGGTGCTCACCGTGCTCGGGCTCGTCGCCGGCGGGGTCTGCGCGACCGGGCCCGTCGCCTCCGCCGCCGGCACCCAGGTGCTCGTCGCCACGGCCGTCGGCGCCGGGATGCCGCTGCCCGAGAGCGCGGGACAGCGGGCGCTGGCGTTCCTCGCCGGCGCGGCCTGGCTCCTCGCGCTGCGGCTGGCGCTGCCCACGCCGGGTTCCCTCGCGGGCGACTTCCGGTTCGACGGGGAGCGGGCCGCCGTCGCCGGCGTGTACGACGCGGTCGCCGCCCTGCTGGACGCCGCCGGCACCGAAGGGGCCACCGCGCGCCGGGCCGCCCTGAC
This sequence comes from Streptomyces sp. SS1-1, assembly GCF_008973465.1. Lineage (NCBI taxonomy): Bacteria > Bacillati > Actinomycetota > Actinomycetes > Kitasatosporales > Streptomycetaceae > Streptomyces > Streptomyces sp. SS1-1. Next base: position 1,748,075 of record NZ_WBXN01000004.1, on the reverse strand, counting down.
CGCCGCCCTCGACCACGCCCAGGACGCCCTGACCGGGCCCCGGCTGCGGCGGTACGCGTCCTCGTCCGCCGAGCGGCGGCTGCACGCCCAGTACGCCGCCGCCCTGCCGCTCGCCGAGGCGGCGACCGCGCTCGCCTGGGCCGGGGAGGCCGTGCCCGCCCGGGCCGCCGAAGGGCCCCGGCGGCTCGCCGCCGCCGTGCGCGGCGGCACCCACACCGGGCCGCTGCCCGCGCCCTCCCGGTCGGCGCCCGCCCTGCGCGCCCTCGACGACGCGCTGCTGCACGCCGCCGAGGCGTTCGACCGGGGCCGGGAGAACCGGAACCTGCACGCCCGCCGCCGTACCGTGCGCAACCGGGTCCGGGCCGTGCTCGGGGCCGGGGGACGGGAGTACGGGCTGCGCGTCGCGCTCTGCTTCGGCGCCGGCGCGGGCATCGCCCAGGCGCTGCACCACGCCCGCTCGTACGGGCCGCACACCCACTGGTACTGGCTGCCGGCCACCGCCGTCTTCCTCGTCAAGCCCGACCTCGGGCCGCTCGTCTCCCGCGTGCTGTGCCGGGCGGCCGGGACGGTCCTCGGCGCGCTGGTCTTCGCCGGCCTCGCGGCCGTACTGCCCCGGCCCGAGGGGCTCGTCGCGCTCGTGGCGGTCAGCGGCGCCCTCATCCCCGTGGCCACCCGGCACTTCGCCGCCCAGACCGCCGTCGTCACCGTCCTCGTGCTCGCCCTGGTCATGGTGGGCGGCGAACCGCAGGCGTCCGTCGGGCGGATCGGGGAGACCCTGCTGGCGTGCGCGATCGTGCTCGTCGCCGGCCATCTGCCGGTGCCCGGGCAGCGGGGCGGGGGAGTACGGGCCCGGCTCACCGCGGCCGGGGACGCCGTCTCCGCCTACCTCGCCCATGTGCTGGACGAGTCCGGCACCCGCGCGGACGGGGACGTCCGTGAACCGCGGGCCGTGCGCTGGACGTTGCGCCGCGAGGCGTACCGGACGCTCGCCGAGGCGCGGGCCGCCGTCGCGCTCGCCGCCGCCGAACTGCCCGCGCTCGCCCGGCACGCGCAGGGCGCCGACCGGATCGTCACCACCCTCGAACAGCTCGTCGACGCCACCACCGCGTGCGCCGTGCACCTCGACGACACCGGCGGGCTCACGCCCCGGCACACCGCACGCCTCACCGAACTCCTCGACGCGCTCGCCGGGGAACGCCACCGCACCGGGCTGCGCGTCCCGGAGGCCGCCGCCGTGTCCGCCCTCGCCGGCTGACGCCACAACGGCCACGCGGGGCACCGCGGAGCCGTACCGTGACACCATGACGCCTCCTCCCGCCGATCTCGTCATCACCCGGTGCACGGTGCTCACACACGACGAGCGGGAGGAGATCGGCTTCGCCGAGGACGCCTCCGTCATCGTGCGCGACGGGGTCGTCGAGGCGGTCGTCAGCGGGGCGGAGGCCGGCGGGGTGCCGGCCCGCGAACGCATCGACGCGCAGGGGCAGATCGCCCTGCCCGGACTGATCAACTGCCACACCCACGCCCCGATGGCCGCCCTGCGCGGGGTCGCCGAGGACCTGCCGACCGACGCCTGGTTCAACGACGTCGTCTGGCCCGTGGAGTCCAACCTCACCGCACGGGACGTCGAGTTGGGGGCACGGCTGGCCTGCGCCGAGATGATCCGGGCCGGGGTCACCTGCTTCGCCGACCACTACTTCTCCATGGACGCCGTCGCCGCCGTCGTCGAGGAGTGCGGGATCAGGGCCCACCTCGGCGAGGCGTTCTTCTCCTCGCAGGGGCCCCGGGGACGGGAGAGATCGCTGGAGTTCGCGCTGACGCACCGCGGGGGCGCGGGCGGCCGGATCACCACCGCCCTCGCCCCGCACGCCCCCTACACCGTGGACGACGCCGACCTCGCGGCCACCGCCGCCCTCGCCCGCGAACACGGCCTGCCCGTCCATCTGCACGCCGCCGAGAACCGCGACCAGACCACCACCAGCCTGGCCCGGCACGGCGTCACCCCCGTCGAGGTGCTCCGGCGCACCGGCCTCCTCGACACCGACGTCCTCATCGCGCACGGCACCGGCATCCTCGACGAGGACCTGCCCGCGCTCCGCGACGCCGGCGGCCGGGTCGCCGTCGCCACCGCGCCGCGCGGCTACCTCAAGTTCGGCTGGCCCACCACGACACCGGTCCGGGCGCTGCGCGAGATCGGCGTCCCCGTCGGGCTCGCCACCGACGGCGCCGCGTCCAACAACTCCCTCGACGTGTGGGAGTCGATGGCGCTGACCGCCCTCGTGCAGAAGTCCACGACCGGCGACCCGCGCTGGCTGACCGCCCGTCAGGCCCTGCACCACGCCACCCTGCAGAGCGCGCGGGCCGTCGGCCTCGGCGACAGCCTCGGCAGCATCGCCCCGGGCCGCCGCGCCGACATCGTGCTGGTCGACATCAGCGGCCCGCACACCCAGCCCGTGCACGACCTGGCCGCCACCCTCGTCCACAGCGCCCGCTCCTCCGACGTGCGCACCACGATCGTGGACGGCCGGATCCTGATGCGCGACCGCGAGCTTCTGACGATCGACGTGCCGTCCACCGTGAGGGAGTTGGGGGAGCGGCTGCCCGCCCTCCTGGACCGAGGGCACGGCCGGCGCGTCCAGGAGTACAGCCCTTAGCAGAGGCCCCGCCGAGAAATTTCACGGCGCGGCGATGAGTTCCGGCGACGGCCGCGGTCACCCCTGCGGACGGACCGTTGCACAGAAGGGGCGCCGATGTCGCTTCCGGAGATCGTTTCGCGTGAGCAGTGGCGCGCGGCACGCGAGGAACTGCTGGTCAAGGAGAAGGCGGCGACCCGCGCGCGGGACGCGCTCAACGCCGAGCGGCGCGCCCTGCCCATGGTCGAGATCACCGAGGAGTACGTGTTCGAGGGCGGCGACGGCAAGGCCGCCCTGCTCGATCTCTTCGAGGGCCGGCACCAGCTCGTCGTGTACCACTTCATGTTCGCGCCCGAGTGGGACGCGGGCTGCCGCAGCTGCTCGGCGTTCCTCGACGAGATCGGCCAGCTCGCGCATCTGCACGCGCGCGGCACGACCTTCGCCGCCGTCTCCCGGGCGCCGCTGACCCGCATCCTGCCGTTCAAGGCGCGGATGGGCTGGGCGGTCCCCTGGTACTCGTCCTGCGGCACCGGCTTCAACCACGACTTCGAGGCGACCCTCGAACGTGACGGCGAGCTGGTGGAGCGGCCCGGCCTGAGCTGCTTCCTGCGGGACCGGGACCGCGTCTTCCACACCTACTCGACGTACGAGCGCGGTCTCGACGGGCTCGGCTCCACCACCGGGTTCCTGGACCTCACCGCGCTGGGCCGGCAGGAGGAGTGGGAGGAGCCCTTCGGGCGCGCGTCCGCCTTCGGGGCGCCCGCGGGCGGCAAGCCCGTCCGCTATCACGACGAGTACGACGACTGACACGGACCGTCGCCCCGGATGATGCACCGTGCCCACCCGTTCACGGACAGCGGTGAACGGGTGTCAAGTACGTCTCAGTACCGTCACCGGCCGAGGCGATCCGCACCCCCCTGGCGTTAACTCCTACACGTACGACGCCACTGGAGGTGCAGGATGGTGAACGGGCGGACGGTGCTCGAACGCTTTCCCGCGGGCGGGCCGCGCGGATCGTGGCCGGCCGAGGAGTTCGCGCACGCGCGGCGCATGGAGGGCCTGCCGGCCGAGGTCGTGATGGACCTGGCCACGGACGCCTTCCTCGTGATCGTGCGCGGTGACGCGCCGGTGGACGCCACGGCCTGAACGGCGGCCGGCCGGGCACCGGGTCAGCGCGGCTCCGGCGCGGGCACCCGGGCCGTGAACTGGTCCGCCTGCAGCGCGTACAGCTCCGCGTACAGGCCACCGGTGGCCAGCAGCTGCTCCGGGGTGCCGGACTCCACGAGCCGGCCCTGGTCGAGGACGTGCACCAGATCGGCGTGGCGGACGGACGCCAGCCGGTGGGTGATCAGGACGACGGTCTGGCCGGCCGAGGCCAGGGCGCGGATCTTCTCGAAGACCTCCAGCTCCGCCCGGGCGTCCAGGGCGGCGGTCGGCTCGTCCACGATGAGGATGCGTCCGCGCCGGTAGGCGGCCCGGGCGATCCCGAGCCGCTGCCACTGGCCGCCGGACAGCTCGTGACCGCCGCTGAAGTGCCGCGCCAGCAGGGTGTCCAGGCCGCGCGGCAGATCCGCCACCACGTCCTGCGCCCCGGCCTGGGCGATCGAGGTGTCCAGCCGCTCCTCGGTCAGCGGCGCGGACGAGCGGCCGACGGCCACGTTGACGCGGGCGGTGAACGGCCAGCGCTTGAAGTCCTGCGCCACCATCGCGATGCGCTCGGCGAGCTGGTGCCGGTCGGCGGCCGACGCGTCGACGTCGTCCCACAGGATGCGGCCCCGGTCCGGGGTGTAGAGCCCCGCGAGCAGCTTGACCAGCGTCGTCTTGCCCGAGCCGTTCTCGCCGACGAGCGCGACGATCCGGCCGAGCGGCAGGGTGAGCGTGACGTCGTCCAGGGCGGGGCGGGACGACTCGCCCGGGTAGGAGAAGGTGACGTGCTCGAAGCGGACCTCCCGCGGGTCCTCGGGCAGCGGCTCCCCGCCCTCCGGGATCGCCCGCTCGGCGGCCTCCGCGTACAGCCGCTGGAGATCGCCGACGAAGAGGGCCTCCTCGTGCAGCGCGTTGACCTCCAGGACGAGGCTGTCCAGGCTCGACGAACCGGTGCGGATCGCGATGACCGCCGTACCGGCCACCGAGAGCGCCATGGCCCCGGCGAGCAGCAGCCAGCCGAGCGTCGCGTACGTCGCGACGGTCGCGAGCCCCGTCCAGGCCGCCGCGAAGAGCCCGGTGCGCGCCGCCAGCCGGGCGAGGCGCGCCTGCTCCGCCTCGGCGGTCTCGGACATCGCCCGGTAGTGCCGCAGCAGGAACGGCGCCACGCCGTGGACGCGGATCTCCGGCGCGGCGGCCGGCTCGGTCAGCAGCGCGCTGATCAGCTGGCCGGCGCGGGCGTGCTGCACCCAGGTGTGGAAGGACTCGTAGCGGCGCCGGGCGTTGGTCAGGGCGCTCCAGGCGCTGGGCAGCGTCATGGTGGCGAGGAGCGGCAGCAGCGCCGGGTGCAGCACGGTGAGGACACCGGCGGCGGCGATCAGCGAGATGGCCGCGTTCACCACCCGGGTGCTGTACGCGATCATGCGGCGGGCGGACGAGGCCCCGTACTGCGCGGTGTCCAGCAGCTTGTGGAAGGCGTGGTCCTCGATCGCGGCCAGCTCCACGGCCGCCGCCCGCTCCAGGTACAGCTCGATCGCGACCCGCTCCACCTTGGGCTCCAGCCGCCCGGTGGCGTACGTGGAGGCGGCGCGCAGCAGGGTCGAGACGACCATGACGGCGGCCATGACGACGAGCGCGGGAGCGGCGTCCCGCAGCCGCTCGTCGATGGCCCCGCCGCCGATGAGCCGTCCCAGCACGCTGTTCACGGCCAGCAGCGCGACGGCCTGGGCGAGGCCCCGCGCGACCTCCGCGACCAGTACGGTCCGGGCGGCCCGCCGGTCGGCCTGCCAGGCCAGCCGGAAGCTGGTGGCCAGCAGGGAGGGCAGCCGCCGCACCATGGCCCGCAGACTCAGCTCCAGGAAGGCGTCGCGGTGCTGGTTCCACCCCATGTCGTAGCGCAGCGGTCCGCCGAACAGCAGCCGCTCCGACTCCGACACCCCGGTGTCCCCGGTGTTGTCGTTCCCGTGCTTCTTCCCCACCTCACGCCCTCCCCCGGACCCGCGGCGACCGAGCGCCCACTATGGCGGGGCGCGGGTGCCCGGCGGGAGGGCGCGGGCCGGGCGGGCGGATGCGCGCGGGCGTACGGGCGGTCCGGCCGGGTGGGGCTCAGGCGCTGAGCTGGCGGGACCAGCTCGGGGTGGTGCCGATCACCCGGCACAGCGCCAGATACAGCGGGATCGGCGGCGTGTACGGCACGGTGCCGTCCGGGAGGTGGATCAGGCGGGGCGTGTCGGGGACGATCGCGCCCGTCGAGTAGCGGACGGACTCCGGCCACTCCAGGGCGTAGTCCGAGTCCGAGGGGACGATCCACCACCAGTGCGACTCGTCGGCGTACACGCACCCCACGCGCGGCAGCCGGGGCAGCACCAGGGGGCCGATGCGGGCGGGGACCGCCACCGCGTCGCAGCCCAGGGGAGCGGTCATGCCCTCCGGGAGGGGCAGGCGGCGCGGGGCGGCCGTCGTGCGCATCCCGCGGCGGAACCGGACGAGCGAGTCCAGGCTCAGCGCCTGACCGTTGCCGGCCGGACCGATCACAGCCATGCGGCCCCCGTTCCCGTTCCGTCGTGCCCTCGCCGTGCCTCGTGCTCGTCGTGCCGTCCCCGAGCCTCGTGCTCGTCGTGCTGTCCCCGAGCCCCGTGCTCGTCGTCCGGCCCGCCGGCCGGTCCCGGTTTGGGCCGGGACCCCCAACCGAGGTCGCCGCGCGGGGCGTCGGCCGCCGGTTCTGCGGCCGTCGGTTCTCCGGCCGTCGGGGTGCCGGCCGCGGCGCGCGGCAGTTCGGCCCACACGATCAGTCCGGAGCCGTGTTCATGAGCGCCCCACGCCTGGCACAGCGCGTCTATGAGGAGCAGCCCCCTGCCGTGCTCCGCCTCCTGGCGCGCGGGCGACGAGTGCGGCTCACCCGCCGCGCACCCCTCGTCGCGCACGGCTATGCGGACGAGGTCGGCGCCGTCGTGCAGCTCGCACACGACGTGTTCGCTGGCGGTGTGCACGATCGCGTTGGTGACCAGCTCCGACACGACCAGGGCCGCCGTCTCGCAGGTGTCCTCGCACACCGACCACCCGCTCAGCCGCGCCGTGGTCAGGCGTCTCGCCCGGGCGACGGAACCGGGGTGCGCGGCCAGTTCGAACCGGAACCGGCGCTCACCGGGCCCGCGCTGGGGGCCGACTCCCTTCCCCGCGACGGAGTCCGTACGGACGGGGGGAGCCCCGTCGGCACCGAGGCCGTGGGGGACCACAGTGGCGTCTGTTCCTAAGGGCGGGGACGGAATCACGCTTGCCACTATCGCCCCGCCGTGAACACTTGGCAAGTGTCACTCTGAAAAATGCAGAGTGCCGTATAACTCTCTGGAACGGCGTGGCACACTGCTCGCAACAGCAAGCCGAGCGGCGCCAGTTGGGATCACCGAAGATCCGCCAGATCTTCGAACAGATCTTCGAATGGCGCCGTCGTCCTGTCGGTGACCAGCACCCCCGCCCCTGAGCGGCGGGCCCGCTCCCACCGGCGGGACCGAGTCGGTCAGTGGTGGATCAGCCGGCCCCCAGGGGCCGACCCGTGTCTGGAGGTGGACGTGAGCGAACCGCGGTCCGCGCCGACGGTGGGCCAGGTCGTTCTCGGCCGGCGCCTGCTCGACCTGCGCGAGAGCGCCGGTCTCAAGCGGGAGGAGGCCGCCCGCATCCTGCGGGTCGCACCCGCGACCGTCCGCCGCATGGAGATGGCCGAGGTCTCGCTCAAGATCCCGTACCTCCAGCTGCTGCTGAAGGCGTACGGCGTCTCCGACGCGGAGGCCGAGGCCTTCGTGCACCTCGCCGAGGAGGCGAACAAGCCCGGCTGGTGGCAGCGGTTCCACGACATCCTGCCGGGCTGGTTCTCCATGTACGTCAGCCTGGAGGGGGCCGCCGCGCTCATCCGGTCGTACGAGCCGCACTTCGTGCCCGGGCTGCTCCAGACCGAGGACTACGCGCGCGGTGTGCTGCGCTCGGGCGCCATCGGCCAGACCAGCCCCGACGACATCGAGCGCCATGTCGCCCTGCGGATGCGCCGCCAGCGTCTGCTCACCCGCGGGGACGCGCCCCGGATCTGGGCCGTGATGGACGAGACCGTGCTGCGCCGCCAGGTCGGCGGCCCGGAGGTGATGCGCGCCCAGATCGACAAACTGCTCGACGCCACGAAGCTGCCCAACGTGACCCTGCAGATCGCCCCGTTCGCCAACGGGGTGCATCCCGGCACGTTCGGCCCCTTCGTGCTGTTCCGATTCGCCATGCCGGAACTCCCGGACATGGTCTACAGCGAGTACCTGACCGGCGCGGTCTACCTCGACGCGCGCAACGAGGTGGCGACCCACCTCGAGGTCATGGACCGCATGGCGGCACAGGCCGCTACGGCACATCGCACGAAGGAGATCCTGCGGGATCTCCGCAAGGAGCTGTGAATGGATCGCATCAAGCCGCGCATACCCGTCTACAACGGCATGCCCGCGCGGGACCTGGGCACGGAGGGCTGGCACAAACCGTGGAGCGGGGGCAACGGCGGCAACTGCCTGGAGGCGATGAAGCTCGCCGACGGACGCATCGCCGTCCGGCAGTCCACCGACCCGGACGGGCCGGCCCTGATCTACACGACGGACGAGATGACGGCCTTCATCGAGGGCGCCAAGGCGGGGAAGGCGGACTTCCTGCTCTCCTGACGTCCGCACGACCCGTTGCTCCGTTGCCCACCTGCTGTGTACCTGCAATTCACTAACCCGAATTCCCCTAAATTGGTGCTGAGTTGATGACGTACTGCCGACGGACCTCAGGGAGCTCGCCATGACCGGGCCGCACCCCGCCGAGATCGACACGAGCAAGCCGCACCCCGCGCGGATGTACGACTGGTATCTCGGCGGGAAGGACAACTACCCCGTGGACGAGGCCATGGGCCGGCAGATGCTGGCCCTGGACCCGCGGGTGCCGGTCATGGCGCGGGTCAACCGCGCGTTCATGCACCGGTCCGTGACCTGGCTGGCGCGGCACGGGGTGCGCCAGTTCCTGGACGTCGGCACGGGCATCCCGACCGAGCCCAACCTCCACCAGGTCGCCCAGCGCATCGCCCCCGACGCCCGCGTCGTCTACTGCGACAACGACCCCATCGTGCTGGCGCACGCCGAGGCCTTGCTGCGCGGGACCGACGAGGGCGCCACGCAGTACCTCCAGGCCGACGTGCGCGACCCGGACGCCATCCTCGAGGGCGCCCGCAAGGTCCTGGACCTCGACCGCCCGGTGGCCCTCTCGCTCATCGCGCTGCTGCACTTCGTCCCCGACGAGGACGGCGCGCACGAGCTGGTCGCCCGTCTGCTGTCCGAACTCCCCTCGGGCAGCTACCTGGTGATGACCCACGCGACAGCCGACTTCACCCCCGAGGAGTCGGAGGCCGCCGCCGGGAAGCTCCGCGCGGCGGGCGTCACCCTGGCGCTGCGCTCCCGCGAGGAGTTCACCCGGTTCTTCGACGGACTGGAACTCGTCGAGCCGGGGGTGCGGGTGCCGCACCAGTGGCACCCGGACCTGGGCGACCCCGTCCCCGGACAGGACGACGGGATCATCCCCGGGTACGGGGCGGTGGGGCGCAAGCCGTGAACCCGCTCGATACGGGCGTCCTCCGGCGAGGTCCGGGCACCCTCCGGCAAGGTCCGGCCGGGGTCGGGTTCCGAAGGATCAGCCGCCGTCCGGCACCGGAGGATCAGCCGTCGTCCGGCCCGGCGGATCAGCCGTCGTCCGGCACCGGCGGCAGCACCCCGCACAGCGCCTCCAGCGCGGCCTCGTAGGCGTGCTCCGGAGGTGTGGCGTAGCCGACCACGATGCCGTCCCGGGCCGGCATGGCCGCCTCCGTCACGGCCGGGTGCCGGAACGCGGCGAGGCCGTCCAGTGCGACCCCCTGCCAGGCCGCCGCCTTCACCGTGGACCGCTCGGTGCCGGGCGGCAGGCTCAGCACCGCGTGCAGTCCGGCGGCGACGCCGGTGACCTCGATGTGCGGCGCGTGCGCGGCGAGCGCGGCCACGAGACGGTCGCGCCGGCTCCGGTACCGCTGCCGCATCCGCCGTACATGCCGGTCGTAGGCCCCCGAGGCGATCAGGTCGGCGAGGCTCAGCTGGTCCAGCACGCTCGCCCACGCCTCCCGCTCGCCCTTGGCCGCGAGCACGTCCCCGACCAGCCGCTCGGGCAGCACCATCCAGCCCAGCCGCAGCGCCGGGGACAGGCTCTTGCTGACCGAGCCGATGAGGACGACGTGCTCGGGGTCGAGTCCCTGGACGGCGCCGACGGGCTTACGGTCGTAGCGGAACTCCCCGTCGTAGTCGTCCTCCAGGACCACCGCGCCCCGCGCGCGGGCCCAGCCGGTCACGGCGGCCCGGCGCTCCGCGTGCAGCGGACCGCCGGTCGGGAACTGGTGCGCCGGGGTCAGCAGCACGGCGCGCTCGCGTGCCAGGAGGTCGACGCGGGCGCCGTCCTCGTCGAGGGGGAGCGGCACGGTCCGCACGCCCCCCGCGGCGAGCAGCTCCCGGTGGAACCCGAGCCCGTACGCCTCCACGGCCAGCGGGCCGCGCAGTACGCCGCCGGGAGCGCCACGGTCCTGCCCGAACAGCAGCCGTAGCGCGTGGGCGAACCCGGAGCAGATCACGATGCGGTCCGGCCCCGTGCGCACACCCCGCACGCGGGCCAGATACTCGGCCAGCGCCTCCCGCAGCTCGATCCGCCCGGCCGGGTCGCCGGGCCCGAAGACCTCGTTCGGCGCGCGGTGCAGGGCCCGCCGGTAGGAGGCCAGCCAGGCGGCACGGGGGAACGCCGACGCGTCCGAAGTGCCCTGCCGCAGGTCGTGCCGGGGCCGCCCGCGGGCCGGCGTCGGAGCCTTGCGGGACGGCGATGGAGCCTTGCGGGACGGGCGCTCCGTCCGCCGGGCGGGCCGCCCGTCCCGCAAGGCGACCGGGGTCCGCTCGGCCACCCGGGCCCGCTCGGCGACGCGGGTCCCCGAGCCCTGTCGGGCGGTGAGCCAGCCCTCGGCCACCAGTTCCGCGTACGCGTCCGCCACGGTGTTCCGGGCGACCCCGAGGTCCGCGGCGAGCGAACGGTACGGCGGCAGCCGGGTGCCCGGCGCGAGCCGCCCCGCCCGCACGGCCTCGCGCAGCGCCCGCGCGAGCGCGGCCCGCCGGCCGCCCGGACCGGCGTGGGCCGCCAGATCCAGATGCAGGTCGGCCCCGATCCGCTCAGCCGAATTGACCCATGATTCCGCCATGGAATTGCACCCTACAGCCGGTCGCCGACCGCCGTAGGTTGGAGCACATGACGACGAACACCAGCACGGACAACGGAACTTGGGGTGCCACGGGACCGGGGGGCGGCATGGGACCGGAGAGCGGCACGGGACCGGAGAGCGGCACGGGACCGGAGAGAGACACGGGACCGGAGAGCGGCACGGGACCGGAGAGAGGCACGGGACCGGAGAGCGGCACGGCCGTCCCGGACGTCGGCGCGGCGGTGGCGGCGGCCGACGCCGCGCGGACCCGTCTGGACTTCGCGAAGGCCGCTCCCAAGGTCTTCCGCGCGATCATCGGCCTCGACGCCGCCGCCCGGGCCGGCCTCGACCCCGCCCTCGTCGAACTCGTCCAGATCCGCGCCTCGCACCTCAACCACTGCGCCTACTGCCTGCACATGCACACGAACGACGCCCGCAAGGCCGGGGAGAGCGAGGACCGGCTGCACATGGTCGCCGTCTGGCGGGAGGCCCCGCACTTCTTCACCGAGCGGGAACAGGCCGCCCTGGCCCTCACCGAGGCGGTCACCCTGGTGTCCGGCGGCGTGCCGGACGACGTCTACGCCCGCGCGGCGGCCCACTTCGACGAGGGCGAACTGGCCCAGCTACTGGGCCTGATCATGACCATCAACACCTGGAACAGGGTGGCCCTGGCGACGGGCAAGGTCGCGGGGACGGACGAGCGCCGCCCGGCGAACCGGTAACCGGGGGCATGCCCGCACGCCTCCACCCCCCTCCACTCCGCTACACGGTCATCGGCCGGTCGTACGGCGATATCGGCGCCGGTAGACGGGACTGTCCGGTCAGGTAGTGGTCGACGGCCGCCGCCACCGCCCGTCCCTCGGCGATCGCCCACACGATGAGCGACTGCCCCCGGGCGGCGTCCCCGGCGGCGAACACGCCGGGCACGTTCGTCGCGAACCCGGCGTCCCGGGTGATCGTGCCGCGCGGCTCCATCTCCAGCCCGAGCTGGTCGACCAGCCCGTCCGCGCGGTCCGGACCGGAGAAGCCGAGGGCGAGCAGCACCAGGTCGGCGGGCAGGATCCGCTCCGTGCCGGGCACCGGCTGCCGCAGCGCGTCCACCTCGACCAGGTGGAGCCGCCGCACATGCCCGTCGTCGTCGCCGGAGAAGCGGAGCGTGGACGCGGCGAACAGCCGGGCGTCGGCGTCCGCCGCCGGAGCCGACCCCAGGTCCCGCGCCTCCTCGTGGGCGGCCGACAGCCGGTAGATCTTCGGATACGTCGGCCACGGCTCGGTGTCGTCGTCCCGCTCGGTGCCCGGCTGGGCGTAGATGTCCAGCTGCGTCACGGACGCGGCGCCCTCCCGGACGGCGGTGCCCAGGCAGTCGGCTCCCGTGTCGCCACCGCCGACGATGACGACGTGCTTCCCGGCGGCGGACATCGGAGACGACTCCAGGTCGCCCTCGCACACCCGGTTCGCCAGCGGCAGATAGGCCATCGCCTGCTCGACGCCGCGCAACTCCCGGCCCGGCACCGGAAGTTCCCGCCAGGCCGTGGCCCCCGTGGCGAGCACGACGGCGTCGTAGCGGGACCTCAGCTCGGCCGCCCCGATGTCCCGCCCGACCGCCGTCGACGTCCGGAACCGGGTCCCCTCGGCACGCATCTGCTCGATCCGCCGCTCCAGATGGTGCTTCTCCATCTTGAACTCGGGGATGCCGTACCGCATCAACCCGCCGATCCGGTCGTCCTTCTCGTACACGGCGACCGTGTGCCCCGCGCGGGTCAGCTGCTGGGCCGCGGCGAGGCCGGTGGGCCCGGACCCGATCACCGCGACCGTCCGCCCCGACAGCCGGTCCGGCGGGCGCGGCGACGTGAGGCCGTCCTGCCAGGCCCGGTCGGCGATCGCGCACTCGACGTTCTTGATGGTGACGGCGGGCTGGTTGATCGCCAGCACACACCCGGCCTCGCAGGGCGCCGGGCACAGCCGCCCGGTGAACTCGGGGAAGTTGTTCGTCGCGTGCAGCCGGTTCGCCGCGTCCTGCCAGTCCTCCCGGGCGACCAGGTCGTTCCACTCGGGGATGAGGTTGCCCAGCGGGCAGGCGTCGTGACAGAAGGGGATGCCGCAGTCCATGCAACGGTCGGCCTGCTTGCTGATGATCGGCAGCAGCGCCCCCGGGACGTACACCTCGTCCCAGTCCCGCACCCGTTCCCCGACCGGCCGGCGCGGCCAGTCCTGGCGGGGGGTGTTCAGGAAACCCTTGGGATCGGCCATGGCCGTCTTCCTCGCGCGCGTGTGTCGCGTCCGCGGATCACGTCCGCGTGTCGCGTCCGTGTGCCGTGCGTCGTCGGGCGGCACCCTTCCGGCCACGATACGTCCCGCCCGGCACGTGCGCAGGGTGGCCGACAGCGCTTTCCTCGGGCGGTGGGTCAGCTGGGCGGTGGGTCAGCTGGGCGGTGGGTCAGCTGAGCGCCAGCGCGTACGACACCGTCGCGGCGGCCGAGGCCACCGTGCGGACGTGGTTCCACCCCGACCACTCCCGCACATACGCCGGCCAGTACGCGCTCGCCTCCTGCGTGCCCGGCTCCAGCTTCTCCAGCGCCTCGTTCCTGGGCACGTTCGCCATCATCGTCACCCCGAACGAACCGAACAGATACAGCGCGCTGCCCAGCAGCAGCTCCACGGTCACCCCGTCCGGCCACAGCACGAAGGTCACCACGGCGATCACCGCGCACAGCACCGCCGACCCCAGGAACACCACCATGAACGCCGGCATCAACGCGGCCCTGTTGATCGCCCGCATCGCGGCCACGCCCTGCGCCGGGGGCAGCGCGGCGAGCGCGGGCATCACGAACGTCGAGAACGCGCAGAAGACGCCCGCCACCAGGCCGGTCCCCACCACCCCGAGCACGACGAGTACGAAGTACGGCCCGTCCAACATGTCCAACGTCAACTCCCGTGTCCCACCGGGATCCTGCCCGGCCCCTCCGACCACCACCAGCTCCCCGCCAGGAAAACCCTGTGCGAATACGGTGCCCATGGCCGAGCGACCTGATCACATACGTGAGCGTCTACCGGGGTGCGGGGGCTTCCGGTGTGGTGTGCCTGGCCAACGGGGGCGGGGGAGGGGGCGGCGCGAGGTCTCCGGTGCCGGGCGGGGCCTCCGGGGTGGCTGGGCGAGGTGCCGGTCGGGGCCTCCGGGGTGGCCGGGCGAGGTGCCGGGCCCGGCCCTCGGCGGTGTTCACGGACGGCCGACGGTGATGGGGCCGGTCTCCGGCGGTGTTCACGGCTGGCCGATGGTGATGGGGCCGGTCTCCGGCGGTGTGTTCCCCGCCGACGGTCACGGGAGGCGGCGCCGCGTGATCCCCGGTCGGTGGCGACTGGCCCATCAGGGACGGCCGGCACTGTCCGGTAAGGCCGGGGCGCCGGGTGCGCCCGAAGGGCCGGGTCCTTCGCGGCGCGGTGGACCCGGCCCTCCGGCGTTTCGAGCGTCTGAGCCTTCGGCGCCCGCCGGACCCGTACCCTCAGCGCTGGGCGGACCCGCACTCTCGGCGTCCGGGGAACCCGTGCCCTCGGCGCCCGGTGGACCCGCCCACTTGGCGCTCGGTGGCCGGGTTCCTTCGGCGTCCGCCCGCCCCGCACCCTCAGCGCCGGGTGGACCCGCCTGTTCGGCGTCCGCTGGCACCGCACCCTCGGCGCCTGCCGGCTCCGTACCCTCAACGCCCGGTGGACCCGCCTGTTCGGCGCCCGCTGGACTCGCGCCCCCGGCGTCCGCCGGGCCCCATCCCTCCGTCCGCCACCCCCGCAACACCGTCTCCACCGTCGCCGCGATCCGTCGCCGTGCCTCGTGTCGGGGCAGGCCGCTCATCAGCAGTTCGTCGTACGGGGTGTCCAGGTGCCGTACGGACGCCGCGACTGCCGAGGTGACCGCACTCCCGGACAGCGCGCGCCCCTCCACGCTGCGGCCCACCCGCCCGCTGCCCCGTACCGAGGCGTGCCCGGCGATGTCCCGCGCCCGGTCCGGCGGGCACCCCGGGAACAGCCGCCGTATCTCCGCCGCGAAGGCGTCCGCGAACCGCGCGTCCTCCCGCTCGCGCCGCCGTGCGTCCCGCGCCCGGCGCCGCCGCCGGGCCTCCGCGTCGGCGAGGCAGCGCCGCTCCGCCCGGGCGAGCCCCGCCTCCTCCACCAGGACGCCCTGCCGCTCGTACCGCCCCTTGCGCCGGTTGAACCGGACGACCACCGCCGACAACCCGCTCTCCTCCCGCGACCGGCGCGTCAACGCCGTGTCGCCGCGCGGCAGGAAAACCAGATGCCCGAGGTCGGCACAGTCCAGGCACCGCGGTGCCCCGTCCTCCAGCACGAGCATCCGCAACGGCCCCGCGTGGCACGCCGCGCAGTGCCGCCTCCGCAGCGGCTGCATGACGAGCGGACCGGTACGTGTCGCAGGGGTGGGGGTGGGGGTGGGGGTGGGGGTGGCCGAGGGTGCTGCCATGCCCCGTTCATCCCCTCCCCGCCCGCCCGGGGAACGTCCCGGCCCGCCGCGCGAGGCCTCACCGCGCGCCCTGCGGCGACGGGGGCCCCGGACTCCGAAGCCGTCCGCTGCCGCATCATGGGCCCTGTGCGACTCGAAGCGATCACCTGGGAGCGGCTCGCCGACCGGCTGGCCGAACGGCTTCTCGACCTGAAACCGGCCGACGGCGGCGCCTGGCCGCGGGTCGCCCTCGACGGTGCCCCGGCGGCCTGCCCGGGTGAGCTGGCCGAGCGGGTCGCCCAGGCCCTGCAGGTACGCGGGCGCCCCGCCCTCACCGTCGGAGTGGAGGGCTTCCTGCGGCCCGCCTCGGTCCGCCTGGAGTACGGGCACCAGGACCTGGACGCCTACTACGACGGCTGGTTCGACACCGGCGCCCTGTGGCGCGAGGTCTTCGGCCCCCTCGAACCCGGCGGCGACGGCCGTGTGCTGCCCGACCTGTGGGACCCGGTCACCGACCGGGCGACCCGCAGCGCCTACACCCTGCTCCCAGCCGGCGGTGTGCTGCTGCTCCACGGCCCCCTCCTCCTGCGGCACTGGTTCCCCTTCGATCTGACCGTCCACGTCCTCCTCTCTCCAGGCGCCCTGCGCCGCCGCACCCCCGAGGCCGACCAGTGGACCTTGCCGGCCTTCGAGCGCTACGACCGCGAGACCGACCCGGCCGGCACAGCCGACGTCCTGGTCCGCGCCGACGACCCCCGCCACCCCGCCTGGAACGGCTGACCGGGGCCTCTCCACCCACCGCCGCCCCGGAAGCGGCGCCGGGCGCTCCAGGTGCGTGGGTCCGCGGGCCCGGAGACAATTGACTCCGCCGGGACTAGCGGTGCGTCCCGCGCCGCGCCGGCCGTCCGGCAACGGGAGGTAATCCATGACCACTGCCGGAGACATCATGCACCGCGGCGCCCAGTGGATCCCGGCGCACGAGACCCTGGACCGGGCCGCCCAGATGATGCGCGACCTGGGCGTCGGAGCCCTGCCCATCAGCGACCAGAACGAGCGGCTCTGCGGCATCCTCACCGACCGCGACATCGTCGTCGGCTGTGTGGCCATGGGCCACGACCCGAGCAAGGTGACCGCCGGCGACATGGCCCAGGGGACGCCGCGCTGGATCCCGTCGGACGCCGACATCAGCGATGTCCTCCGCGAGATGACGGACCACCAGATCCGCCGGCTCCCGGTCATCGAGGACAAGCGCCTCGTCGGCATGATCAGCGAGGCCGACCTGGCCCGGAACCTGCCCGAGGGCGACATCGGCCACTGGGCCGAGAGCGTCTACGCCCGCAGCGGGGAGACGATGACGCACTGACCCTCGGCCCACGGGGTCACCTCCCGGACGCCTCCGTCCGGCCGGCCGTGCCGGACGGGGGCGTGCCGCCGCTCAGAGCCAGCCGTTGCGCCGGAACCCGCGGTACAGGACCACGCACGCCACGGATATGACGACCAACACGAGCGGGTAGCCGAACGTCCACCGCAGCTCCGGCATGTGCTCGAAGTTCATCCCGTACACCCCGCACACCATCGTCGGCACGGCGATGATCGCGGCCCACGCCGTGATCTTCCGCATGTCCTCGTTCTGGGCGACGGTGACCTGCGCCAGATGCGCCTGCAGAATCGAGTTCAGCAGCTCGTCGAAGGCGAACAGCTGCTCCTTGACCCGCAGCAGATGGTCGGCGACGTCCCGGAAGTACGCCTGTATCTCCGGGGCCACCACCCGGATCGGCACGGTCGCCAGCTCCTCCAGCGGACGGCTGAGCGGCACCACCGCCCGCTTCAGTTCCAGGAGTTCACGCTTGAGCTGGTAGATACGCCCCGGGTCGGCGCGTGCGCCGTTCTCCGCGAAGACGTCCGTCTCCACCTCGTCGATGTCCTCCTGCACCGAGTCCATGACGCTCAGATAGTCGTCCACGACATGGTCCGCGATCGCGTGCAGCACCGCGGCCGGCCCCTTGGTGAGCTGCTCGGCGTCCGACTCCAGCTCCTCGCGCAACGGCCCGAGCGAGCCGTGCCGTCCGTGCCGCACGGTGATCACGAAGTCATGCCCGGTGAACACCATGATCTCGCCCGTGCCGACCACCGCGCTGGTCGATGTGAGTTCCTCGTGCTCGATGTAGCAGACCGTCTTGAACACGGCGAACAGCGTGTCGCCGTACAGCTCCAGCTTCGGCCGCTGATGCGCCTCCACCGCGTCCTCGACCGCCAGCGGATGCAGGGCGAACAGCTCCGCGATGCCGGCGAACTCGTCGTCCGTGGGCTCGTGGAGACCCAGCCAGACGAAACCGCCGCCGCGTCCGCGCACCCGCAGCAGGGCGTCGGCCACGTCACCGCTCTCCGGGACCCGCGCACCATCCTGATAGATCACGCAGTTCACCACCGAGGAGCCCAGCGGGGATCTGGCCGGATGGCTCAGGTCGACGCGGGGCCGCCGCCGGGCCAGCCGTGCCACCTTGCGCAGACGGCCGACCTTCGACAGGCCGGTGACCTTGCGCAGATTCCCTGCCATGGACATCTGGACCCCCCTGCGTCCCTGCGTCGGATCTCCCACGTGACTCATCTCGACGGCCGCCGGGCCGTGTTCTGGCCGCGGAGTGCGTCGTGTCCGTCAGTCTGCCAGGCGGGGGTGAGACGCGGGTGAGCCTGTGGGAACAGCGCATTCCGCTTAGTTCCCGCCTGTGGACGACGCCGGCGCGGCCGTGTCCGGTGGCGGTGGGAAAGGCGGAAATCAGGGCGGCGGGCCGAGCGTCGCCCTCTTCGGACAACAGCGGCAACTGGGATGATCGGCCCATGACGCGAACCGACGGATACCTCCTCGACAACCGGCAGGCCGAGGCAGCCGAGCGCTTCGACGCCTTCGCCGCACTCTTCGACCCCACGACGTTCCGGCACCTCGAACGGCTCGGCACCGGCCCCGGCTGGCGCTGCTGGGAGGTCGGCGCCGGAGGCACCTCGGTGGTGTCCTGGCTGGCCAAGAAGGTCGGCCCCACCGGGCGGGTCGTCGCCACCGACATCGACACCTCCCGGCTCACCCCCGCCGCCCGCCCGCCGGTCGAGGTGCGTGTCCACGACGTCGCCGCCGACGAAGCGCCGGGCGAGGGTTTCGACCTGGTGCACGCCCGGCTCGTCCTCGTCCATGTGCCGGACCGTGACAAGGCGTTGAAGTCGATGATCGGCGCCCTGCGCCCCGGCGGCCGACTGCTGATCGAGGACGCCGACCCGGCCCTGCAGCCCCTGCTCTGCCCCGAGGACCACGGCCCCGAGCAGCAGCTCGCGAACCGGCTGCGCAACGGCTTCCGCGCCCTGCTGGCCGAGCGCGGCGCCGACCTCTCCTACGGCCGCCGGCTGCCCCGCCTGCTGCGCGAGGCCGGACTGCAGCGGGTGGAGGCCGACGCGTACTTCCCGCTCGCCTCGTCCGCCTGCGCCGCGCTGGAGTCCGCCACCGTCCGGCAGATCCGCGACCGGCTCGTCGCCGAAGGCATCGCCACCGACGCGGAGATCGACCGCCACCTCGCCAACGTGGCCGCCGGCAGCATGGACCTGGCCACCGCCCCGATGATCTCGGCGTGGGGCCGCAAGGCGCCGGAGGAGAACGGCGGCTGAGCCGCGCGGTCCGACCTCACCTGTCGGCCCTCACGTCGCCGAGGGCGGCCGGCCGCCCACCCGTCCCACGGCCAGCGCACCGGCCCGGCACCCCTCCCGCGCCGCCTCCTCAGGGCCGGCGCCCCCGAGCAGCGCGGCCAGGAAGGCGCCCGTGAAGGCGTCCCCCGCCCCGGTCGTGTCCCGTGCCACCGCCGGTTCGGCCGGAACACGCGCGCACACGGCCCCGTCCCGGGCCACCAGCGCCCCGTCCGCGCCCTGCTTGGCGACCACCAGCGGCACCAGCCGGCTAAGTTCGGCAGCCGCCCGCGCCGCGTCGGTCACCCCCGTGAGCAGACGGGCCTCGTCCCGGCTGGGCAGCAGGACATCCACTCCCGCCACCGCCTCCAGGAAGCGGTCGGCGCCCAGGCGCACCAGGAACCCGGCCGACGCCGGGTCCAGACTCACCCGCACACCCCGCGCGCGTGCGGAGCCCAGAGCCGCCGCCACCAGCGCCCGGCTCGGCTCCGAGAACAGCAGATACCCCGACAGATGCAGATGCCCGACCCCGTCGAGCAGGTCCTCCGACCAGTCCCGGGAGTCCAGCCGCAGGGACGCGCCACTGTCGGTGAGAAACGTCCGCTCGGCGGCGGCACCCCCGTCGACCAGGCAGATCACCGTCCCGGTCGGCGCCTTCGGGTCGACGACGAGCAGCGGCCGCACCCCGCCGGCCACCAGCTCCCGCTCGTGCCAGGCCGCCGCGTCCGCGCCGACCCGGCCCAGCAGCCGTACGTCCGCGCAGCCCCGGTACGCCGCCCAGCAGGCCACGTTGGCGCCCGCGCCGCCCGGCACGGTCCGGATGGCCGCCGCCGTGTCCGTGCCGGCGGCGAGCGGCCCGTGGTGGCGGGCGACGACGTCCGTCACCACGTCCCCGACGACCAGGAGCGCGCCCGGCGAGGACGCCGGGCCCTGTGCCGCTCCCGCGCTCACACCCCGGTCCAGGCCGTCGCGATCCGCCCCGCCAGCCGTACATTGCCGCGCACGGCGGCCAGGTTGGCGCTCAGGGAGGCGCCGTCGGTGTGCCGTACCAGGAAGTCGAGCAGGAACGGGGTGACGGCCTGGCCGGTCACGCCGCGCTCCTCGCACGCGTGCAGCGCTTCGGCCAGCACACGCGCGTGCAGGTCCGGATCGAGCTGCTCCTCCTCCGGCACCGGGTTGGCGACGATCAGCGCCGACGGGGGCCCGTCGAGGTCGTCCTGAGCGCGCATCACCTCGGCCACCTCCCTCGGTGAGCGGAGCGTCCAGTCCACCGGGTGTCCCGAGTCGGACAGGTAGAAGCCGGGGAAGCGCCCGGTGCCGTAACCGGCCACCGTCACCCCCAGGGTCTCCAGCCGCTGCAGCGTCGCCGGGACGTCCAGGATCGACTTCACCCCCGCGCACACCACCGTGATGCGGGTCCGTGCCAGCAGCCCCAGGTCGGCCGACTCGTCCTGCGTCACCGTCCACTCCCGGTGCACACCGCCCAGACCGCCCGTCGCGAACACCCGCACCCCGGCCAGCGCCGCCAACTGGGCCGTCGCCGACACCGTCGTCGCACCGCTCGCCCCGGCCGCCACCGCGAGCGGCAGATCCCGGTGCCCCAGCTTCCGGATGCCGTCCTCGTTGGCGATCCGCTCCAACTGCTCCTTGTCGAGGCCCACATGCGGCCGTCCGTCCAGCACGGCGATCGTCGCGGGCACCGCGCCCTCCCGCCGAACGACGTCCTCCAGTTCGAGCGCCACCTGGAGATTGCGCGGACGGGGCAGCCCGTGCGCGATGATCGTGGATTCCAGGGCCACCACCGGGCGACGCGCGTCGACCGCCTCCCGCACTTCCTCCGACACCACCAGCACCACGCGACTGCCTCCTGTCTGTCGGTACACCCTCATCCCTGGCGACACACGCGGCCGGTCAAACCCTTGCGGCCTGTGGGGGACGACACCAGCCTGGAGCGCATGAAGGACAACACCGCACGTCTCGACCATGTCGTCCTGTGGGTCCGCGACCCGGTGGCCGCCGCCGGCTTCTACGAGAAGACGGTCGGCATGGAGCCCGTCCGGCTCACCGAGTTCACCGAAGGGGCGGTGCCGTTCCCGTCCGTCCGCCTCAACGACGAGACGATCATCGACCTCATGCCGCTCACCATGGCCGAGCGGATGAAGATGCTGCCCGGCGCCGCGGGAAGCGCCGGCCACCCCGTCAACCACGTCTGCCTCGCCCTGCCCGGCGAAGCCTTCGACACCCTGCGCGCCCGCCTGGAGGAGGGCGGCACACCGGTGTCGGACATCTCGAACGACTCCTTCGGCGCCCGCGGGCACGCCACGCGCAGCTTCTACTTCCGCGACCCCGACGGCAACGTGTTCGAGGCCCGGCACTACGACTGACCCGATGACCGCGAAAGGGGGCCACGCGCGCGTGGCCCCCTTTCGCGGCTCCGGCGTCAGACTGGCTGCACGCCGTCCAGCGCCCCGTGCGGGTTGAGCACGTACTTGCGGCTGGCGCCCTGGTCGAACTCGGCGTAGCCGGTCGGTGCGTCCTCCAGGCCGATCACGGTGGCGTTGACCGCCTTCGCGATGTGGACCCGCTCGTGCAGGATCGCCATCATCAGGCCCCGGTGGTACTTCATGACGGGGCACTGCCCGGTCGTCAGCGTGTGGCTCTTGGCCCAGCCAAGACCGAGGCGCACCTTCAGCGTGCCGGTCTGCGCGTCCTGGTCGACGCCGCCCGGGTCGTCCGTGACGTACAGCCCGGGGATGCCGAGGGCACCGCCCGCGCGCGTGATCCCCATCAGCGAGTTGAGGACCGTGGCGGGCGCCTCCCCGGCGTCCTTGCCGTGCCCCCGGGCCTCGAAGCCGACCGCGTCGACCGCGGCGTCCACCTCGGGCTCCCCGAGGATCTGCTCGAGCTGGTCCTCGACGGTGCCCTGCGAGACGTCGACCGTCTCGCACCCGAAGCTGCGCGCCTGCGCGAGGCGTTCGGCGTTCAGGTCGCCGACGATGACGACGGCGGCACCCAGCAGTTGCGCCGCGGCGGCCGCCGCGAGCCCCACCGGGCCGGCCCCGGCGATGTACACCGTCGAACCGACCCCGGCACCCGAACTGACCACACCGTGGAAGCCGGTCGGGAAGATGTCCGACAGCATGGTCAGGTCGAGCAGCTTCTCGCGAGCCTGCTCGGGGTCGGGGAACTTCAGCGCGTTGAAGTCCGCGTAGGGGACCATCACGTACTCGGCCTGCCCGCCGACCCAGCCGCCCATGTCGACATAGCCGTAGGCGGCGCCCGGCCGGGCCGGGTTCACGTTCAGGCAGATGCCCGTCTTGCGCTCCTTGCAGTTGCGGCAGCGCCCACAGGCGATGTTGAACGGCACGGAGACGATGTCGCCCACGTCGAGGAACTCGACGTCGGGGCCCTTTTCGACGATCTCTCCGGTGATCTCGTGTCCGAGGACCAGCCCTTCCGGCGCGGTCGTCCGGCCGCGCACCATGTGCTGGTCGCTTCCGCAGATGTTCGTCGCGAGGACCTTGAGGATCACCCCGTGCCGGCACACCCGGCCGACGTTGGCCGGATGGACTCCCGGACCGTCCTTGAGCTCGAGCGTCGGATAGTCGATGGTCCTGACCTCGACAGCGCCCGGCTTCAGATACGCCACTGCCCTGTTTCCGCTCATGCGTGATCTCCGTCCCTTCGGCTCCCGTCTCTTCCGGAAGCCAGTCGGATACCAGCGGCTGCGCGCACATCCGAGTCTGCTACCGCTCAGGCCGTCCGGCCAGCCGTCGCGCGCCCACCGGCCGCAGCGGTCCATGACGGCCTGGAAAGAGCCCTGTTCGACGGCGTGGACCGCGTGTCAGTCGCCCGCGACGGCTCCCGTCCGTCCGCTCCGGGTGAACAGGGCCAGCGCCGCCAGCGGCAGCAGCAGACAGGCGGCGAAGAAGTTCAGCCAGGCGTAGCTGGCCGTGGCGACGACGAGACCCGCGGCCGCGCCGCCGATGCCCGCCGAGGCGTTCATGACCAGGTCCGACAGGCCCTGCGCGGCGGCGCGCGCGGCCTGCGGCACCGAGTCCGTGAGCAGCGCCGATCCCGAGACGAGACCCGCGGACCAGCCGAGGCCGAGCACGAACAGGCCGGCCGCCGTCTGCCCGTGCCGGCCGCCCGCCGTGCCGGCGAGGAACACCGCGCACGCCAGCAGCCCTACGGCCAGCCCGATCCCGGACAGCCGCCCCAGCCGGTCCGACAGCCGGCCCATCAGCGGGGCGAACGCGTACATGCCCGCGATGTGTCCGCTGATGACCAGCCCGATCAGCTCGATCCCGGCGCCGTGATGCTCCAGGTCGACCGGGGTCATCGACATGACCGAGACCATCGCGGTGTGTGCCACGGCGACCGCCACGACGGCCAGCCGGGCCCGCGGCGAGGCGACCACCGCGGCCACGCCCGCGCGCAGGGAACGCCCCGAGGGCGTCCCCTCCTCCGTCGGCGCCAGGGCACGCGCCGTCAGCAGGGGATCCGGACGCAGCAGTACGGCCACCACGACCGCGGACAGCAGGAAGATCCCCGCCGCCCACAGGAACGGGCCGGCCGCCGCGGGTATCCCGAGACCGGCGACGCTGCGTCCGGCGGGGGCCGCGATGTTCGGCCCGATCACCGCGCCGATGGTGGTCGCCCACACGACCAGCGAGATGGCACGCGCGCGCTGCTCGGGCTCGGCCAGGTCGGCGGCCGCGAAACGGGCCTGGAGGTTCGCCGACGAGGCCGCGCCGAACGCCGCCAGCCCGCACAGGAGCAGCGGGAAGCTCCCGGCCCGGGCCGCGAGCACGCTGACGCCGGCGCCCAGGGCGCCGATCAGATAGGCCAGGACGAGCCCCGGACGGCGCCCCCGCGCGGTCATCAGCGCGGCCAGCGGCATCGACAGCACCGCCGTGCCCGCGACCGTCGCGGTGGGCGCGAGCCCCGACAGCGACTCGGTGCCGCTGACCTCCTTGGCGAGGACAGCGGCGAGCGCGATGCCGGTGGCGACCCCGAGGCCACCCAGGATCTGCGTCGCGATCAGCACGGCCGACGTCCGGCGCCGCAGCGCCGCGAGATCCTCGGGCGTCGCCGGGACGGCCGCCCGGCGCTCCACACTCGTCATGACGCCTGCCCGGACCCGGCAGGCGTCCAGCCGGACGGCGCAAGGCGACACACCGGACCGGCCGCGTACGGGCGGGTGAAAAATGTCGTCGTCACGGGCGCAGTCTCCCCCCTCCGAAGCGCCGGCCCAACCGATTACTCCGGCCGGTCCGCCGCTCGTCCCACTCGAGCCGGTCCGTCGCTCGTCCCACTCTGCCCGGTCCGCCGCCGGTCGCCGCTCGGGGACAGAGACGGCGCGTCAGAACAGCGGCTCCGGCAGGACCCCTTCCAGCGCCAGCAGCTTCCGCTTGGTCTCCAGACCGCCCCCGAAGCCCCCGATGCCGCCGCCGCTCTCCACGACCCGGTGGCACGGCACCACGACCGGCAGCGGATTGGCGCCCATCGCCATGCCGACCGCCTGGGCCGCACCCGGCTGCCCGACCCGCCCCGCGAGATCGCCGTACCCGACGACCGCCCCGAACGGCACCGACGAGACCAGCTCGCGCAGGACCTGCCGGTTGAAGCCCGAGATCAGCGACCAGTCCAGCGGCAGGTCGAAGTCCTTGCGCGTCCCCGCGAAGTACTCCTCCAGCTGACGTATCGGCTCGGCGAGCAGGGCGGAGTCCGGGTCCTCGACCGGTTCGGCGCCCAGCCGCGCCGCCAGCCGCTCCAGCGTCTTCTCGCGTATCTCCGGCGTGGCGTGGAACACGACGCTGACCAGGCCGTCCCGTGTGGCGGCCAGCATCAGCGGACCGATGGCGGTGCCGACGACGGCCCACACCACCCGCTGCTCGTCCTGCCCGTGGCTGTCCATGTGCTCACCGTACGGGCCGCCACTGACAACACGTCCCGCAGAGCCGCTCAGCCGGTCGGCAACGCGTCCCGCACCACGTCCGGGCTGTTGGTGATGATCCCGTCGACCCCGTACCCGGCGACCTGCCGGGCGGTGTCCGCGTCGTTCACGGTCCAGGTGAACACCTCCAGCGGCCCGCCGTGCGGTCCGTCGAACTCGTGGACGGAGGACACGTAGCCAGGGGAGACCGTCGTGTACGACGGGTTGATCTGGTCCGCGAAGACCGCGTACCGCGACAGGTCCGCCACGGACGGCGTGCCGAGGAGACCGGTCTTCACCGACGGCCGCAGCTCGTGCACGGCCCGGACGCTGTCGGCGCTGAAGCTCTGCACGATCAGCCGGCCCGCCAGGTGCGAGGCGTCGAGCCAGCCCTCGTCGTCCAGCGTCTTCAGGATCTGCTGCTCGATGCCCGGGTACAGCTCCGGGTTCTTGACCTCCAGCAGCAGCTTCTGCCGGTGCGACTCCACCCGGTCCACGAACTGCCTCAGCGTCGGCACGCGCGCGCCCGCGAACTCCGGCCCGAACCAGCTGCCCGCGTCGAGCCGGGCGATCTCCGCCGCGGTGAAGTCCTTCACCTTCCACGGGGACCGGCCGGGGAAGACCTCCTCCACGTCCGTCGTGCGCTTCAGGTTGTCGTCGTGGATCACGACCAGCTCGCCGTCCTTGGTGCGCTGCACGTCGTTCTCGACCCACTCGACGCCCAGGCCGGCGGCCTTGTCGACGGAGGCCAGCGTGTTCTCGGGCGCGTAGGAGGAGGCCCCTCGGTGGGCGATGACCGTCGGCCGCTCGGCCCGGACGCCCGCGCCGGCGGCGGGAGCGGGAAACAGCAGAGCGGCCGTTCCCAGCAGTGCGGCCGTCGTGGCGGCAACAGCGCGCGCGTGCATACGTACTCCTCGTGTCGAAGATCACGGTCAGCTCAACTCTGACAGCACAGGGTCAACGACGAAGGAGTGCGGGTCGGCAACGGAACGCCCGGAGTTGCCCCGTCCGCTCACTCGTGCCGCACAACTGGGGCAGGCCCGTGTTTCTTTGCAGGAGAATCGTTCGAGCCTTGCGGTGGGGGTTACTCTCTGCCTCAACCCTGGCCCGCTCGGGCGGTCCCGGGAGGGGGCGCACGATCGAACATTCCGGGATGTAAACAGGCGGAAGGGCAGCCTCGTATGCAGGGGACGGTCGACGGTTTCAGCTACGGGATCGTCACACCGCTGGTGGCCTACCTCATGGCCTGCCTCGGTGGCGCGCTCGGGCTGCGCTGCACCACCAGGTCGATGCTCGTCGCGCGCTCCCGGCGCCCCGCGTGGCTCGCCCTCGGCTCGGTCGCCATCGGGTCCGGCATCTGGACCATGCACTTCATCGCCATGATGGGCTTCACGGTCGACGAGACGGCGATCCACTACGACAAGCCCATCACGTTCGCGAGCCTCGCCCTCGCCATCGTCATGGTGGGCATCGGCATCTTCATCGTCGGCAGCCGCGGCGCCCGCGGGACGGCCCTGTTCACCGGCGGCACCATCACCGGCCTGGGCGTCGCCTCCATGCACTACCTCGGCATGGCGGGCATGCGCCTCGACGGCAGGCTGGAGTACAACACGCTCACCGTCGCCGCCTCCGTCGTGATAGCGATGCTCGCCGCCACCGCCGCCCTCTGGGCCGCCGGACAGGTCAGGGGGGTGCTCTGGAGCGTCGGCGCCAGCCTGATCATGGGCCTCGCCGCCAGCGGCATGCACTACACCGGCATGGCCGCCCTCAGCGTCCACCTGCACCGCACCGGGCCCGCCACGACCGGCGACTCACCCGCCTCCCTGCTCGCGCCGATGCTGATCGGCCCGCTCGCCTTCCTGCTCCTCGCCGGCGCCGTCATGATCTTCGGACCGAGGACGGTCCTGGGGCAGCCCGAGGAACCCCCCGCCGAGGAGAAGCCCGGCGTACCGGCCCACGCCACCGTCCCGCGCCGGCTCCGGCACCCGGCGCACACCGCCCGCCGCACCGTCCAGCGAGCCGCCCGGACCCCGCAGAACCACTGATCGGACCACGTTGTCAGTGGCGGGTCGTACGGTTGATTGCATGCGGCCCGTTTCCAGCATCGAACGCACGGTGGCGCCCTTCGAGGTCGTCAGCCCCTACCAGCCCAACGGCGACCAGCCCGCGGCCATCGCCGAGCTCGCCCGGCGCATCCAGGCCGGGGAGAAGGACGTCGTCCTCCTCGGCGCGACCGGCACCGGCAAGTCCGCGACCACCGCGTGGATGATCGAGAAGCTCCAGCGCCCCACCCTGGTGATGGCGCCGAACAAGACGCTCGCCGCCCAGCTGGCGAACGAGTTCCGCGAACTCCTGCCGAACAACGCCGTCGAGTACTTCGTCTCGTACTACGACTACTACCAGCCCGAGGCGTACGTCCCGCAGTCGGACACCTACATCGAGAAGGACTCCTCGATCAACGAGGAGGTCGAGCGCCTGCGCCACTCCGCGACGAACTCGCTGCTCACCCGCCGCGACGTCGTCGTGGTCGCCTCGGTCTCCTGCATCTACGGCCTCGGCACTCCGCAGGAGTACGTGGACCGCATGGTTCCGCTGAGGGTCGGTGAGGAGATCGACCGGGACGAGCTGCTGCGCCGCTTCGTCGACATCCAGTACACGCGCAACGACCTCGCGTTCACCCGGGGCACCTTCCGGGTCCGCGGCGACACCATCGAGATCTTCCCGGTCTACGAGGAGCTCGCCGTACGCATCGAGATGTTCGGCGACGAGATCGAGGCGCTGTCCACGCTGCACCCGCTCACCGGCGAGATCATCAGCGACGACCAGCAGCTCTACGTGTTCCCCGCGTCCCACTACGTCGCGGGCCCGGAGCGCATGGAGCGCGCCGTCAACGACATCGAGAAGGAGCTCGGCGAGCGCCTCTCCGAGCTGGAGAAGCAGGGCAAGCTCCTCGAGGCCCAGCGGCTGCGCATGCGCACCACGTACGACCTGGAGATGCTCCGCCAGATCGGCACCTGCTCCGGCGTCGAGAACTACTCGATGCACTTCGACGGCCGCGAGCCCGGCTCCCCGCCGAACACGCTGCTGGACTACTTCCCGGACGACTTCCTGCTCGTCATCGACGAGTCGCATGTCACCGTGCCGCAGATCGGTGCCATGTACGAGGGAGACGCCTCCCGCAAGCGCACCCTCGTCGACCATGGCTTCCGCCTGCCCTCGGCCCTCGACAACCGGCCGCTGAAGTGGGAGGAGTTCCAGGAGCGCATCGGCCAGACCGTCTACCTGTCGGCCACCCCCGGCACCTACGAGCTCTCCCGCTCCGACGGCCAGGTCGAGCAGATCATCCGCCCGACCGGCCTCGTCGACCCGCAGGTCGTCGTCAAGCCCACCGAGGGCCAGATCGACGACCTGGTGCACGAGATCCGCGGCCGCGTCGAGAAGGACGAGCGCGTCCTCGTCACGACGCTCACCAAGAAGATGGCCGAGGACCTCACGGACTACTTCCTGGAGCTCGGCATCCAGGTGCGCTACCTCCACAGCGACGTCGACACGCTCCGCCGCGTCGAGCTGCTGCGCGAGCTGCGCGCCGGCGAGTTCGACGTCCTCGTCGGCATCAACCTGCTGCGCGAGGGCCTCGACCTCCCCGAGGTGTCCCTGGTGGCGATCCTCGACGCGGACAAGGAGGGCTTCCTGCGCTCCGGTACGTCCCTCATCCAGACCATCGGCCGCGCGGCGCGCAACGTCTCCGGCGAGGTCCATATGTACGCGGACAAGATCACCCCGGCGATGGAGAAGGCCATCGACGAGACCAACCGCCGCCGCGAGAAGCAGATCGCGTACAACGAGGCACACGGCATCGACCCGCAGCCGCTGCGCAAGAAGATCAACGACATCGTCGCGCAGATCGCCCGCGAGGACGTCGACACCGAGCAGCTGCTCGGCACCGGCTACCGGGCGAAGAAGGACGGCCGGGGCACCAAGGCACCCGTGCCGTCGCTCGGCGGCAAGGCCGCGCAGGCCGCGAAGCCGGCCAAGGGCAGGTCCAAGGCCAAGGAGACCGTCCCGACCGACCAGCCGGCGGCCGAACTCGCCCAGCAGATCGAGGACCTGACGGAGCGTATGCGCGCCGCCGCCGCGGACCTCCAGTTCGAGATCGCGGCCCGGCTGCGGGACGAGGTGTCCGAGATGAAGAAGGAGCTGCGTCAGATGAAGGAGGCCGGAATCGCCTGACCGGCCCATATCCCCGGCCGGTGACCCGGCCCGCGCGTACGCGCTGTGTTGCAAGACCGACACAAAGTGGGGACCGGGGTACGTCACTGTCAGTGCCCCTGCGTAGGGTTCTGGTCATCCGCGGAGCCCGCGGGCAACAGGGGACTGTTCGAGAGGGGAATCAGCACGTGACCGTCAACATGACCAAGGGTCAGGCCATCAGTCTGCAGAAGAACGACGGGGGCAGCCTGACCGCGGTGCGCATGGGTCTCGGCTGGCAGGCGGCTCCCCGGCGCGGCCTGTTCGGTTCGCGCACGCGGGAGATCGACCTCGACGCCTCCGCGGTCCTCTTCGCGGACAAGCAGCCGGTCGACGTCGTCTTCTTCCGCCACCTGGTGAGCGACGACGGCTCGGTCCGCCACACCGGCGACAACCTCGTCGGCGGTGTCGGCCAGGGCGGCGACGACGAGGCCATCCTCGTCGACCTCGCGCGGGTACCGGTCCACATCGACCAGATCGTCTTCACCGTGAACTCCTTCACGGGCCAGACGTTCCAGGAGGTGCAGAACGCGTTCTGCCGCATCGTCGACGAGACCAACGGCCAGGAGCTGGCCCGCTACACGCTCGCGGGCGGCGGCGCCTACACGGCCCAGATCATGGCGAAGGTGCACCGCGCGGGCTCGGGCTGGACGATGACCGCCCTCGGCACCCCGGCCAACGGCCGCACCTTCCAGGACCTGATGCCGGCGATCCTGCCGCACCTGTAGGCCGCCCGGCGAGCAGCACACGACACGACAAGCGACACAGGGGGACGAGGGCATGACGGCCGAGCTGGTGCGGGGGCAGAACCACCCGCTCTCCCAGTCCCGTCTGGAGATCAGGGTCTCGGCCGGCACACCGATGGTGGCAGCCGCCACGCTCGGCGACGAGCAGGGCAGGATCCACGGCGTGGAGTGGGTGGCCCATCCCGGCACCCCGACCCTGCCCGGCCTGGAGGTCTCCCGGCAGGCAGCCGCCGACCATCGTCTCGCCGTGGACCTGGACGCCATGCCGGAGGCCGTCCACCGGGTCAGTGTGCTGCTCGCCCTGCCGACCGGCGCCGGGGGACCGGCCCGCTTCGGCGCCGTCCCCGCCCCCTTCGTCGCGGTCACGGGCCTCGACGGCACCGGGATCGCCAGCTACACCGTGGCCGGTCTGGACACCGAGTCGGCCGTGATCGCCCTGGAGCTCTACCGCCGCCAGGGCGCCTGGAAGGTCCGGGCCATCGGCCAGGGCTACGCGGGCGGTCTCACCGACCTCTTCACCGACCAGGGCCTGGCCGAGGCCCGCCAACTCGCCGGCGGCATCCACGAGGCGGTGGCCCAAGGACTGGCGCGCTCCGTACCGGCACCCTCGTCCCGCCCGGACGGCGACCGCTCCCGGCAGCCGGCCGCACCGGCCCTCGGCCCGGACCAGGGCGGCCCCGCCTCCACCGCCGGCGGGTCCGGTCCGGTGCCGACGTCGCCGTACGGCACGCAGTCGCCTGGGATACCGGGCCAGCCCGCGCCGCAGTCCCCCTACCAGGGTGACGCCCAGCCGGCCGCGCCCACCTCTGGCGGCGGCATCGACTACAGCCACCCGCGCCGGCAGACCTCCGCTCCGCCGCCACCGCCGCCCACCGCGCCTCCCGCCGAGCCCGGCAGGCCGGCGCAGCCCGTCGCAGGTGACGCCACCGGCTGGTCCATGGAGGAGCGGCTCTACAACCAGGTCTGGGGCATGTTCGAGGACCTGGCCCGCACGACGGCCGCCTACCGCAGCGCGGTCGACTTCGCCGAGTCGCGTATGGAGAAGGAGCTCGACCAGGCCCTGTCGGACCCGCGCAGCAGGATCGGCGGCCAGGGCGACGCGGCCCGCGAGGCGGCACAGGCCCGGCACACCGAGCTGGTCGAGCAGGCCCAGGCGGCCCTCGACCGCGACGTGGCCCAGCTGACCGCCGAGTCCGAGGTGGTCGAGCCCGCGCTGCCGCCCGCGTTCGCGCGCTGGGACAACCCCGTCTGGCACGGCTACCGCGTCCCGATGGAGATCCCCATGGCTCTGCGCCTGGGCGACCTCTATCTGCCCGAGTGCTCCGACCTGCGCATCCCGATGCTGATCCGGCTGCCGCTGGAGCGCGGTCTGTGGATCGACAGCGGACGTGGCGCATCGCTCGACGGTTCCTTCACCGACACCCACGACATGCGCCGCCTCGCGATGGAGACGGCCGTGGCGCACGCGGCCCGGCTGCTGGCGGTCTACCCGGCGGGCGAGTTCAGCGTGCATGTGATCGACCCGGCGGGTTCGGGCGCCCAGGCCCTCGACCCGCTGGTACGGACGGGCGTGCTCGCGGGCCCGCCCGCCACGGGTGCGGCCGGAGTGGCGGACGTCCTGGCCCGTCTCACCCAGCGCGTCGACCTGGTGCAGATGGCGCTGCGCGGTGGGGCGCCCGACTCCCTCCCGCCCGGTTTCGACACCTCCCAGCAACTCCTGATCGTCAACGACTTCCCGCACGGCTTCGACGACCGGGCCGTGAACCAGCTGCGTTACCTCGCCGACGAGGGACCGGCCGTCGGCGTCCATCTGATGATGGTGGCCGACCGTGAGGACGCCTCGGCCTACGGGCCGCTGCTCGACCCGCTGTGGCGGGCGCTGCTGCGGCTGACCCCCGTGCCGGACGACCACCTGGCCGACCCCTGGGTCGGGCACGCCTGGACCTATGAGCCCTCGCTCGTGCCGCCCGGCAGCCAGGTGCTCCAGCAGGTGCTGGCAAAGGTCGCCGAGGCCCGCGCCAAGCATTGGTAAAAAGCCCTGACCTGCATACTTGGTGATCTTTTTGCCAAGCGCTTTACCTTTCCTTGGTGATTCGTTACTGTTGATCCCACGGAGGGGAGTACTCCCTGTCTGCTGCGGCGTACCCGTCAATACGGATCTGGCCAGATCCCGGGGCGTCGGCCCCTCGTGGGTGGAAGAGACCTCCGGCGCGCGACGACGCTGACATCTGCCGTTACGACTGCCGGAGGCGCAGTGGAAGTTTCAACGACCCTGTGGGTCCTGACCATCGTGGGCCTCGCCGCCCTGATCGCCGTCGACTTCTTCATCGGCCGCAAGCCGCATGACGTGTCGATCAAGGAAGCCGGGATCTGGACGGTCGTCTGGATCGCCCTGGCCGGCCTCTTCGGGCTCGGCCTGCTGCTCTTCGGCGGCGGGCAGGCCGGCGGCGAGTTCTTCGCCGGCTTCATCACCGAGAAATCGCTGAGCGTCGACAACCTCTTCGTCTTCGTCCTGATCATGGCGAAGTTCGCGGTGCCGTCGCAGTACCAGCAGCGCGTTCTGCTGGTCGGTGTGCTCATAGCCCTGGTGCTGCGGGCGATCTTCATCGCCGCCGGCGCCGCGATCCTCGCCAGCTTCGCCTGGGTGTTCTACCTCTTCGGCGCCTTCCTCATCTGGACGGCCTGGAAGCTCATCCAGGAGGCCCGCGCCGACCAGGAGGACGAGGAGTTCGAGGAGAACAAGCTCCTCCAGGCCGCCGAGCGCAGGTTCGGCGTCGCCGACCGCTACCACGGCACGAAGCTGTGGATCCGGGAGAACGGCAAGCGGGTCATGACCCCGATGCTGGTCGTGATGCTCGCGATCGGCACGACCGACGTGCTCTTCGCCCTGGACTCCATCCCGGCGATCTTCGGCCTCACGCAGGACCCGTACATCGTGTTCACCGCCAACGCCTTCGCCCTGATGGGCCTCCGGCAGCTGTACTTCCTCATCGGCGGTCTGCTGCGCAAGCTGGTCCACCTCAGCTACGGCCTGTCGATCATCCTCGGCTTCATCGGCGTGAAGCTGGTGCTGCACGCGCTGCACGAGTCGGGGGTCCACGTCCCCGAGATCAGCATCCCCGTCTCGCTCGGCGTGATCTGCTCCGTCCTGATCGTCACCACGATCACCAGCCTCCGGGCCTCCCGGAAGCAGGCGGCGGCCGAGGCCGTGGAGCAGGGCGGCGAGGGTACTCCCAAGGACCGCGTCGACGTCTGACCGCCGGCCGGCGGCAGGACGCCGAAGGACCGACACCGGGAGCGGTGCCCGGCACAGCGCCGGGCACCGCTCCCGCGCACGGCCGACCGCCCACCGGGGCGACCGGCCCCGACCTGGACCGCGACGTACAGGAGATGACCGATTTCGCACCACGACACAAGACACCCGAGCCCCCCGCTCCACGAGGGCCCCGCGGGGCCGCCCGAGCACTCCTCAGGCCACCCCTCAGACAATGCGAACCCGAACAGCCTTTGCGACGATCGCTCCATGATCGATCGGCTCAGACCGCTCGCGACCCGGTGGACGACCGTCGTGCCGGTGCTCGCGGTCGTGCTGCTGGTCCTCACCTGGGGGCGGGACCTGACAGGCGCGGTGGTCGCGGTGATCACGCTCGTCCTGGCCGGCGCCGTCCTCGCCGCCGTGCACCACGCCGAGGTGGTCGCCCACCGAGTGGGTGAACCTTTCGGTTCCCTGGTCCTCGCCGTCGCGGTCACGATCATCGAGGTCGCCCTCATCGTGACCCTGATGATCGACGGTGGTGACAAGAGCTCCACCCTGGCCAGGGACACCGTCTTCGCGGCCGTGATGATCACCTGCAACGGCATCGTCGGCCTGTGCCTGCTGGTGGCCTCCCTGCGGCACCGCACGGCGGTCTTCAACCCCGAGGGCACCGGCGCGGCCCTGGCCACCGTCGCCACACTGGCCACCCTGAGCCTGGTGCTGCCCACCTTCACCACCAGCAAGCCCGGCGCCGAGTTCTCCACGGTGCAACTGACGTTCGCCGCGGTGTCCTCGCTGATCCTCTACGGCCTGTTCGTGACGACCCAGACCGTGCGGCACCGCGACTACTTCCTGCCCGTCAGCCGGAAGGGCGAGGTGATCACCTCCGACGCCCACGCCGACGCGCCCTCCAAGCGGGCGGCGCTGACCAGCCTCGGACTGCTCGGCTTGGCCCTGGTCGGCGTCGTCGGCCTCGCCAAGGGCGTGTCGCCCACCATCGAGTCCGGTGTCGAAGCCGCCGGACTGCACCACGCCGTCGTCGGTGTCGTCATCGCCCTGCTGGTGCTGCTCCCCGAGACGATCGCCGCCGTGCGCGCAGCGCGCCGGGACCGCGTGCAGACCAGCCTGAATCTTGCCCTCGGCTCGGCGATGGCCAGCATCGGCCTCACCATCCCCGCGGTGGCGCTGGCCTCCCTCTGGCTCTCCGGCCCCCTCGTGCTCGGGCTCGGCCCGACCCATATGGTGCTGCTCGCGCTCACGGTGGTGGTGAGCTCGCTGACGGTGGTTCCGGGGCGGGCGACGCCGCTCCAGGGCGGCGTCCACCTGGTCCTGTTCGCGGCCTATCTGGAACTCGCGATCAACCCCTGAGAGCGCGCCGGCCGCGCGGCCCGTCACCGGCTCCCGTCATCCGGTGGCGGGCTCCGCCGCCGTCGTCACCGCCGCCACCGGGCGGGTCTCGGGCAGCAGGGAGAAACAGCCCAGACTCAGCAGCGCGATCCCCGTCAGATACGCCCCCACGCCCCAGGGCACCCCGCCGCCCTGCCCCGCGAGCGCGGTGGCCGCGATCGGAGTGAGTGCGCCGCCCAGGACCCCGCCGAGGTTGTAGCCGACCGCGGCGCCCGTGCAGCGCACCCGGGGTTCGTACAGCTCCGGCAGATACGCGGCGATCACCGCGAACATGGTGATGAACGCGATCAGCGCACCGGTGAAGCCCAGGAACATCGGCAGGGGCCGGCCCGTCGCGAGCAGAGCGACCATCGGCAGCATCCACAGGGCGGCCGCGGCGCACCCGGCCAGGCACAGCGGCCGGCGCCCGTACCGGTCGCCGAGCACAGCCATCACCGGGGTGAGCGCGCCCTTCACCACCACCGCGCCCATCACACACGTCAGCATGACGGTGCGGCTCGCCCCGAGCCGTTCCGTGCCGTACGCCAGCGACCAGGTCGTCACCGCGTAGAAGATCGCGTACCCGACCGACAGCGCCCCGGCCGTCAGCAGCAGAAGCCGCCAGTGGTCGCGCACCACCTCGACGAGCGGCACGCGCGCGTGGTCGTCGATCTCCAGGAACCGCGGACTCTCCGCGAGCGACGACCGCAGCCACAGCCCCGCCACGGCGAGCACCCCGGCCGCCCAGAACGGCACGCGCCACCCCCACGCCGCGAACTGCTCCTCGGACAGCCCCGCCGACAGCCCCAGCACCACCCCGTTGGCCAGCAGGAAGCCCAGCGCCGGGCCGACCTGCGGGAAGCTCGACCACAGCGCGCGCCGATGGGCGGGGGCGTGCTCCACAGCCAGCAGCACGGCCCCGCCCCACTCGCCGCCGAGCCCCAGCCCCTGCAGGAAGCGCAGCACGAGCAGCAACATGGGCGCGGCGACGCCGATCGTCCCGTACGTCGGCACACAGCCGACCGCGACCGTGGCACCCCCGGTCAGCAGCAGAGAGGCCACCAGCACCGGCCGGCGCCCGCGCCGGTCCCCGATGTGCCCGAACAGCACCGACCCCAGCGGCCGCGCCACGAAACCCACGCCGAAGGTGGCGAACGCGGCCAGCGTCCCCGCCACCGGCGAGAACGTCGGGAAGAACAACGGCCCCAGCACGAGGGCGGCCGCGGTCCCGTAGACGAAGAAGTCGTAGAACTCGATGGCCGTCCCGGCGAGCGAGGCGCCCGCCAGCCGCAGCATGGAGGGCGCCCTTACGGTGCGTGCATCGCGCATGCTGGATCAACTACCCAGCGTGACCACCGGTTACGGGGGCGCGCGGGCGCGCCGGGGGCGATCAGTAGGTGACGGTGATGCGCCGGGCGGGACCGTCCACGCGCGCGATGCCGCCGTACGGGATCACGAGCTGCGGATCGGTGTGCCCGAACTCGACATCGAAGACGATCATCGTGTCGGGGGCGTACGCCCGCATGGCGCGCTCGACGGCCGCGCGCTGCTCCGCGGCGTACCGGGCGGCCTCCTCCGGGGAGTTGGGGCGCTCGAAGGACCAGGTCTTCGCGCGGCCCATGAGCAGCGCCGAGAAGCGCCGCAGCAGCCCGCGCTCACCCATGTTCCGCAGGGTGCGGAAGACCTCCTCGCCGCTCGGCAACTCCTCGCTCGTCTCCAGCAGCAGGACACCACCGTCGTACTCGGAGAGGTCGTGGGAGATCTCGCGGTCCGCCATCAGCAGCCACCCGAGGATCTCCAGACAGCCGCCCCAGGTGCGGCCCTCCACGACCCGGTCGGCGTTGACCCAGGTCCATCCGTCGGCGGGCCGCAGCTCCGCCTCCGACTCGAAGGTCGCGGGGTCGGCCCAGTCGCGGTTGACGTCGTTCCAGCGCTCGGCGGGACGGAGGGTGTACTCGCCGGAGGTGAACAGCGCGGCCCGCAGGGAGTCGGCGGTCCGCGGATTCATGGCGCCCGGCCGGCCGAGCTCGACCATCACGCTCGCGCCGTGGTAGGCGACGATGCCGGTGTTGCGCAGGAACATCAGCAGGTTCGTGTTGTCGCTCATCCCGAAGAACGGCTTCGGGTTCGCCCGGATCAACTCCCGGTCCAGGTACGGCAGCACGGTGATCTGGTCGTCGCCGCCGATGGACGCGATGACCGCCTTGATCTCCGGGTCGGCGAAGGCGGCGTGGATGTCGTCCGCCCGCTCCTTCGGCGTGGACCCCATCGTGCGGGTCGCCGGATACTCGACCGGTACGAGCCCGAAGTCCTCGCGGAGCCGCTTCAGTCCCAGTTCGAAGGGCTGCGGGAAGAGACCGGGCAGACCGGCTCCGGGCGAGATGACGGCGACACGGTCACCGGGGGAGGGCTTGGGCGGGTACGCGATCATGGTCATGTCCAGAGGGTAGGGGGCCGGGAGCGCGCTGCGCACCGTGATAAACCGGGGTTCGGGCAGCGGTGGTTCCGCACCGCACGACCCGCACCGCACGCCCCTGAACGGACCGGAGGAACCGTGCCCCGCACCCTCGCCGACGCCCCCATCATGATCCTGAACGGCCCCAACCTGAACCTGCTCGGGCAGCGCCAGCCCGAGATCTACGGTTCCGAGACCCTCGCGGACGTGGAGGCCCTGTGCGCCAGGACGGCGGCCGCGCACGGCGGAACCGTCGACTTCCGGCAGTCCAACCACGAGGGCGAGCTGGTCGACTGGATCCAGGAGGCACGGCTCGGGCACTGCGGGATCGTGATCAACCCGGGCGCCTACTCGCACACCTCCGTGGCGATCCTGGACGCCCTCAACGCGTGTGACGGGCTGCCCGTGCTGGAGGTCCACATCTCCAACATCCACCGCAGGGAGTCGTTCCGGCACCACTCCTACGTCTCCCTGCGGGCCGACGGCGTCATCGCGGGCTGCGGGGTGCAGGGGTACGCCTTCGGCGTGGAGCGCGTCGCGACGCTGGCCGGGAAGGGCCGGGCGGACGCCTGACAGGGCGGTTCGCCGGGGCCGCCGGCCGAGGGCGGGGATGGAAAGACCGGCGGCCCGTTCCGCTCAGGAGCCGTCATCCTGCGCGGGGCTGACACCAGTGGACCGCGCTCCGGCGCACGCCGGGAGCGCACGCGTGTCTTCACCGCGTGCGCGGCGTTCACACGGGGCGCGCACGCTGGTCCATTGAACGCGCGGCGCCCGCGTCACCAGCCGCGGGCGCGCCACTCCGGCAGATGGGGGCGCTCGGCGCCCAGCGTGGTGTCGTTCCCGTGCCCCGGATACACCCAGGTCTCGTCGGGCAGCACGTCGAAGATCTTGGTCTCGACGTCGTGGATCAGGCTGGCGAACGCCTCCGGATCCTTGCGGGTGTTGCCGACACCGCCCGGGAAGAGGCAGTCGCCGGTGAACACATGGGGATGCCCGTGCGGGTCGTCGTAGACGAGGGCGATCGAACCCGGCGTGTGCCCGACCAGGTGGCGCGCGGTGAGCTCCACGCGCCCCACCCGGATGACGTCGCCGTCGTCGACGAGGACGTCGGTGGGAACCGGGATGCCGTCGGCGTCCTCGCGTCCGGCGTAGGTGCGCGCGCCGGTGGCGTCCACGACGGCGGCGAGGGCCTGCCAGTGGTCGCCGTGCTGGTGGGTGGTGACGACGGACGCGATGCCGTCGTCACCGATCGTGCCCAGCAGGGTGTCCGCCTCGTTGGCGGCGTCGATCAGCAGTTGCTCGTCCGTGGCCCGGCAGCGCAGCAGATAGGCGTTGTTGTCCATCGGGCCGACCGCGATCTTGGTGATCATCAGGTCCTTGAGCTCGTGCACGTCGGCGGGGCCACCGACCGTCACCTGTCCGCTGTACGTCATGGCGGCAGCCTATAGCGGGGGCTCACGGCCGGCCGTCCCGACGCCGGACAAGGCCGGCCGTCGCCTACGAGGGCGGCGAGGGCTAGAGCGGCGGAAGGGTCGGAAGAGCGCCGCCCTCGACGGTCAGCGCGGACCCTGTGCGGCGCCCGGAGAGCCAGCCGAGCAGGTCGGCTCCGGTGCCCCGGACGGTGATCCCGACCGGGTCCTCGTCCCGTCCCGTGCGCCACACGCGTGTGCCGTCCGTCAGCCGGACCGGCTCGACGTCGGGGTGTCCGGAGAAGCGCTCGGCGAGGAAGTCGGTCTCCCGCTCCACGAACTCCGCGGGCAGATCCTCCAGCTCGTATCCGATGCCCAGGTCGACGTGGTGCAGCTCCACCTCGACCCACCGGCGGAACGGCAGACGGGCCGCCGTGTCCGTCACGCCGTTGCGCAGCTCCACCGTGCGGGACCAGTCGGCGGGCACGGCCGCCGCCCGCTGGAGGCGGTCGGCGGTCTGCCGGACGTCGGCGAGCTGGACGTCGAGCGGGCGGGGCGCGTCCCGCTCGATGTCGGCGTCACGGGCGGCGGCGGAGACATACATGGGGCGCCCCTCGAGGACGTTCAGCAGAGCGTCCGCGTTGCGCGCGAGGTGGGCGAGGACATGACCGCGGCTCCAGCCGGGAAGCCGTGACGGCTCGGTCACACGGGCGTTGTCCACCTTGGCGGCTGCGGTGAGCAGCCGTTCGGTCGCCTCACGTACAGACTCCAGGTCACGAGCGTGATCAATCATGAGCCTGACATTAGCTCCACCACACCATTGGGTGAAGGTGGTGAACGAGGACCGTAAATCGAATGCGCGTGCTATAGGCTCGATCTCGGCGTCGGGCATGCTGGAGGCCTCGGGATTGTTGTCCCTCACGGAATCCGACCGGCGTTGTCAGTGGCTCCCCCTAGTCTGGAAATGACGGGGGCCTCGCCCCTGTCACTCTTCTCAAGAAAGGTGCGGACCGGCGTGGCCGACCGTCTCATCATCCGTGGCGCGCGCGAGCACAACCTCAAGAACGTCTCGCTCGAGCTGCCGCGCGACTCGCTCATCGTCTTCACGGGCCTGTCGGGGTCGGGCAAGTCCTCGCTGGCCTTCGACACCATCTTCGCCGAGGGGCAGCGGCGCTACGTCGAGTCGCTGTCGTCGTACGCCCGGCAGTTCCTCGGCCAGATGGACAAGCCGGACGTCGACTTCATCGAGGGTCTGTCCCCGGCCGTCTCCATCGACCAGAAGTCGACCTCGCGCAACCCGCGCTCCACGGTCGGCACCATCACCGAGGTCTACGACTACCTCCGGCTGCTCTTCGCGCGCATCGGCAAGCCGCACTGTCCCGAGTGCGGCCGTCCCATCACGCGCCAGTCGCCGCAGGCCATCGTCGACAGGGTGCTGGAGCTACCGGA
This sequence comes from Streptomyces sp. SS1-1, assembly GCF_008973465.1. Lineage (NCBI taxonomy): Bacteria > Bacillati > Actinomycetota > Actinomycetes > Kitasatosporales > Streptomycetaceae > Streptomyces > Streptomyces sp. SS1-1. Next base: position 1,708,038 of record NZ_WBXN01000004.1, on the reverse strand, counting down.
GGGCAGCCGCTTCCAGGTGCTCTCGCCGCTGGTGCGCGAGCGCAAGGGCGAGTTCGTCGACCTCTTCTCCGACCTGCAGACCAAGGGCTACTCACGCGCACGCGTGGACGGCGAGACGATCCAGCTGTCCAGCCCGCCCACGCTGAAGAAGCAGGAGAAGCACACCATCGAGGTGGTCGTCGACCGCCTCACCGTCAAGGACTCCGCCAAGCGCCGCCTCACCGACTCCGTCGAGACCGCCCTCGGCCTGTCCGGCGGCATGGTCGTGCTCGACTTCGTGGACCTCCCCGAGGACGACCCCGAGCGCGAGCGCATGTTCTCGGAGCACCTGTACTGCCCGTACGACGACCTCTCCTTCGAGGAGCTGGAGCCGCGCTCCTTCTCGTTCAACTCGCCCTTCGGCGCCTGCCCCGAGTGCACCGGCATCGGCACGCGCATGGAGGTCGACGCCGAGCTGATCGTCCCGGACGAGGACAAGTCCCTCGACGAGGGCGCCATCCACCCCTGGTCGCACGGGCACACCAAGGACTACTTCGGCCGTCTGATCGGCGCCCTCGCGGACGCCCTCGGCTTCCGGACGGACATCCCGTTCGCCGGTCTGCCGCAGCGCGCCAAGAAGGCCCTGCTCTACGGCCACAAGACGCAGATCGAGGTGCGGTACCGCAACCGCTACGGCCGCGAGCGGGTCTACACGACGCCGTTCGAAGGCGCCGTCCCCTTCGTCAAGCGCCGGCACAGCGAGGCCGAGAGCGACGCCAGCCGCGAGCGCTTCGAGGGTTATATGCGCGAGGTGCCCTGCCCCTCCTGCAAGGGCACCCGGCTGAAGCCGATCGTCCTCGCCGTCACGGTCATGGGGAAGTCCATCGCCGAGGTCTCCGCCATGTCCATCAGCGACTGCGCGGACTTCCTGGGCGAGCTGAAGCTGAGCGCCCGCGACAAGAAGATCGCCGAGCGCGTGCTGAAGGAGGTCAACGAGCGGCTGCGGTTCCTGGTCGACGTCGGCCTGGACTACCTCTCGCTCAACCGGGCGGCCGGCACCCTGTCCGGCGGCGAGGCCCAGCGCATCCGGCTCGCCACCCAGATCGGCTCCGGACTCGTCGGCGTCCTGTACGTCCTCGACGAGCCGTCCATCGGTCTGCACCAGCGGGACAACCACCGGCTGATCGAGACCTTGGTCCGCCTGCGCGACATGGGCAACACGCTCATCGTCGTCGAGCACGACGAGGACACCATCAAGGTCGCCGACTGGATCGTCGACATCGGCCCCGGTGCCGGCGAGCACGGCGGCAAGGTCGTGCACAGCGGCTCCCTGAAGGAGCTGCTCGCCAACGACGAGTCGCAGACGGGCCAGTATCTGGCGGGCAAGAAGGCCATCCCGGTGCCCGACATCCGGCGCCCGCTCGACCCGTCCCGGCAGCTCACGGTCCACGGCGCCCGCGAGAACAACCTGCAGGACATCGACGTCTCCTTCCCGCTCGGCGTCTTCACCGCGGTGACCGGCGTCTCCGGTTCGGGCAAGTCGACCCTGGTCAACGACATCCTGTACACGCACCTGGCCCGCGAGCTGAACGGCGCCCGCAGCGTCCCCGGACGGCACACGCGCGTGGACGGCGACGACCTGGTCGACAAGGTCGTGCACGTCGACCAGTCGCCCATCGGCCGTACGCCCCGGTCCAACCCGGCGACGTACACCGGCGTCTTCGACCACATCCGCAAGCTGTTCGCCGAGACCACCGAGGCGAAGGTCCGCGGCTATCTGCCGGGGCGCTTCTCCTTCAACGTCAAGGGCGGCCGCTGCGAGAACTGCGCGGGCGACGGCACCATCAAGATCGAGATGAACTTCCTCCCGGACGTCTACGTCCCGTGCGAGGTCTGCCACGGCGCCCGGTACAACCGGGAGACCCTGGAGGTCCACTACAAGGGCAAGTCCATCGCCGAGGTCCTGAACATGCCGATCGAGGAGGCCATGGACTTCTTCGAGGCCGTCCCGGCGATCAACCGCCACCTCAAGACGCTGAACGACGTCGGTCTCGGCTACGTCCGGCTCGGCCAGGCGGCGACCACGCTGTCCGGCGGTGAGGCGCAGCGCGTGAAGCTCGCCAGCGAGCTGCAGAAGCGCTCCACCGGCCGCACGGTCTACGTCCTCGACGAGCCGACCACCGGTCTGCACTTCGAGGACATCAGCAAGCTGCTGAAGGTCCTCTCCGGCCTGGTCGACAAGGGCAACACGGTCATCGTCATCGAGCACAACCTCGACGTGATCAAGACCGCCGACTGGCTCGTCGACATGGGTCCCGAGGGAGGTGCCGGAGGCGGCCTCGTCGTCGCCGAGGGCACGCCCGAGGAGGTCGCCGCGGTGCCCGCCAGCCACACCGGCAAGTTCCTGCGCGAGATCCTCGACGCCGAGCGGATCAGCGACGCCGCCTCGGTGAAGGCCCCGCGCAAGACGGCCAGGAAGACCGTCGCGGCCGGCTCGGCGACCCGCAGGACCGCGACGGCCAGGACGGCCGACAAGGCCACCGGCGCCCCGGCCGCGAAGAAGACGGCCGCGAAGAAGACGGCTGCGAAGAAGACGGCGGCCAAGAAGACAGCGTCCAAGACGGCCACGAAGAAGACCGCGGCGACGAAGACGACGCGGGCTCCCAAGGCCTGAGCGGCCTGAACGGCCTGAGCGTCCGGTCCGCCCCTCCGAGGGCCGGACCGGGCGATTCCGGAACGGGTGGCGCCCCGCGGGAACTTCCCGCGGGGCGCCACCCGTTGGATCATCAGCGGCCCCATCCAGGGGCCCGCACCGGTCTTTGACTCCTCAACAGCGCACGACAGACACGAGACAGAGGCACACGAGGACGCCCTTCTCAGACGCCCCCGGCGAAGTCCCCGGCCGAAGCCCCGTTCTGGTCCGCCAGTTCGGCGGCGTACGGCGGTTCCGCCCCCGCCCGGGAGCAGGTGATCGCGGCAGCCCGCGCCGCGAACCGCAGCAGCCGTGTCCAGCCCTCCGCGCCCAGTCCCACGAGCGCGTCGGCGGACAGCGCGTCCTCGGCGGCCAGCCCGTGCAGCAGGGCCGCGTTCACGGTGTCGCCCGCACCGATCGTGTCCACCACGTCGACGGCCTCGCCCGGCACGGAGTGCACCGCCCCGTCCCGCGTATAGGCGGTGAGCCCGTCCCCGCCCCGAGTGATCACGACGGCCGCCGGTCCCGCGGCCAGCCACTCACGCGGCGTCCCACCCAGCCACGCCGCGTCCTCCTCGGACAGCTTGAGCAGCGACACCGACGGCAGCCAGCTCTCGAACCGGGCCCGGTACGCGTCCGGGTCCGGTATCAGCCCTGCCCGGATGTTCGGATCGAGCGCGGTGAACACCCCGTGCCCGGCCGCCCTGCGCATCAGCTCCTCGTAGGCGCTCGCCCCCGGTTCCAGGACGAGCGAACAGGTCCCGAAGGACACCGCTCGGGTCCCCTCCGGCAGCTCCCGGGGCGCCGAGAAGAGCCGGTCGGCGGTGCCCTCGACATAGAAGGAGTAGGCGGCCGACCCCTGGGCGTCGATGGTCGCGACCGCCAGCGTGGTCGGCTCCGGGCCGCGCTGCACGGCCGATACGTCCACCCCCGCCTCCCGGAGCCCGTCGAGCAGGGCCTCCCCGAAGGCGTCGAGAGACGTCCGGGAGCAGAAGGCGGTGGGCGAGCCGAGCCGGCCGAGGGCGACGGCGGTGTTGTACGGGCCCCCGCCGAGCGCCGGCCGCAGCGGGGCGAGGGCGCCCGTGCCCTGCGGCACCAGATCGATCAGGGCCTCACCGGCGACGACGATCACGAGGGGGTTCCTTTCACGGACGTCAGGGGCTGTTCGGCACATCCGCACGAGGTGCGGTGCACGAAGGTGCAGGGCAGACGCAGGGTCCGGGCGGGCGTGGCCGGATCCGCCAGCCGGTCCAGGAGCACGCGGACCGCCTCGGCGCCGATGTCCCTGCTGGGCTGGGCGATCGCGGTGAGCCGGGGAGAGAACAGATCGGCCCAGGCGAAGTCGTCGAAACAGCACAGGGCGATGTCTCCGGGCACCGACAGGCCGTGATCGCGCAGGGCGCGCAGGGTGCCGATGGTCATGGCGTTGTTGGCGGTGACCAGGGCGGTCGGCGGCGAGGCGAGGGCCAGCAGCGCGGCGGTCGCCCGTTCGGCGCCCCGGGACTCGGAGTCGCCGTGCACGACCAGCCCCTCGTCGTAGGGGAGCCCGGAGGCCGCCAGACCGTCCCGGTACCCGGCGAGCCGCTCCACGGTGGTGCTCAGCCCCGGAAGGCCGGCGACCATGCCGATCCGGCGGTGGCCGAGTCCGGCGAGATGCGTGACGAGCCGGGCCGTCGGCGTGGCGCTCTCGGCACAGATCTGGTCGCACACCAGGGAGCCGTCCGCCGGAAGCTCGACGACCCGGTCGAGCAGGACGGCCGGCACCTTGTGGCGCCCCAGGTAGGCGAGCAGTTCGCTCGGGTCGGGCGACGGGGCGACGATCATGCCGTCGACCCGGCGTTCGTGCAGCAGCTGGACGACCTTGCGTTCATGGTGCGGGTCGTCGTGCGGGTCCGCGATGAGCAGGCCGTATCCGCGTTCCAGGGCTGCCGCCTCGACGCCCTGGAGGATCTCCGTGAAGTAGGGGTTGCTGATCGCCGACACGGCGAGCCCGATGGAGCGGGTGCGCGCGGTCACCAGGGAGCGCGCGAGGGTGTTGGGCGTGTAGCCGAGCTCATCCATCGCGTCCAGCACGGCCTGGCGGGTGTGGGGGAGCACGGGCCGGGTGTCGTTCAGGACATGGGAGACGGTCGCCACGGACACACCGGCGCTGCGCGCGACGTCGGCCATGGTCGCCACGGTGCCTCCTCCCGCTCTGCCCGCTCCGACCGCCCGTTGCGGCTTCCTCCGTCCGGACGGTAACGCATGAGGGAGCCTACGTAAACGCTTGCGCAAGCGTTTACGTCACCCGACGCCACCCGGACCCGCTGAACCCGGGAAACGGGCAAAGGGCTCATTCCCAGGCCCAGCCGATGCCCACGATCCCCGTCCGCACCCTCTGCTCGACCAGGTGGACGGAACGATGCTGTGCGCTCGGGACCAGCCGCTGCCGGCCGCCGCGGGGCGCCGCCGCCGAGTGCTGGGAGAACCGGTGACAGTGCAGGGGCAGGACGTCGTCGGCGAAGCGGACCTGCAGGGCGTACTGCCCGCCCGCGAGCGGGAAGCCTCGCGCGTACTCATGGGAGAGGCTGGCCGTGCCGTCCTCCACGCCGTACCGGAAGAGATGGGTCTCACCCGCCCGCAGCCGGGTGCCGAAGAGCAGCTCGGCGACGAGGACACCGGTCTCCTGGTGCCGCCGCACGCGGCCGGTGCGGCAGTTCTCCAGGGCATGCACCCTCATGCGCTCGGGCAGACAGCCCGGGTCGCCGTGGTGGACGGCCAGGAAGCGGTCCACGCCGTCCGTGTGGGCCCGCACGATGTGGTGCGACTCGCACTCCGCCAGCTCACGGCGCTGCCCGATGCGGACCCGCTCGTGATGGGCCAGCGTGTGCAGGCCGCCGTCACGCGGGCTGTCCAGCTCGGACAGCAGCTGCTCCAGGACGCCGGAGGCCTCCATCAGGGAGCGGTAGGAGCGGGCCGCCGGGCGCTGGTGGGCGCTCGGGCCGTCGGCCTCGGCGAGCAGCCTGATCAGGGACTCCTCGGGCAGCTGGAGTATCTCCTCCAGCGCCCGCACGGCACGCAGCGACTCAGGGCGCTGGGGCCGACGGGCCCCTTGCTGCCAGTAGCTCAGGCTGGTCACGCCGACCTTCACCCCGCGCCGGGACAGATGGTGCTGGACCCGCTGCAGGGGCAGGCCCCGTGCCGCGATCGCGGCACGCAGGGCGACGTGGAAGGGGCCGCCTCGCAGGGCCGTGTCCAGCTCCGCGGTGGTGACGGCGGCGATGTCCGCGTGCTGAGGGGCGTGCGGCATGCAGGGGCCTTTCTGTGGTGGCACAACGGCTGGTCGGACCGTTCACACGGCTCGGGGCCCGTCGGCGAGGGCGGAGCGGGGGTCTTCACATCCGTAAGCCGCCGTTCAGGGCCCCGAGTTCCCCCGCATTGAAGCGTGTCGGCCAGGCCCCGACAACACTTGTGCCGCAACGGCGGTACGGTCCTGGCCGAGTCCCGACCCGTCGGTCCGGACGCCGCCGGCATGACGGAGGGTGACGGGGCGAGGGCGTCCGGGGCGAGGGCGGGCCGCCCACCTGCCGCCGACCCCGATGATCACGGTGTTCCGTTGTCCACAGGCTCGCCGGAGTGTCACCGCTCGCCAGTAGGGTGTGAGACATGGCCGACCCCTCCAGCTACCGCCCCAAGCCGGGACAGATCCCGGACTCGCCCGGGGTGTACAGGTTCCGCGACGAGCACCGCCGGGTGATCTACGTCGGAAAGGCGAAGAGCCTGCGTCAGCGCCTGGCGAACTACTTCCAGGACCTGTCCGGCCTGCACCCGCGTACCCGGTCGATGGTCACCACCGCCGCGTCCGTGGAGTGGACCGTCGTCTCCACCGAGGTCGAGGCGCTGCAGCTGGAGTACTCCTGGATCAAGGAGTTCGACCCCCGGTTCAACGTCAAGTACCGCGACGACAAGAGCTACCCGTACCTCGCGGTGACGATGAACGAGGAGTATCCGCGCGTGCAGGTGATGCGCGGTCACAAGAAGAAGGGCGTCAGGTACTTCGGTCCGTACGCGCACGCGTGGGCGATCCGGGACACCGTCGACCTGCTCCTGCGGGTGTTCCCCGTGCGCACCTGCTCGGCGGGCGTGTTCAAGAACGCCCGCCGCACCGGCCGCCCCTGCCTCCTCGGCTACATCGGCAAGTGCTCCGCCCCCTGCGTCGACCGGATCTCCGCCGAGGAGCACCGGGAGCTGGCGGAAGAGTTCTGCGACTTCATGGCCGGCCGTACCGGCACCTATCTGCGCCGCCTGGAGCGGCAGATGCAGGAGGCGGCCGAGGCGATGGAGTACGAGCGCGCCGCGCGCCTGCGGGACGACATAGGGGCCCTGCGGAAGGCGATGGAGAAGAACGCCGTCGTGCTCGCCGACGCGACGGACGCCGACCTGATCGCCGTCGCCGAGGACGAGCTGGAGGCGGCCGTGCAGATCTTCCACGTCCGCGGCGGACGCGTGCGCGGCCAGCGCGGCTGGGTCACCGACAAGGTGGAGGAGATCACCACCGGCGCCCTCGTGGAGCACGCCCTGCAGCAGCTCTACGGCGAGGAGACCGGGGACGCGGTGCCCAAGGAGGTCCTCGTCCCGGCCCTGCCCGACCCCGTGGAGCCGGTGCAGGAGTGGCTGTCGGGACGGCGTGGCGCCCAGGTCTCGCTGCGCGTGCCGCAGCGCGGCGACAAGCGCGCCCTGATGGAGACCGTCGAGCGCAACGCCCAGCAGGCCCTCGTCCTGCACAAGACCAAGCGCGCCTCCGATCTGACCACCCGCTCCCGCGCGCTGGAGGAGATCGCCGACGCCCTGGAGCTGGACAGCGCCCCGCTGCGCATCGAGTGCTACGACATCTCGCATCTCCAGGGCGACGACGTGGTGGCCTCCATGGTCGTCTTCGAGGACGGTCTGGCCCGCAAGAGCGAGTACCGCAGGTTCCAGATCAAGGGCTTCGAGGGCCAGGACGACGTCCGCTCGATGCACGAGGTGATCACCCGCCGCTTCAAGCGCTACCTCGCGGAGAAGGAGCGGACGGGGGAGTGGACCGACGGCGAGAGCCCGAACGGGGCCGCCGAGGCCGCCGGGACTGGTGCGGACGACGGGTCGGGGCCCCTCACGGACGTCTCCTCGGCTCCGCTGTCCGACGGCCTCAAGGACGAGGACGGCCGGCCCAAGCGTTTCGCCTACCCGCCGCAGCTCGTCGTCGTGGACGGCGGGCAGCCGCAGGTCGCCGCCGCCCAGCGGGCCCTGGACGAGCTCGGCATCGACGACATCGCCGTGTGCGGCCTCGCCAAGCGGCTGGAGGAGGTCTGGGTCCCCGGCGAGGACGACCCGGTCATCCTGCCCCGCACCAGCGAGGGCCTCTACCTGCTCCAGCGCATCCGTGACGAGGCCCACCGGTTCGCGATCACCTACCAGCGGACCAAGCGCTCCAAGCGCTTCCGGTCGAGCCCGCTGGACGACATCCCCGGTCTGGGCGACACCCGCAGGCAGGCGCTGATCAAGCACTTCGGTTCGCTGAAGAGGCTGCGGTCCGCGACCATCGACCAGATCTGCGAGGTGCCGGGCATAGGCCGCAAGACGGCCGAGACCATCGCCGTGGCCCTCGCGCAGGCGGCCCCGGCCGCACCCGCCGTGAACACCGCGACGGGAGAGATCATGGAGGACGAGGCACCCGACCCCACGACGGGGGCCTCGGGGGAGCCCGTGACCGCGGGCGTCCCGGACGAACGACGGGGGCAGGAGACATGAACGAGCACGACACCGGGGCCATGACCGACCGAGATCCCGGGCCCCGGGACCCGCACAGGAATTCCGGAGACGATCCCGCCCTACAGGACGCACGCCAGAAAGACGGAGCACAGGTGAGTACGGGCAGCGAGAAGGCCGGGGTCCCCGAGGCGACCATCCCCGAGCTGGTGATCATCTCCGGCATGTCCGGAGCCGGCCGGTCCACGGCCGCGAAGTGCCTGGAGGACCTCGGCTGGTTCGTCGTCGACAACCTCCCGCCGGCGCTGATCCCCACCATGGTGGAGCTCGGCGCCCGCTCCCAGGGCAACGTGGCGCGGATCGCGGTCGTCGTCGACGTCCGCGGCCGGCGGTTCTTCGACAACCTCCGCGAGTCCCTCTCCGACCTCGACGCGCGCGGGGTGACCCGCCGGATCGTCTTCCTGGAGTCCTCGGACGACGCCCTGGTGCGCCGCTTCGAGTCGGTGCGCCGCCCGCACCCCCTGCAGGGCGACGGCCGGATCGTCGACGGCATCGCCGCCGAGCGGGAGCTGCTGCGCGAGCTGCGCGGCGACGCCGACCTGGTGATCGACACCTCCAGCCTGAACGTGCACGAGCTGCGGGCGAAGATGGACGCCCAGTTCGCCGGCGAGGAGGAGCCCGAGCTGCGGGCCACCGTCATGTCCTTCGGCTTCAAGTACGGCCTGCCCGTCGACGCCGACCTGGTCGTGGACATGCGGTTCCTGCCCAACCCGCACTGGGTCCCGGAGCTGCGCCCCTTCACCGGCCTGAACGAGGAGGTCGCGGCCTATGTCTTCAACCAGCCCGGCGCCAAGGAGTTCCTCGACCGATACGCCGAGATGCTCCAGCTGGTTGCCGCGGGCTACCGTCGAGAGGGCAAGCGTTATGTGACGATCGCCGTCGGCTGTACGGGCGGGAAGCACCGCTCGGTGGCCATGTCGGAGAAGCTCGCCGCGCGCCTCGCGGCCGAGGGTGTGGAGACGGTGGTCGTGCACCGGGACATGGGACGGGAATGACCGGACGTACTCCGCGGCTGAGCAGGCTGCGCCGGGCGGTGCCGGAAGGGCGCGCCAGCCGCGCCGGCCGCACCACCGAGACCCGGGGCGGCCGGCCGCGCCGCCGTGGCGCCCAGCCCAAGGTCGTCGCCCTCGGCGGCGGCATGGGTCTGTCGGCGTCGCTCGCCGCGCTGCGCCGGATCACCGGCGACCTCACCGCCGTCGTCACGGTGGCCGACGACGGCGGCTCCAGCGGGCGCCTGCGCGACGAGCTGGGCGTGCTGCCGCCCGGTGACCTGCGCAAGGCGCTGGCCGCGCTGTGCGGCGACGACGACTGGGGCCAGACCTGGTCCCGGGTCATCCAGCACCGCTTCCACTCCCAGGGCGACCTGCACGACCACGCCGTCGGCAATCTGCTGATCGTCGCCCTGTGGGAGCAGCTCGGCGACCACGTCCAGGCCCTCGACCTGGTCGGCAAGCTGCTCGGCGCGCACGGCCGGGTGCTGCCCATGTCGGCGGTGCCGCTGGAGCTGCAGGCCCTGGTCAAGGGGCACGACCCGGAGCGGCCCGACGAGGTCGACACCGTCCGGGGCCAGGCGACCGTCGCCCTCACCCGGGGCGAGGTGCAGTCCGTGCACCTGGTGCCGCCCGACCCGCCCGCCGTCCCCGAGGCCGTCGCCGCCGTGCGGGACGCGGACTGGGTGGTACTCGGCCCCGGCTCCTGGTTCTCGTCCGTCATCCCGCACCTGCTGGTGCCGGAACTCCTGGACGCCCTCACCGAGACGAAGGCGCGCCGGGTACTCTCCCTGAACCTCGCCCCGCAGCCGGGAGAAACCGAAGGCTTCTCCCCGCAGCGTCATTTGGAGGTTTTGGGACGACACGCCCCTAAACTCGCCCTGGACGTGGTGCTGGCCGACGAGGCCGCCGTGCCCGACCGCGAAGTGCTCACGGAGGCCGCCAAGCGGCTCGGTGCCGCGGTCGAGCTGGCCCCGGTGGCCCGGACGGACGGGACGCCCCGGCACGACCCGGAGCTCCTCGCCGCCGCGTACGACCGTATTTTTCGGATGCATGGAAGGATCGGCCCATGGCGATGACGGCAGCGGTGAAGGATGAGATCTCCCGGCTCCCCGTCACCCGGACCTGCTGCAGGAAGGCGGAGGTCTCCGCCATTCTGCGGTTCGCCGGCGGCCTCCACCTGGTCAGCGGACGCATCGTGATCGAGGCGGAGCTCGACACGGCGATGGCGGCCCGCAGACTCAAGCGGGACATCCTGGAGATCTTCGGGCACAGCTCCGAGCTGATCGTCATGGCGCCCGGCGGGCTGCGGCGCGGCTCGCGTTACGTCGTTCGGGTGGTCGCGGGCGGTGATCAGCTGGCCCGGCAGACCGGCCTGGTCGACGGCCGCGGACGCCCGATCCGCGGGCTTCCCCCGCAGGTGGTCTCGGGGGCCACGTGCGACGCCGAGGCCGCGTGGCGCGGTGCCTTCCTCGCGCACGGCTCGCTGACCGAGCCCGGCCGTTCCTCCTCCCTCGAGGTGACCTGCCCGGGTCCCGAGGCCGCGCTGGCCCTGGTCGGCGCCGCCCGGCGGCTGTCCATCGCCGCGAAGGCCCGCGAGGTGCGCGGCGTGGACCGCGTGGTCGTCCGCGACGGCGACGCGATCGGCGCGCTGCTGACCCGGCTCGGCGCCCATGAGTCGGTGCTGGCCTGGGAGGAGCGCCGGATGCGCCGCGAGGTGCGGGCCACGGCCAACCGCCTCGCCAACTTCGACGACGCCAACCTGCGCCGCTCCGCCCGCGCGGCCGTGGCCGCCGGGGCCCGTGTGCAGCGCGCCCTGGAGATCCTCGGCGAGGAGGTCCCGGAGCACCTCGCCGCGGCCGGCCGGCTGCGCATGGAGCACAAGCAGGCGTCCCTGGAGGAGCTGGGCGCCCTCGCCGACCCGCCGCTGACCAAGGACGCGGTCGCGGGCCGTATCCGCCGTCTGCTGGCCATGGCGGACAAGCGGGCCCAGGACCTCGGCATCCCGGGCACCGAGGCGAATCTCAGCGACGAACTCGCCGACAACCTCGTGGGATGACGGTGTGAGCTGACTTCATGTCAGAAGATGGGTGCCGATGCCCAGTTGGGGCATCGGCACCGCTGTTTGTCGCTCTTTGCGGCACTCTTGACTAGGACATGATGTGGCATGAGCCTGGCAGTCATTCGTCGCTGTGGCGAAACACTGCTAGGGGGGTACATGAGACCCAGAGCGAGATCGATCCTCGCTGTCGGCGCGCTCCTCGTCGGGGGAGCGAGTATCGCACCCATCGCCCAGGCACAACCGGGGAATTCGCCCCACACCGACCCGAGCGAAGTGAAGGTCTTCCGGGCCGAGGTCACCAAGCAGCAGGTACCCCTGCTGCTGGCGGCCGGCCAGGACGGCCATGAACTCAGTGAGCAGGCACCCGACCAGGGCAAGGCCACCGTCGAGGTCTACCTGACCGACGACCAGGCCGGGAAACTGCGCGAGCAGGGCGTCGCCCTGACCGAGCACCAGGTCACCGACCGGGCCGAGGCCCGCACCGAGAAGGCCGCCGAGGGCGTGTTCCGCCCCTACAGCGGAAGCGGCGGGCTCAAGGAGGAGATCGTCCGGACCGGGCAGCAGAACCCGGGCCTCACCAAGGTCGTCTCCATCGGCAAGACGTTACGCGGCCAGGACATCCTGGCCCTGAAGCTGACCAAGCACGCCGCGAAGACCGAGGACGGCTCCAAACCCGCCGTGCTGTACATGTCCAACCAGCACGCCCGCGAGTGGATCACGCCGGAGATGACCCGGCGGCTGATGCACTACTACCTGGACAACTACAAGAAGGACAAGCGGGTCAGGAAGATCGTCGACTCGACCGAGCTGTGGTTCGTCCTCTCGGCCAACCCCGACGGCTACGACCACACCTTCAAGGACTCCAGTACCCGCCTGTGGCGCAAGAACCTGCGGGACGTCAACGGCGACGGCGTCATCAGCACCGGCGACGGCATCGACCTCAACCGCAACTTCGCCTACAAGTGGGGCTACGACGACGAGGGCTCGTCCCCCAACCCCACCAGTGAGACCTACCGCGGCGCGTCCCCGGGCTCCGAGCCCGAGACCAAGGCGCTCGACGCCCTGCAGAAGCGCGTCGGCTTCACCTACGGCATCAACTACCACTCCGCCGCCGAACTCCTGCTCTACGGCGTCGGCTGGCAGGTGGCCACCGACACGCCCGACGACGTGATGTACAAGGCGCTCGCCGGCACCCCCGACAACTCCGCGATCCCCGGCTACCACCCGCAGGTCTCCTCGGAGCTGTACACGACCAACGGCGAGGCGGACGGGCACGCGTCGAACGTCAACGGCATGGCGATGTTCACCCCCGAGATGTCGACCTGCCAGACCGCGTCGAACATCGACCCGAACGACCAGTGGAACGCGCGGGACTGCCGGTCGGTCTTCAACTTCCCCGACGACGAGAAGCTGATCCAGGACGAGTTCGCCAAGAACGTGCCCTTCGCGCTCTCCGTCGCCGAGAGCGCCGACCGTCCCGACCAGCCCGCCTCCTCGCTCGGCCTGAAGGCCGCCGACTTCACGCCGGCGCCGTTCACCACGTCGTACGCGCGCGGCGCTGACCAGGAGGTCTCCGTCGTCGCCCGCAAGTCGCTGCGCGACAAGGAGCTCAAGTACCGCGTCAACGGCGGCCGCACGTGGGACGTGGCACTGCGGCCCTGGAAGGGCGGCGAGACCTTCGGCGGTGAGGACAACCTCTACTTCGACGAGTACCGCGCCAAGGTCCTCGACGGCGACCAGGGCGACAAGGTCGAGGTGTGGTTCACCGGCGAGACCCGCGACGGCAAGAAGGTCTCCAGCTCCCGCTTCACCTACACGATCGCGGAACGCCCGCGCGCGGACGTCCTCGTGGTCGCGGAGGAGGGCGCCGGAGCCCCGCAGGCGCAGAAGTACGTGGACGCCCTGAAGGCCAACGGGCACCGGGCGATCGTGTGGGACGTCGCCGCTCAGGGCGCGCCCGACGCCCTCGGCGTGCTCGGCCACTTCGACACCGTCGTCCACTACACGGGCGCCGGCGTCCCCGGCAACGCCACCCAGCTCCAGCTGCGCGCCTACCTCAACGAGGGCGGCAAGCTGCTGGAGGCCGGTGAGCAGGCCGGCGGCAACGTGAATCTGGGCGACGGCACCCTGTCGAACGACTTCAGCCAGTACTACCTGGGCGCCTACTCCCGTACCTCCCTGCCCGGCGCCACCGGCTTCACCGGGTCCGGCGAGCTCGCCGGGTTCTCCGGCACGCTCGCGGACGCGCCCGGCAACCCGCTCGACCGGGCCGGGAGCTACAGCCTCACCTCCGACCAGCTGCCCGCCGCCACGTTCCCGCAGTTCGCGAGCGCGGGAGCGGGCCGGTTCGCGGGGGCGGTCAACCCCTACGGGCCGTTCGCGGGCTCCTGGATGGCGGCCGCCGTGCACACCGACGACGCCTGGAAGCGACTGACCAGGACCGTCGACCTCACCGGCGTGACCGCGGCCCAGCAGCCCACGCTGCGCACCCAGCTGCTGTGGGACGTCGAGCCCGGCTACGACAACGTCCTGATCGAGGCCCACACCGCCGGGGCCGAGGACTGGACGACCCTCCCGGAGAAGAACGGCGCGTCCAGTGCCACCGTGCCCGAGGAGTGCGAGGCCGGCTTCTACATGAACGGGCACCCCTGGCTCGCGCACTACCTCACGCAGTCCTCGCAGGGCTGCACCGCGTCCGGCAGCAGCGGAAGCTGGAACGCGCTCACCGGCGCCTCCGCGGGCTGGCAGCAGGTCGAGTTCGACCTCAGCGCGTACGCCGGCAAGTCCGTCGAGGTCTCCCTCAGCTATGTCACCGACCCGGGCTCCGGCGGACGCGGCGTCCTCGCCGACCAGGCCTCGCTCGTCGTCGGCGGCACGGCGGTCGAGACGGAGGGCTTCGAGTCGTCGCTCGGCGCCTGGAGCCCGACCGGACCGCCCCCGGGCAGCCCGGCGGTCCTCAAGGACTGGGCGCGCACCGGAGCGCTGTTCCAGACCTACGGCGCGGTCACCACGCGCGACACGGTGCTCCTCGGCTTCGGCCTGGAGCACCTGCCCTCGGCGGCCGATCGAACGGCGCTCATCGGAAAGGCATTTTCCTCACTTGAGAGGTGACTCGCCCACGTGGCACACGTCCGGCGGAGCATGACCGGATCGGCCGATCCGGGCTCCGGGGCGGGGCGGTCCGTACCCTACTGACGGGTACGGGCCGCCGTGCCGTGTATGAGGCATCTGGATGTCACCACGGCGGCTTCAGAGAGGTAGGGTCGGAGGCGGTCGGGGACATCCCAAACAGAGCTCGCCGGCACCGCATGGCCGGCGTACCAACGAGGAGATCGGTTCGTGACGATCCGCGTAGGCATCAACGGCTTCGGTCGTATCGGTCGCAACTACTTCCGCGCGCTGCTGGAGCAGGGTGCAGACATCGAGATCGTGGCTGTCAACGACCTGGGTGACACCGCGACCACCGCTCACCTGCTGAAGTACGACACCATCCTGGGTCGTCTGAAGCAGGAGGTCAGCCACACCGCCGACACGATCACCGTGGGCGGTCACACCATCAAGGTCCTTTCCGAGCGCAACCCCGCCGACATCCCGTGGGGCGAGCTGGGCGTCGACATCGTCATCGAGTCGACCGGCATCTTCACGAAGAAGGACGACGCCGCCAAGCACATCGCCGGCGGCGCCAAGAAGGTCCTCATCTCGGCTCCGGCCAAGGACGAGGACATCACGATCGTGATGGGCGTCAACCAGGACAAGTACGACCCGGCGAACCACCACGTCATCTCCAACGCCTCCTGCACCACCAACTGTGTGGCGCCGATGGCGAAGGTCCTCGACGAGAACTTCGGCATCGTCCGGGGCCTCATGACGACGGTCCACGCGTACACCAACGACCAGCGCATCCTGGACTTCCCGCACAAGGACCTGCGCCGCGCCCGCGCCGCCGCGGAGAACATCATCCCGACCACCACGGGTGCCGCGAAGGCCACCGCGCTGGTCCTCCCGCAGCTCAAGGGCAAGCTGGACGGCATCGCGATGCGCGTCCCGGTCCCGACCGGCTCGGTCACCGACCTCGTCCTGGAGCTCGGCCGCGAGGTCACCAAGGAAGAGGTCAACGCGGTCTTCCAGAAGGCCGCCGAGGGTGAGCTCAAGGGCATCCTCGAGTACACCGAGGACCCGATCGTCTCCTCGGACATCGTCAACGCCCCGGCGTCCTGCACCTTCGACTCCTCCCTGACCATGGTCCAGGAGGGCAAGAACGTGAAGGTCATCGGCTGGTACGACAACGAGTGGGGCTACTCCAACCGCCTCGTCGACCTGACGGTCTTCGTGGGCGACCAGCTCTGATATCCAGAGCAGGCACCTCGATGTGAGGTTCAGGGCTCGGGCGGCGCAGGGACGCGCCGCCCGAGCCCTGACGCACGTACAGAACAGACCTGTTGGATCACGAGCGCTTCCGAGCGATCACGAGCTCTTCCCAGGAGTCCCCTAGATGAAGACGATCGACGAACTTCTCTCCGAAGGCGTCGCCGGCAAGCGGGTGTTCGTCCGCGCCGACCTGAACGTGCCGCTCGACGGCACCACCATCACCGACGACGGCCGCATCCGCGCCGTGCTGCCCACCGTCAAGGCCCTCGCCGAGGCGGGCGCCCGCGTGGTCGTCGCCTCCCACCTGGGCCGCCCCAAGGGCGCCCCGGACCCCGCCTTCTCCCTGGCCCCGGCCGCCGCGCGCCTCGGTGAACTCCTCGGCACGGACGTCGCGTTCGCGACCGACACCGTCGGCGACTCCGCCCAGGGCGTCGTCGCGGGCCTCGCCGACGGCCAGGTCGCCGTCGTGGAGAACCTGCGCTTCAACGCCGGTGAGACCAGCAAGGACGACGCCGAGCGCGCCGCCTTCGCCGACCAGCTCGCCGCGCTCGCCGACGTCTACGTCGGCGACGGCTTCGGTGCCGTGCACCGCAAGCACGCCTCGGTGTACGACCTGCCGGCCCGTCTGCCGCACTACGCCGGGCACCTCATCGCCACCGAGGTCGGCGTCCTGAGGAAGCTCACCGACGACGTCCAGCGGCCGTACGTCGTCGCGCTCGGCGGCGCCAAGGTCTCCGACAAGCTCGCCGTCATCGACCAGCTGCTCGGCAAGGCCGACCGGCTGCTCATCGGCGGCGGCATGGCGTACACCTTCCTCAAGGCCAAGGGGTACGAGGTCGGCATCTCCCTCCTCCAGGAGGACCAGATCCCGGCCGTCACCGAGTACCTGGAGCGCGCCGAGAAGAGCGGCGTGGAGATCGTGCTGCCGGTCGACGTCCTGGTCGCGTCCGAGTTCCCGGACCTGAAGACCAAGGCCCCGGCCCACCCCACGACCGTCGCCGCGGACGCCATCCCCGCCGACCAGGAGGGCCTGGACATCGGTCCGGAGACCCGCAAGCTGTACGCCTCGAAGCTCGCCGACGCCGCCACCGTCTTCTGGAACGGCCCCATGGGCGTCTTCGAGCACCCCGACTACGCCGAGGGCACCAAGGCGGTCGCCCAGGCCCTCGTCGACTCCAAGGGCTTCACCGTGGTGGGCGGCGGCGACTCCGCCGCGGCCGTCCGTACCCTGGGCTTCGACGAGACGGCATTCGGCCACATCTCGACCGGAGGCGGCGCCTCCCTCGAATACCTCGAGGGCAAGACGCTCCCCGGCCTCGCCGCACTGGAGGACTGACTCTTTATGAGCACGCGCACGCCGCTGATGGCGGGCAACTGGAAGATGAACCTCAACCACCTCGAGGCCATCGCGCACGTCCAGAAGCTCGCCTTCGCCCTGGCCGACAAGGACTACGAGGCCGTCGAGGTCGCGGTCCTGCCGCCCTTCACGGACCTGCGCTCGGTGCAGACCCTGGTCGACGGCGACAAGCTGAAGATCAAGTACGGCGCCCAGGACCTCTCCGCGCACGACTCCGGCGCCTACACCGGCGAGATCTCCGGGTCCATGCTGGCCAAGCTGAAGTGCACGTACGTGGCGGTCGGCCACTCCGAGCGCCGCCAGTACCACGCCGAGACCGACGAGATCGTCAACGCCAAGGTGAAGGCCGCCTACAAGCACGGCCTGACTCCGATCCTGTGCGTCGGCGAGGAGCTGGACGTCCGCGAGGCCGGCAACCACGTCTCCCACACGCTCACCCAGGTCGAGGGCGGTCTCAAGGACCTCCCCGCCGAGCAGGCCGAGACCGTCGTGATCGCCTACGAGCCCGTCTGGGCCATCGGCACCGGCAAGGTCTGCGGCGCCGAGGACGCGCAGGAGGTCTGCGCCGCCATCCGCGGCAAGATCGCCGAGCTGTACTCGCAGGACGTGGCCGACAAGGTCCGCATCCAGTACGGCGGCTCCGTGAAGTCGGGCAACGTCGCCGAGATCATGGCGCAGGCCGACATCGACGGCGCCCTGGTCGGCGGTGCCTCCCTGGACGCGGACGAGTTCGTCAAGATCGTGCGATTCCGTGACCAGTGAGTAGGCCATAGCGGCGATCCGTCGTACCCTTGCGGGGGCATGGTAGGCCTGCAAGCGTGGCTCGCTCCGCGCGGCTACCGTGCCCCCGTCGTTCATCCGAGTCCGAGAGAGTTGGTCCAGCCGTGGTTTTGGGGTTCTCGATCGCCCTGATCGTCTTCAGCGGGTTGCTGATGCTGCTGGTGCTGATGCACAAGGGGAAGGGCGGCGGCCTCTCCGACATGTTCGGTGGCGGCATGCAGTCGTCCGTCGGCGGCTCCTCCGTCGCCGAGCGCAACCTGGACCGGATCACCGTGGTGGTCGGTTTGCTGTGGTTCGCGTGCATTGTCGTGCTGGGCATGCTGATCAAGGTGAACAACTGACCGGCACACACCGTCCTCACGTAAGGCCCCATGTTCGGTACGCGCAGCTCAGCGCGGCCTATCATGGGGCTTGCGTCTAGGTGTGGGGGGCTTGTAACTCCAAGCACTGGACGCGCGTTGGGCCTTACGTAGACTGAGGCGCTCGCAGCGAAGCGAAACGCCGACTCGCTTTGTGGCACCATCACGCAGGGAGTTACGACCGTGGCAAGTGGCAACGCGATCCGAGGAAGCCGGGTCGGGGCGGGGCCGATGGGCGAGGCCGAGCGCGGCGAGTCCGCACCGCGTCTGCGCATCTCCTTCTGGTGCTCCAACGGGCACGAGACGCAGCCCAGCTTCGCCAGCGACGCGCAGGTCCCCGACACCTGGGACTGCCCCCGCTGTGGCTTCCCCGCCGGACAGGACCGGGACAACCCGCCGGACCCGCCGCGCACCGAGCCGTACAAGACGCACCTGGCGTACGTACGGGAGCGGCGCAGCGACGCGGACGGCGAGGCGATCCTCGCCGAGGCGCTCGCCAAACTGCGGGGCGAGATCTAGACATTGACGACCGGCCGGGTGCCCCAGGGCACTCGGCCGGAGCCGTGTCACCCCCCGGCCCGTCCACGCCCCGGGGCCGTTGTCAGTGGTGCCCTCTACGGTTGTTCTCGTCGACGTCCACGCGTCGACGCACCGGGAGGGGGACCTGTGGCGACGACGGGGGAGACGGGCGTGCGCGCGCCCGCCTGGCGCGGCGGCTTCGGGCGGCTGTGGGGTGCCGCCGTGCTCTCCGGCTTCGGCGACTCCCTCCGTACGGCCGCCCTGCCGTTGCTCGCCGTCACGCTGACCGACCGGCCCCTGCCGATCGCCGCGGTCACCGCCTGCGGCTATCTGCCGTGGATCGTCTTCGGCCTGCTCGGGGGAGCCGTCGCCGACCGCGTCGACCAGCGCCGCGCGATGTGGACGGTGGACGCCCTCCGGGGCGCCCTGGTCGCCGCCTTCGCGGTCGCCGTGGCCCTCGGGCACGCCTCGATCGGCCTGCTCATCGCCCTGGCCTTCACCCTGACCACGCTCCAGACCCTGTTCGACAACGCCTCCACGGCCCTGCTCCCCGCCCTCGTCGACCGGGACGCGCTCGGCGCGGCGAACGCCCGGCTGATGACCGGGCAGCGGATCGCCGGCGGACTGCTCGGGGCGCCCGCGGTGCCGCTGCTACTCCTGTCAGGCGCCGCCGCCCCCTTCCTGGCCGACGCCGCGACCTTCCTGCTGGCGGCGGCCCTCGTCGCCTCCCTGCGCACCCCGCCACCGGACCGGGCGGCCCGGCCCGAGGGCAGCACCCTGCGCCGGGAGATCACCGACGGGCTGCGCACCCTGTGGCGGGACCGGGCCCTGCGCGGCCTGTGCGCCGCGACCGCCCTGTGCAACATCGGGATGGGCGCCCTCGTCGCCACCCTCGTCGTCCTGGTCACCGGCTGGCTCGACGCGGGCACCACCGGGTACGCCGTCGCCTCCACCGCGTACGCCGCGGGCAGCCTGGCGGGCGGGCTCGGGCACGGGCCGATCACCGCCCGGCTCGGGCTGACCCGGGCCGTTCTGGCCGCCGGGCTCGTGCAGATCGGCGCCCTCGTCGTGATGGGTGCCGTGCGCAGCCTGACGGCGCTGGCGGTGGCCCTCGCGGTCTTCGGCTTCATGGGCATGGTCTGGAACGTCAACACCACGACCTTGATGCAACGGCGGACCCCCGCAGACCTGCTGGGCCGGGTCGCCTCCGCCTTCCGCACCCTGGCCGTGGCCGGCGCCCCGCTGGGCGCCCTGCTCGGCGGGGCCGTCGCCACCGCCTGGGGCCCGAACACACCCGCCCTGCTCACCGCCGGCTTCTTCGTCCTGTCCGTCCTCGCGCTGATACCCGGGCCTGCGCGGGACGTATCTGTGGATGCGCCGGACGGCGACGTCACGACGGCTCACGTCCCGCGCTGATCAATTAGGTTGGAACAGCTGGGACAGGCACGAAAGAAGGCTGAAGTCGGACATGAACGCAGACGGCCGTACCAGGCTCAACCAGACCCCCGAGTGGACCGCGCTGGCCGAGCACCGTGAGGAGCTCGCCGGTGTGGGGCTGCGGGAGCTGTTCGCCGCCGACCCGGGCCGGGGCACGGGGTACACCCTGCAGGTCGGTGACCTGCACATCGACTACTCCAAGCACCTGGTCACCGATGAGACGCTGCGGCTGCTGCGCGAGCTGGCCGCCGCCACGGACGTCTTCGGACTGCGGGACGCCATGTTCCGCGGCGAGAAGATCAACACAACCGAGGGCCGCGCGGTGCTGCACACCGCCCTGCGGGCCCCGCGCGACGCGGTGATCGAGGTCGACGGGGAGAACGTGGTCCCCGCGGTGCACGCCGTCCTCGACAAGATGGCGGACTTCGCCGGACGGGTCCGCTCCGGGGCCTGGACCGGTCACACCGGCCGGCGGATCAAGAACGTCGTCAACATCGGCATCGGCGGCTCCGACCTCGGCCCGGCGATGGCGTACGAGGCGCTGCGCGCCTTCACCGACCGGGACCTCACGGTGCGCTTCGTGTCCAACGTGGACGGCGCCGACCTGCACGAGGCCACCCGCGATCTGGACGCGGCCGAGACGCTGTTCATCATCGCGTCCAAGACCTTCACCACGATCGAGACGATCACCAACGCCACCTCGGCGCGTGAATGGCTGCTCGCCGAGCTGAAGGCCGGACCGGAAGCGGTCGCCCGGCACTTCGTGGCGCTGTCGACCAACGCGGGGAAGGTCGCCGACTTCGGCATCGACACCGCCAACATGTTCGAGTTCTGGGACTGGGTGGGCGGCCGCTACTCGTACGACTCCGCGATCGGCCTCTCGCTGATGATCGCGATTGGCCCGGACCGCTTCCGCGAGATGCTCGACGGCTTCCACACCGTCGACGAACACTTCCGCACCGCGCCCGCCGAGTCCAACGTGCCGCTCCTGCTCGGCCTCCTGGGCATCTGGTACGGCAACTTCCACGACGCCCAGTCGCACGCGGTCCTGCCGTACAGCCACTACCTGTCGAAGTTCACCGCCTATCTCCAGCAGTTGGACATGGAGTCCAACGGCAAGTCCGTCGGGCGGGACGGGCGCGAGGTGGACTGGCAGACCGGGCCTGTGGTGTGGGGCACGCCCGGCACCAACGGGCAGCACGCCTACTACCAGTTGATCCACCAGGGCACCAAGCTGATCCCGGCCGACTTCATCGGTTTCGCCGAGCCCGTCGCCGAGATGAGCGACCGGCTCAAGGGCCAGCACGACCTGCTGATGGCGAACTTTTTCGCGCAGACGCAGGCGCTGGCGTTCGGCAAGACACCGGACGAGGTACGGGCCGAGGGTGTGCCCGAGGAACTGGTGGCGCACAAGACGTTCAAGGGCGACCATCCGACGACGACGATCCTCGCCCGTGAGCTGACGCCGTCCGTGCTGGGCCAGTTGGTCGCGCTGTACGAGCACAAGGTGTTCGTACAGGGCGCCGTGTGGAACATCGACTCCTTCGACCAGTGGGGCGTCGAGCTCGGCAAGGTCCTCGCCAAGCGGGTCGAGCCCGCGCTGACCGAGGGCGCCGACGTGCCGGGACTCGACGTGTCGACGAAGGCCCTCGTCACCCGGTACCGGGAGCTGCGCGGCCGGGCGTGACGACGGGTGCGGGAAGCGGGCGGCGCGTGGCCGGCCGTCCGCCTCCCGCCGGCCGGTCCCGCCCGCCCGCCGTCCTCCACGGGCAGCGGACGGGTCAGGCCACCGCGCTCAGTGTGTCCGCGAGGCGGCGGCGGGCCGCCCGGGACGCCGGGAGCGCGGCCAGCGCCGCCGCCCCCGTCACCGCCGCCGCGCAGAGCAGCAGCAGAAGCAGCGCCGACGGCCCCGCGGCGATTCCGGAGCCGATCCCGCTCGACGCTCCCTGCGCGTCGATGAGCCAGCGCGCGAGCGGCACCCCGAGCCCGGTGGCGACGGCCGCCGCGGCCAGGGCGGTGCACGCCGTCGACACCACGGTGATCGCGGTGATCTGCCGGGGGGAGAGACCGATGGCCTTCAGAGCCAGCAGATCGCGTTCGCCCTCGCGCACCGTCCCGCCGATCGCCGTCAGCAGTTCGATCAGCCCGATGAGGGCCAGGACGACGATCAGCCCCACGATCACCCCGCGCAGCGGCGACAGCCCGTCGGCCGGGTTGGGCACGGCGTGCACGTCCAGGTGTCCCTGCCCGGCGGCCGTGAGCCGGTCGGCGACCGTGCCCGGGTCGGCGCCGGGACGCAACCGCAGTTCGTAGAGGGTGGGCCCGAGCCCGGGGTCGTTCTCCCGGAGGGTGTCGAGGGAGGTCGAGATGACCCGCCCGGCGTTCTCCGGCTCGATGCTGCGGCCCACTATGTGCAGGATCTGCGGCTGCTCGCCCACGGTGATGCGGACCCAGTCGCCGACCCGCGCGTCCAGCAGTGCCAGCAGCCCCTGGCCGGCGACGGCCTCGTCGCGGCCCGTCGCGGCCCGGCCCTCGGCCAGGGAGTACGGGTAGGGGTCCTGCCGGGTGCCGAGCCCGCGCAGCGCGATCGTGGCCGTCTGCCCCGGGACCAGTGCCGCCACCTCGACGCCCGGATAGGCGGCCGCCACCTGCGGGTCGCCCTCCAGCAGGGTCCGGGCGGCCCGGCCGGACAGGCCGGCGTCGGCGTGGACGGTGAGCGAGGTCGGCAGACCGACCTGCTCCGGCCGGCCGTCGAAGCGCTCGATGGTGGTCCAGGCGCTCATCGCCACCACGATCAGCAGCAGCGGCAGCGCCAGCCGCGCGACCGTGGCCGGGGACCGCAGACGCCTGCTGAACGCCCGGTGCCAGCCCAGCACCAGCGCCGGCGGCAGCCGCAGCCCCAGCGCACTGCGGGCCGCGCCCGACAGCCGTCCGCCGGGCGCGGACGCCCGCCGCGGCACCGGCACCGGAGGCACCCGCCCCGCCCGCCACGCGGCGAGCCCGGTGGTCGCGCCGATGAACAGCACCACGGCGACCGGCACCACGAGCAGGGACACCGTGTGCCCGGGCAGCCCGTGCCACACCCCGACCGCGTCCCCGAGCCGCCCCGGTATCCGGCTGCCCAGGCCCTGCACGACGGCCGCGGCGGCCAGCGCGCCCAGCAGCGCGTACGCGAGGTGCTGGAGCAGGAAGACCCGGACGACCTGCCCGGGGGTGAACCCGATCGCCTTCAGCACCGATATGTCCCGCAGATGCCCGCGGATCCGGGTGCCGATCGCGCCGTGCACGGCCAGCCCCGCCGCCACCAGGGCGCCCAGCCCGAACAGCCCCAGCACCTGCCCGAGCAGCCGGTTGTCGCCCTGCGCCTCCGCCCGGGCCTGCTTCCAGGTGGAGACCTCGCTGACCGCGCCGGCGCCCAGCACGGTCACGGCGCGCTGGACGGCGTAGTCGGTGTCCTCGGGGTCGGTGAGGCGCAGCGCCACCACCTGGCCCCTCGGGTCGCGCACGGCGGACGGCTGCGCCCAGACCAGTCCCGGCTGCTCACCGGGCCGGTAGCGCTTCTCCGCGCTGTCCGCCACGCCGAGGACCGTCACCGTGCGGTCCGTGCCGGGCAGGGTGAGGGTGTCGCCGGGCGCGGCGAGCAGGGCGCGGGCGAGCCGGCTCTCCAGGACCACCCCGTCCGGGTTCGACGGGTCCAGCCAGTGGCCGGACGTCAGCAGGGGGCGGCCCACGGACGGCTCCTCGGGGGTGCCGCGCAGTTCGACGGCGGCACGCGCGCCCCGGGAGGCGAGGGTGGCGGAGGCGGTGGGGTAGGAGCCGGTGACGGACTCGACGCCGTCGAGCTCGGTCAGCCTGCCGGTGTCGGCGGACGGCCCGGTGTGCAGCCACACGTGCGCGCCGTGCGCCTGGGTGAAGACGCGTTGCCACGGGTTGGTGGCGTACCCGAACAGGGCGGTGGCCAGCAGCAGCGAGACGACGATCCCGGCCGTGGCCAGCACCAGGAACAGCGCCTCGCCGCGGTGCGTGCGCAGATCGGAGTGCGCCCAGCGCAGGGTGGCTCGCATGGCCTCAGCCCCTCGGCCCGGACGCGGGGCGGCGGTCGTACTCCGGCATGTCAGTCCCTGAGCTCCAGCACACCGGAGGCGCCGGCCCGGCGGGGCGGGGCACCGCCGTCGAGCGCCGCGTCGTCGGCTATCCGGCCGTCGAAGAAGCTGATCACACGGTCGGCGGCGCTCGCGAGCCGGGCGTCGTGGGTGACCAGCACGATGGTCTGGCCGCGCTGGTGGAACCGGGTCAGCAGCCGCATCACCTCACGGGTGCCCTTGCTGTCCAGGCTGCCCGCGGGCTCGTCGGCCAGCAGCAGCGGCGGACGGTTCACCAGGGCCCGGGCGAGCGCGACGCGCTGCTGCTCACCGCCGGACAGCTCGCCCGGCATGCTGCGCTCCTTGCCCTCCAGGCCCAGCTCGGCCAGCAGGTCCGCGCGCTCGGCGCGGGCCCGCTTCGGCGGGACGCCGGCCAGCAGGGCGGGCAGCTCCACGTTGTCGGCGACGGACAGGTCGGAGACCAGGTTGAAGAACTGGAACACGATGCCGATGCGCTTGCGGCGCTCGACCGCCCAGCGGGCCTCGCGCCAGCCGTCCGCGCACTCGCCGTCCAGCCAGATGCTGCCGCTGTCCGGGCGCTGCAGACCGCCGAGCAGATGCAGCAGGGTCGACTTGCCGGCACCGGACGGGCCGGTGACGGCGACGAACTCGCCGCGTCGCACGCGGAGGTCGACACCCCGCACGGCGTGGGCCGGGGCGCCTTCGCCGTGATGCGTCTTGACCAGGCCCTCGGCGCGCAGCACAGGAGTGGGGTCGTCGCTCACTCCAGCTCCTCCAGCTCCTCCTGGCACCGTTCCAGCCAGTCGAGGTCCGCCTGGAGGTGCAGCATCGCACCCTCGATGAGCAGATGCGCGACGCGGTTGTCCCGGTTCTCGGCGGCGGCCAGCTTCGACAGGTGACGCATGGTGTTCAGGTACTGGCGCCGCTGTCGGTTGATGAGGGCGATCTGGTCGGCGAGGCCGGTCTGCGGGGCGAGGGCCAGTTTCATGAAGAACTCGTCCCGTACCCGAGGCTCGTCCTCGGTCTCCTCGAACCAGGCGTGCAGCGCCTCACGCCCGGCGTCGGTGAGGTGGTAGACCTTCTTGTTGGGCCGGCCCGACTGCTCGACGTCCTCGCCCTCTATGAGTCCCGACTTCTCGAGACGGCCGAGGGTGACGTAGATCTGGCCGACGTTCGGCTGAGGGTACGCGGAGCCCAGCAGTTGCTCAAGGTCCTGCTTCAGCTCGTATCCGTGCGCCGGGCCGCGCGCCAGCAGGGCCAGGAGGGGCAGCCGCACTCGTGCTCTCCTCCCCGTCCCGAGCCAATGTGCCGCAGACCCTAGTATCGCGCATACCTAACGGGTATACATGGCCTCTGGTCCCGGGCGACGACGCCCGGTGTCAGGTGTACAGGGAGGAACCTATGCGGTGGATCCACGCCGCCGGTAGGGGCCTTCTCGTCCTGGCCGTGATCCTGACCGGGTACGTCGCCTCGGGAGCCCGTGCCGACGACGGTCCCGGAGCGGGCCGCGGGCCGATGACCCTGGCCACCGCGGGCGACCTCACCGGGTATCTCGGCTCCGTCCTGGACGGCTGGAACCGCACGCACCCCGACGAGCGGGTCACCCTCGTCGAACTGCCCGACTCGGCCGACGAGACCCACGCGCAGATGACGACGGACCTGCGCGGCGGCGACCGCAGCCGCTTCGACATCCTCAACATCGACGTCAGCTGGACCTCGGAGTTCGCCGCCCAGGGCTGGATCCGCCCCCTGGAGCGCGACCGCTTCCCGCTCGGCACCTTCCTGAAGCCCGTCGTGGGCACGGCGACCTACGACGGACGGCTGTACGCGGTCCCGTACGTCACCAACGCCGGTCTGCTGCTGTACCGCAAGGACATCCTCGCCAAGGAGGGCGTCGACCCGCCGCGCACCTGGGACGAACTGGAACAGGCCGCGCGGACGATCGCGCCGAAGTACGGACTCGACGGGTACGCGGGCCAGTTCCTGCCGTACGAGGGGCTCACCGTCAACGCCGCCGAGGCGGTCTACTCGGCGGGCGGCACCATCCTCGGGGACGAGGGCGAACGCGTCACCGTCGACTCCGCGGCCGCCCGCGACGGCATCGACTTCCTGGCGCGCGGGGTGCGCGAGGGCTGGATCCCGAAACAGGCGCTCACGTACAAGGAGGAGGAGTCCAAGCAGGCCTTCCAGGACGGGCGCCTGTTGTTCCTCCGCAACTGGCCGTACGCCTACGCCGTCGCGTCGGCCGAGGGCTCACCGGTCGCCGGGAAGATCGGCGCCGTCCCGCTGCCCGGGCCCGACGGCCCCGGCACGAGTGTGCTCGGCGGTTCCAACCTGGCCGTCAGCACCCACGCCCGGCACCCCGACTCGGCGGCCCGGCTGCTCGCCTACCTGACCAGTGAGCACGTCCAGCGGCAGGTGCTCACGCGCGGCGCCCTGCCGCCCGTGCGGGCCGACCTGTACGAGGACCCGGAGCTGATCCGGAGGTTCCCGTATCTGCCGACGCTGCGCGAGAGCGTGCGGACGGCCGCTCCCCGCCCCAAGAGCCCGCGCTACGGGCAGGTGAGCCTCGTGGTGCAGGCGGTCGTGCGGGACGCGATGGCCGGGCACGACACGTCCGAGGCCGCGGTGCGCCGGCTGGCGCGCGAGCTCGACGCCATCGCGCGCTGAGCCTTCCCCACTCCCGCGCCTACTTACATGTTAGGTAACAGCGGCGTCTCATCCTTCTGAATCTCGTATGGGTATGCCCGGATTTGCCGCGCCAACTGTTCGGTAGCTTGCGCCATTTCATTGACACCCCTCTGAAACAGCTACCTAACATGCATGCATGCTGAGTAAGTACCACTGGTGGCGCGACGCGGTGATCTACCAGGTCTACGTCCGCAGCTTCCTCGACAGCACCGGCGACGGTGTCGGCGACCTCGCCGGGGTCCGCGCGGGGCTGCCGTATCTCAAGAAGCTCGGGGTCGACGGGATCTGGCTGAGCCCCTTCTACCCCTCGCCGCAGCACGACCACGGCTACGACGTCGCCGACTACTGCGACGTCGACCCGCTCTTCGGGGACCTCGCCGAGTTCGACCTGCTGGTCACGGCGGCCCGCCGGCTCGGCGTCAAGGTGCTGCTCGACATCGTCCCCAACCACTGCTCCAGCGAGCACCGGTGGTTCCAGGAGGCGCTGAGCGCCGGCCCCGGCAGCCCGGCCCGCGCCCGCTTCCACTTCGCCGACGGCCGCGGCCCCGAGGGCGCCGAGCCGCCCAACAACTGGCACGCCATGTTCGGCGGCCCCGCGTGGAGCCGGGTGACCGAGGCGGACGGGCGGCCCGGCCAGTGGTACCTGCACATGTTCACCCCCGAGCAGCCCGACTGGAACTGGCGCAACCCCGAGGTCGGCGCCGAGTTCGACCGGGTCCTGCGCTTCTGGCTCGACCGGGGCGTCGACGGCTTCCGCATCGACGTCGCCGCCGGTCTCTTCAAGCACCCCGAACTGCCCGACTCCGACGACCCGGAGGCCGACGCCCGCACCCGCGACTCGGTCAACCCGCTCGCCTGGAACCAGCCCGAGGTGCACACGGTGTGGCGCTCCTGGCGTTCCATATGCGAGGAGTACACCGAACGGGACGGCCGCGAACGGCTCCTCGTCGGCGAGGTGTCCGTGCCGACCGCGCGCGAACACGCCCTGTACGTCCGCTCCGACGAACTCCACCAGGCGTTCTTCTTCGACCTGCTCAGCGCCCCCTGGGACGCCGACGCCTTCCGCAAGGTCATCTCCGAGGCCATGCAGGACATCGCCGGTACCGGCTCGACGGTCACCTGGGTGCTCAACAACCACGACCAGGTCCGCACCGTCACCCGCTACGGGGAGCCCGCCCCCGAGGGCAGCGGCCTCGGCGCCGCCCGCGCCCGCGCCGCCGCGCTGCTCATGCTGGCGCTGCCCGGCGCCGCGTACATCTACCAGGGCGAGGAACTCGGCCTGCCCGAGGTCGTGGACCTGCCCGACGACGTCCTCACCGACCCCATCTTCCGCCGCACCGGAAGCCGCGCCCGGATCCGCGACGGCTGCCGGGTGCCGCTGCCCTGGTCCGGACAGGCGTCACCGTTCGGCTTCACCTCCGGCGTGGAGAGCGCCAAGCCCTGGCTGCCCCAGCCCGAGTACTTCGCCGAGTACGCCACCGACCGGGCGCTGGCCGACACCCGCTCCTTCTGGCACCTGTACCGCGACGGCCTGCAACTGCGCTCCGCCCTGCCCCAGTTGGGCGAGGGCACGCTGCGCTGGCTGGACAGCCCGCCCGGCGTCCTGGCCTTCGCCCGCGGCGACGGCCTGGTCTGCGCCGTCAACTTCGGCACGGCACCCACCTCCGCGCCGGTCTCCGGCACCCCGCTGCTGTCGAGCGGCCCCTGCCCGGCCGGCGTGCTGCCCGGCTCCACGGCCGCCTGGTGGATGAGCGACGGGACCGAGTCCCCCGCTCCCTGAACCCCCCCGCACCTCCCGAGACTCCGGAACCTCCGGCCGTTCTTCCCATTCCCCGAAGGGACATCGATGATGATGCGACGCCGTACCACCCTGCTCACCGGCTGTACCGCCCTCGTCCTGGCGCTCGGCGCGACCGCCTGCGGCGGCGACCCCGTCTCGGCCGGCGGCGGCGACAAGGCCCTCGACGGACAGACGGTCACCGTCGCCGGAGTGTGGACCGGCACCGAGCAGAAGAACTTCCAGAAGGTGCTGGACGCCTTCACCGAGAAGACCGGCGCCAAGACGACGTTCGTCTCCACCGGCGACAACGTCTCCACCGTCGTCGGCAGCAAGATCGAGGGCGGCAACGCCCCCGACGTCGTGATGGTCCCGCAGGTCGGCGTGCTCAAGCAGTTCGCGCAGAAGGGCTGGCTCAAGCCGCTGTCGGCCACCGCCCAGAAGTCCGTGGACGCCAACTTCGCGCCCGTCTGGAAGAACTACGGCAGCGTCGACGACACCCTCTACGGCCTCTACTTCAAGGCCGCCCACAAGTCGACCGTCTGGTACAGCCCCGACGCCCTCGCCCAGGCCGGCGTCGAGCCGCCGACGTCGTACGACGACCTGCTGAAGGCCGGGCGGACCGTCTCCGACTCCGGTCTCGCCGCCTTCTCCGTCGCCGGTCAGGACGGCTGGACCCTGACCGACTGGTTCGAGAACGTCTACCTCTCCCAGGCCGGCCCCGAGAAGTACGACGCGCTCGCCACGCACCAGCTGAAGTGGACCGACGCCTCCGTCGTGAAGGCGCTGACCACCCTCGGCGAGCTGTTCAAGGACAAGCAGCTGATCGCGGGCGGCCAGAAGGGCGCCCTGAACACCGACTTCCCCGGCTCCGTGGAGAAGGTGTTCGGCCCGAAGCCCGAGGCCGGCATGGTCTACGAGGGCGACTTCGTCGCGGGCGTCGCCAAGGACCAGTTCGGCCGGAAGATCGGCGAGGACGCGAACTTCTTCCCGTTCCCGGCGGTCGACGGGGGCAAGCCGCCGGTCGTCAGCGGCGGTGACGCCGCCGTCGTCCTGAAGGACGGCAAGAGCCAGAAGGCCGGCATGGCCCTGCTGGAGTACCTGGCCACCCCCGAGGCCGCCGCCGTGTGGGCCGAGGCCGGCGGCTTCCTGTCCCCGAACAAGAACGTCGACCTCGCCTCCTACGGCGACGACGTCACCCGTGAGACCGCCAAGTCGCTGGTCGCCGCCGGTGACTCGGTCCGCTTCGACATGTCCGACCAGGCCCCGGCGGCCTTCGGCGGCACCAAGGGCGCCGGCGAGTGGAAGCTCCTCCAGGACTTCCTGCGCGACCCGTCCGACCCGAACGGGACCGCCGCCAAGCTGGAGGCCGCGGCCGCCAAGGCGTACGAGGGCCAGGGCTGACCGATGACCGCGACCCTCGTCGACAAGGCGGGGCCCCGGCCGCCCGCCGCGAGCCCCGGCGCGACCCGCGCCCGGCGCTCGCGGCGGCGCGCCCGCGTCATCGCCCTGCTCTTCGTCCTCCCCGCGCTGCTCCTGCTGGGCGCCCTGGTCGTCTACCCGGTGCTGTTCTCCGTCGGCCGCAGCTTCTTCGACGCCTCCGGCACCCGATTCGTGGGCGGCGACAACTACACCGAGATGTTCCGGGACCCGGCCACCCTCAAGGCCATCCGCAACACCACGATCTGGGTCGTGGTGGCCCCGGCGCTGCTCACCGGCCTCGGCCTCATCCTGGCCGTGCTCGTGGAGAAGGTCCGCTGGGCGACCGCGTTCAAGCTGCTGCTGTTCATGCCGATGGCCGTCTCCTTCCTCGCCGCCGGCATCATCTTCCGGCTCGCCTACGACGAGGACCCGGACAAGGGCGTGCTCAACGCCGCCGCCGTCTCCGTGCACGACATGTTCCAGGACACCTCGGCCTACCCCACGGCCCGCGCCCGCGACGGGCAGGGACTGACGAAGGCGCCTGATGGCGCCTACCGCACGACCGGCACCGTCTCGCCCGGGCAGAGCGTCTCCCTGGGCCTGGTCGGCGTCCTGCCCGCCGACCTGCCCGACGGCACGCGGCCGGCGTACGAGGCCGCCCGGCGCACGGCCGGCGCCGGTGAGCTGACCGGCGTCGTCTACCTGGACTTCACCCCCGGCGGAGGAGGGAAGCAGGGCGTCGTCGACCGGCGCGAGAGCGGACTGCCCGAGATGAGGGTCGAGGCGGTGCGCGCGGGGGAGACCGTCGCCACCACGACCACGGCGTCCGACGGCTCCTTCCGCTTCGACGGCCTGGACGACGGCGCGTACACGGTCCGGCTGCCCGCCTCGAACTTCGCCGCGCCCTACGAGGGCATCTCCTGGCTCGGCCCCACGCTGGTCACCCCGGCGATCATCGGGGCGTACCTGTGGATCTGGACCGGGTTCGCGATGGTCCTGATCGGCGCGGGCCTGTCCGCCCTGCCCCGGGACTCGCTGGAGGCGGCCCGGATGGACGGCGCCAACGAGTGGCAGATCTTCCGCCGGATCACCGTGCCGCTGCTCGCGCCGGTCCTCACCGTCGTCTTCATCACCCTCGTCATCAACGTGATGAAGGTCTTCGACCTCGTCTACATCATCGCGCCCGGACCGGTGCAGGAGGACGCGACCGTGCTCGCGACCCAGATGTGGCTGGTGTCGTTCGGCGGCGGCAACAACCAGGGTCTCGGCAGCGCCCTCGGCGTCCTGCTCCTGCTCCTGGTCATCCCCGCCATGGTCTTCAACGTCCGCCGCTTCAAGAGGAGTCAGCGATGAACGCGGTCAGGCGCGGCCTGGGCAACTCGCTCGTGCAGGCCTTCCTCGTGGTGGTCGGCCTGGTCTGGCTGACCCCGCTCGCCGGACTGTTCCTGTCGTCGATGCGGTCCGCCGAGGACACCGCGAAGGGCGGCTGGTGGACGGCCTTCACCAGCCCCGGCCAGCTGTCCTTCGACAACTACTCGGCCCTGCTCGGCAACTCCGGGATCACGCAGGCCTTCTGGAACACGGTCCTGATCTCGGTGCCGACGACCGTCCTGGTGGTGGTGCTCGCCGCCCTCGCCGGGTACGCCTTCGCCTGGCTGGACTTCCCGGGCCGCGAGGCGGTCTTCCTGCTCGTGGTGGCCCTGCTGGTGGTGCCCGTGCAGATCGGCCTGCTCCCGGTCGCCAAACTCTTCGGTCAGCTCGGCCTGTTCGGCACGATCCCCGGCGTCGTCCTGTTCCACGTGGCCTACGGTCTGCCGTTCGCGGTGTTCCTGCTGCGGAACTACTTCGCGGAGATGCCCAAGGAGATGCTGGAGGCCGCCCGCATGGACGGCGGCACCGAGTGGCGGATCTTCACCCGTCTGGTCCTGCCGGTCGGCCGACCGGCGATCGCCTCCCTGGCCATCTTCCAGTTCCTGTGGGTCTGGAACGACATGCTGGTGGCGCTGCTCTTCGCCGACAGCTCCTCGCAGCCGCTCACCGTGGAACTGCAGTCGCAGATCCGTCAGTTCGGCAGCAACATCGACGTCCTGGCGCCGGGGGCGTTCCTGTCCCTGGTGGTGCCGGTGGTCGTGTTCTTCGCGTTCCAGCGGCACTTCGTGCAGGGAGTGATGGCGGGCTCGGTGAAGTAGCCGGTCCCCGATACGAGTTCGGGCCCCGCTTCTCAGGAAGCGGGGCCCGAACTCGTCCAAGAACACCGGTCAGGGAATCGCCGGCGGATACAGCGACCGCGGCAACTGCGAGGCAGCCGCCGCGTCCAGGAGCCACAGGGTGCGGGAGCGGCCCCGCGCGCCCGCCGCCGGGGCCTGGATCTCGCCCGCGCCGGACAGGGCGATCGCCGCGGCCTCCGCCTTGTCCTCGCCGGCCGCCAGCAGCCACACCTCACGCGCCGCGCGGATCGCGGGGAGCGTGAGGGTGACCCGGGTCGGCGGGGGCTTGGGGGCGCCGTGCACCCCGACGACCGTGCGCTCCGTCTCCCGTACGGCGGGCAGTTCCGGGAACAGGGAGGCGACGTGCGTGTCGGGGCCGACCCCCAGCATCAGGACGTCGAACGTCGGCACGGACCCGTGGTTCTCGGGACCCGCCGCCCGCGCCAGCTCCTCGGCGTAGGCGGCGGCCGCCGCCTCCACGTCCGAGCCGAACGGGCCGTCCGAGGCGGGCATGGCGTGCACCCGCTTCGGGTCCAGGGGCACCGCGTCCAGCAGGGCCTCGCGGGCCTGCGTGACATTGCGCTCCGGGTCGCCCTCGGGCAGGAACCGCTCGTCGCCCCACCACAGGTCCAGCCGGCCCCAGTCGATGGCGTCCCGGGCCGGGGCCGCCGCCAGCGCGGCCAGCAGACCGTTGCCGTTGCGGCCGCCGGTGAGGACCACCGACGCCGAGCCCCGGGAGGCCTGCGCGTCCACGATCTTCGTGATCAGCCGGGCCGCCGCGGCCTGGGCCATCAGCTCCTTGTCGCGGTGCACGACGAGCTGCGGGGTGGTGTGGGTGCTCACTTGGCCGCCGCCTTCTTCACCGGTTCCCCCGCCGTCGCTTCCTTCGCCGGGGCCTTGGCGGCGTCTTCGACAGGAGTCTCGGCCGCTTCTCCTTTGGCCGGCCCGTCCTCCGCCGCCTTCCCGGTCCCGGCGGGCCGGGCGGGCGCGGACGCGTGCAGCTTGTCCACGCCGAAGCGCAGCGCCGAGGCGTAGGTGTCGTCCGGGTCGAGCCGGCGCAGCTCCTCCGCGATCAGCTCGGACGTCTCCCGTCGCTTCAGCGCCACCGCCCGGTCCGGTTGCCCCTCGATGGACAGCGTCGCCAGCGAGCCGTCGGCCCGGTCGAGGACGATCGGGCCGCAGTCGGTGTCCAGCCGTACCGCCGTCAGGCCGGGACCCGACGACAGCGAGCGCTGCACGGGGACGTCCAGCCGGTCCGCGAGCCACATCGCCAGCAGCTCGCAGCTCGGATTGAACTCCTCGCCCTCCACCTCGACGGCCTTCACCTGGCAGACCACCTGGTCCAGGGCCGCCGCCAGCATCGAGCGCCACGGCGTGATCCGGGTCCAGGACAGGTCGGTGTCGCCCGGCGTGTACGTCCCGGCGCGCGCCGACAGCTCGCGCACCGGCTGCTCCGAGGCGTACGTGTCGGTCACCCGGCGCTGGGCGAGCGCGCCCAGCGGGTCGTTCGCCGGGTCGATCGGCGCGTTCACCGGCCACCACACCACCACCGGGGCGTCCGGCAGCAGCAGCGGCAGGACGACGGACTGGGCGTGCTCGGACACCTCGCCGTAGAGGCGAAGCACCACCGTCTCGCCGGTCCCGGCGTCGGCGCCCACCCGCACCTCGGCGTCCAGCCGGGACTGCGTGCGGTCCCGGGGCGAGCGCGAGACACGCTTGATCACCAGCAGCGTGCGCGAGGGGTGCTCGCGCGAGGCGTCGCCGGCGGCCTTCAGGGCGTCGTAGGCGTTCTCCTCGTCCGTGACGATGACCAGCGTCAGCACCATGCCGACGGCCGGCGTGCCGATGGCCCGCCGGGCCTTCACCAGCGACTTGTTGATCTTGCTGGCCGTGGTGTCCGTGAGGTCTATCTTCATGGCCGGCGCCAGCTCCGTCCCTCTCGTGCGAGCATTTCGTCCGCCTCGACGGGCCCCCAGGTGCCCGCCGGGTACTGGGCGGGCCTGCCGTGCCGGTCCCAGTACTCCTCGATCGGGTCGAGGATCTTCCAGGACAGCTCGACCTCCTCCGTGCGCGGGAAGAGGTTCGAGTCGCCGAGCAGGACGTCGAGGATCAGCCGCTCGTACGCCTCGGGGGAGGACTCGGTGAAGGACTCGCCGTACGCGAAGTCCATCGACACGTCCCGGATCTCCATCGACGTGCCGGGCACCTTGGACCCAAAGCGGACGGTGACGCCCTCGTCGGGCTGGACGCGGATGACGATCGCGTTCTGGCCCAGCTCCTCGGTGGCCGTCGTGTCGAAGGGGGAGTGCGGGGCGCGCTGGAAGACGACCGCGATCTCCGTGACCCGCCGGCCGAGCCGCTTGCCGGTGCGCAGATAGAAGGGGACGCCCG
Organism: Streptomyces sp. SS1-1; assembly: GCF_008973465.1. Taxonomy (NCBI): domain Bacteria; kingdom Bacillati; phylum Actinomycetota; class Actinomycetes; order Kitasatosporales; family Streptomycetaceae; genus Streptomyces; species Streptomyces sp. SS1-1. Next base: position 1,673,118 of record NZ_WBXN01000004.1, on the reverse strand, counting down.
CCCAGCGGCGGTTGTCGACCGACAGCTTGACGGCGGCGTACGTGTCCGTCTTCGAGTGCGGGTCGATGCCCTCCTCCTGGAGGTAGCCGACCGCCTTCTCGCCGCCCTGCCAGCCCTCCGCGTACTGCGCGAACACCGTGTCGCGGCCGAGGTCCTTCGGCAGCCGGACGGCACCGAGCACCTTGGTCTTCTCGGCGGCGAGCGCGTCCGCGTCGAAGGAGGCGGGCTCCTCCATGGCGGTGAGCGCCATCAGCTGCAGCAGGTGGTTCTGGATGACGTCACGGGCGGCGCCGATGCCGTCGTAGTAGCCGGCCCGGCCGCCGATGCCGATGTCCTCGGCCATGGTGATCTGCACGTGGTCCACGAAGGACCGGTTCCAGATCGGCTCGAACATCGTGTTGGCGAACCGGAGCGCCAGGATGTTCTGGACGGTCTCCTTGCCCAGGTAGTGGTCGATACGGAAGACCTGGTCGGGGGCGAAGACCTCGTGCACGACCTTGTTGAGCTCCTCGGCGGAGGCCAGGTCGTGCCCGAAGGGCTTCTCGATGACCGCGCGGCGCCAGGAGCCGCCCGTCTGGTCGGCGAGCCCGTGCTTCTTCAGCTGCTGGATGACCACCGGGAAGGAACGCGGCGGCACCGAGAGATAGAAGGCGAAGTTGCCGCCCGTGCCCTGGGCCTTGTCCAGCTCCTCGATGGTGCCGCGCAGCCGCTCGAAGGCGTCGTCGTCGTCGAAGGTGCCCTGGACGAAGCGCATCCCCTGGATGAGCTGCTGCCAGACCTCCTCGCGGAAGGGGGTGCGGGCATGGGCCTTGACCGCGTCGTGGACCTCCTGGGCGAAGTCCTCGTTCGCCCACTCGCGGCGGGCGAAGCCGACCAGCGAGAAGCCCGGCGGCAGAAGTCCCCGGTTCGCGAGGTCGTACACAGCGGGCATCAGCTTTTTACGTGACAAATCGCCCGTAACGCCGAAGATCACCAGGCCCGACGGCCCCGCGATACGCGGGAGCCGTCGGTCGGCGGCGTCACGAAGCGGGTTCGCTTCCGTGACGTTGAAGGGTGGCAAGGGATCAGCCCTCCGAGGGGGCGAGGCGCTCCAGCTCCGCCTCGGTCGACTTGAGCAGGTCGTTCCAGGACGCCTCGAACTTCTCGACGCCCTCGTCCTCCAGCAGCTGCACGACCTCGTCGTACGAGATGCCGAGCCGCTCGATGGCGTCGAGGTCGGCGCGGGCCTGCTCGTAGGTGCCGGCGATCGTGTTGCCGGTGATCTCGCCCTTCTCCTCCACCGCGTGCAGGGTGGCCTCGGGCATCGTGTTGACGGTGTTCGGCGCCACCAGGTCGTCGACGTAGAGGGTCGGCTTGTACGCCTTGTCCTTCACACCGGTCGACGCCCACAGCGGACGCTGCTTGCGGGCGCCCGCCTTCTCCAGCGCGGTCCAGCGGTCGGAGGAGAAGACCTCCTCGTACGCCTGGTAGGCGAGCCGGGCGTTGGCGATGGCGGCCTTGCCGCGCAGGGCCTTGGCCTCGTCGGTGCCGAGCGCGTCGATGCGCTTGTCGATCTCGCTGTCCACCCGGGACACGAAGAACGACGCCACCGAACGGATCTGCGACAGGTCCAGGCCCTTGGCCTTCGCCTTCTCCAGACCCGCGAGGTAGGCGTCCATGACCTCGCGGTAGCGCTCCAGCGAGAAGATCAGCGTGACGTTGACGCTGATGCCGAGACCGATGACCTCGGTGATCGCCGGGATGCCGGCGCGGGTGGCCGGGATCTTGATGAGCGTGTTGGGACGGTCCACCAGCCAGGCGAGCTGCTTGGCCTCGGCGACGGTCGCGTGCTTGTTGTGCGCGAGCCGCGGGTCGACCTCGATGGAGACGCGGCCGTCCTGGCCGTCCGTGGCGTCGAAGACCGGGCGCAGGATGTCGGCGGCGTCCCGGACGTCCGCCGTGGTGATCATGCGGATGGCCTCTTCGACCGTCACCTTGCGGGCCGCGAGGTCGGAGAGCTGCTGGTCGTAGCCGTGGCCCTCGCTGATGGCCTTCTGGAAGATCGTCGGGTTGGTGGTGACGCCGACGACGTGCTGCTGGTCGATCAGCTCGGCCAGGTTGCCGGACGTGATGCGCTGGCGTGACAGGTCGTCCAGCCAGATCGCGACGCCCTCCTCGGAGAGGCGCTTCAGTGCGTCTGTCATGGAAAATCAAACTCCTACGTTGCGTATGTGAGCGTCAGCGCCGGGCCGCGGCGAGGGATTCCCGCGCGACGGCCGCCACGTTCTCGGCGGTGAAGCCGTACTCCTGGAAAAGGACCTTGCCGTCGGCCGAAGCGCCGAAGTGCTCCAGCGACACGATGCGGCCCGCGTCCCCGACGTACTTGTGCCAGGTCAGGCCGATGCCGGCCTCGACCGCGACACGCGCCTTCACGGACGGCGGCAGGACGCTGTCCCGGTACCCCTGGTCCTGCTCCTCGAACCACTCCACGGACGGCATGGAGACCACGCGCGTCGGCACCCCGTCGGCCTGGAGCCGCTCGCGCGCCTCGACCGCCACATGCACCTCGGAACCGGTCGCGATCAGCACGACCTCGGGCGTGCCGCCCTCGGCCTCGAACATCACGTAGCCACCGCGCGCGGTGTCCTCGTTGGCCTCGTACGTCGGCACGCCCTGCCTTGTCAGCGCCAGGCCGTGCGGGGCGCCCTTGCCGTACTCCTTGGTCCAGCGGCGCAGGACCTCGCGCCAGGCGATCGCCGTCTCGTTGGCGTCGGCCGGGCGGACCACGTTCAGGCCCGGGATGGCGCGCAGCGACGCGAGGTGCTCGACCGGCTGGTGGGTCGGGCCGTCCTCGCCGAGGCCGATGGAGTCGTGCGTCCACACGTACGTCACCGGCAGGTGCATGAGCGCCGACAGCCGCACCGCGTTGCGCATGTAGTCGGAGAACACCAGGAAGGTGCCGCCGTAGATACGGGTGTTGCCGTGCAGCGCGATGCCGTTCATCTCCGCGGCCATGGAGTGCTCGCGGATGCCGAAGTGGATCGTGCGGCCGTACGGGCTGGCCTCCGGCAGCGGGTTGCCCTCGGGCAGGAACGACGACGTCTTGTCGATCGTCGTGTTGTTCGAGCCGGCGAGGTCGGCCGAGCCGCCCCACAGCTCCGGGATGACCGCGCCGAGCGCCTGCAGCACCTTGCCGGACGCGGCACGCGTCGCCACACCCTTGCCGGGCTCGAAGACCGGGATCTTCTCCTCCCAGCCGGTGGGCAGCGCGCCCTTGGCGATGCGGTCGTACTCGGCGGCGCGCTCGGGGTTGTTGTCCCGCCACTGCTGGAACGACTTCTCCCACACGGCACGGGCCGCCCGCCCGCGCTCCAGGGCGCCCCGGGTGTGCGCGAGGACCTCGTCGGAGACCTCGAAGGTCTTCTCCGGGTCGAAGCCGAGGACCCGCTTGGTGGCCGCGACCTCGTCGTCACCGAGCGCCGAGCCGTGCGCGGCCTCGGTGTTCTGCGCGTTCGGGGCCGGCCAGGCGATGATCGAGCGCATCGCGATGAACGACGGGCGGTCGGTGACCTTCTTGGCCTCCTGGATCGCGTCGTAGATCGCGTTCGGGTCCAGGTCGCCGTCCGGCTTCGGGGCGACGCGCTGCACGTGCCAGCCGTACGCCTCGTAGCGCTTGACCGTGTCCTCGGAGACGGCCGTCTCCGTGTCGCCCTCGATCGAGATGTGGTTGTCGTCCCACAGCAGGACCAGGTTGCCCAGCTTCTGGTGACCGGCCATCGAGGACGCCTCGGCGGAGATGCCCTCCTGGAGGCAGCCGTCACCGGCGATGCAGTAGATGAAGTGGTCGAACGGGGAGGTGCCCGCGGCGGCCTCCGGGTCGAACAGACCACGCTCGTAGCGGGCGGCCATGGCCATGCCGACGGCGTTGGCGACACCCTGGCCCAGCGGGCCGGTCGTCGTCTCCACACCCGTGGTGTGGCCGTACTCCGGGTGGCCGGGGGTCTTCGAACCCCACGTCCGGAACGCCTTGAGGTCGTCCAGCTCCAGACCAAAACCGGCCAGGTAGAGCTGGGTGTAGAGGGTCAGGGACGAGTGGCCGGCGGACAGCACGAAGCGGTCCCGCCCGACCCAGTCGGCGTCCGAAGGGTCGTGCCGCATCACCTTCTGGAAGAGGGTGTACGCGGCGGGAGCCAGGCTCATCGCCGTACCAGGATGGCCGTTACCGACCTTCTGTACGGCGTCTGCGGCCAGGACGCGGGCGGTGTCCACCGCCCGCTGGTCCAGCTCGGTCCACTCGAGGTCTGTGGTGGTCGGCTTGGTGCTCACCCTGGGTCAGGGCTCCTCTCCACATGTCGGTTGCCGGCGTCACGGGCACGCGCCCACCGGCTGCCGGCGTACTCGGCGTCGGCCGGCCGTTGTCGAGCCTACCCCCGGAAGTACGTGCGTTTTTTCGACTCATCCCAGACTGCCGGGACTCTTCGGGATGTGCCTGTCGGCCGCGTCGTTCCGGGGCTCGGCACATGAATACGCACCCGGTCATCCGAGCGCTCAATCGAGCCCGCGCGCGCCCTTCGGACCACACCTCCAACACGACCGGACCCCCGCGGTGGTCCGGGTCTGGGCAACGTCTACAGTGGCGTGGTACGCGCGAGCCTTTACCGGGACTTCACACGGGTCGGGCTTGCTGGGATGTCTCTGTCAGGGGTGTGCGTGACGGCCGTTGAATCCCGTCCAGCGGGGATTGTCGGGACGAGCCAGAGCCCGAGCCGACGGCCGATCGGGGCCCGGGTCGCGGCTTTCGTGGCGCTGACCAAGCCGCGGATCATCGAGCTGCTGCTCATCACCACCGTTCCGGTGATGTTCCTGGCCGAGCGCGGCGTGCCCGACCTCGGTCTGGTGCTCCTCACCTGTGTGGGCGGTTACCTCAGCGCGGGCGGCGCAAACGCGCTCAACATGTACATCGACCGCGACATCGACGCCCTGATGGACCGCACCTCCCAGCGCCCCCTGGTCACCGGGATGGTCAGCCCGCGCGAGTGCCTCGCCTTCGGCATCACCCTGGCGGTCGTCTCGACGCTGCTGTTCGGCCTCACCGTCAACTGGCTGTCGGCCTGGCTGTCACTCGGAGCGCTGCTCTTCTACGTCGTCGTCTACACGATGCTGCTCAAGCGCCGTACCTCGCAGAACATCGTGTGGGGCGGCATCGCTGGCTGCATGCCGGTGCTGATCGGCTGGTCCGCCGTCACGAACTCGCTGTCCTGGGCGCCGCTGATCCTCTTCCTGGTCATCTTCTTCTGGACGCCACCGCACTACTGGCCGCTGTCCATGAAGGTGAAGGAGGACTACGCGCGCGTGGGCGTGCCGATGCTCCCCGTCATCGCCTCCAACAAGGTCGTCGCCAGGCAGATCGTCCTCTACAGCTGGGTGATGGTCGCGGTCTCGCTGCTGCTGACGCCGCTCGGCTACACGGGCTGGTTCTACACCGCGGTCGCGCTCGCCGCGGGCGGCTGGTGGCTGTGGGAGGCGCACGCGCTGCAGAACCGCGCGAAGGCCGAGGTGACCGGCGCGAAGCTCAAGGAGATGCGCCTGTTCCACTGGTCCATCACCTATGTCTCGCTGCTCTTCGTGGCCGTCGCGGTCGACCCCTTCCTGCGCTGACACGGCGGGATCTCCGCCGCTGACACGCTGAGGCGCGGGTCACGCACCCCTCCCGTCGCCAAGCGATCTACTGGTCGGTAGCATCCTGGCCATGGCAGACGACACGCAGCAGGTCGACGAGCGCAAGGTGACCCGCCTCGCGCACCGGATCAACGCCTTCGCGAAGTCCCACGGCGGTGCCGAGGCCCAGATCGCGTACATCGGCGAGCGCGGCGCCCGCATCGTCCTCGTGGGCGAGGACGGCGGCTGGGGCGACCTGGTGGCCCCCACGTTCGCGACCGCCGAGAAGGCCGTCGAGAAGGCTGGCATCACCCGCCACGAGTCCTTCGACGGCGAGCTCGCGGCGAAGGTGACCACGGGCCCCTACGAGTGGAAGCGGATGGCCGGCATCCAGATCGGCGGCTGAGCCCACCCGCTCCGGCGGCCCAGAGCCCGCCCGCTCCACCCCAACACCTCGGCACCGGTTCACCCGTTAGGACGTGTAGAGCACGCCAGCGTCCACCCACGGGGAGCCCGGATGATCGACACGCCGTCCCTCGTGGACCAGTACTGCCACGGCGTACTGAGAGCGGAGCTGGGCCTCGGCACCTTCGAGGCCCAGCTGGCCCGCACCGAGGGACCCCCCGCACCCGGCACCACCCTCTTCGACACCCAGACCGGCTTCGCCGTACGGCGCTGGTGCCCGCCCCTGCTCGGTCTGGAGCCGCACTGCCCGCCCGCCCGGTATCTGGCCCGGCGCCGGGAGCTCGGCGTCTGGGAGGCCGGACGGCGGCTGCTGCGGGGCAGCGGCATCACGACCTATCTGGTCGACACGGGCCTGCCCGGTGACCTGACCGGCCCTCCCGAGATGGCCTCCGCCGCCTCCGCCGAGGCCCATGAGATCGTCCGCCTCGAACTCCTCGCCGAACAGGTCGCCGACACCTCCGGCACCGTCGAGTCCTTCCTCGCCAACCTCGCCGAGTCCGTGCACGGCGCGGCCGCGCACGCCGTCGCCTTCACCTCGGTCGCCGGCGTACGGCACGGCCTGGCGCTGGCGCCCGAGCCGCCGGGGCCGGGGGAGGTGCGGGGCGCGGCCGGGCGCTGGCTCGCGGACCGTGACGTCGGCGGTGAGCTGACCGACCCGGTCCTGCTGCGGCACCTGCTGTGGATCGCGGTCGCGTCCGGGCTGCCGCTCCAGCTGCACGCCGGGCTCGGCCAGCCGGGCCTGCGCATCGACCGCACCGACCCGGTCCTGCTCACCGACTTCGTCCGCGCCACCGCCGGTCTCGGCACCGACCTGGTCCTGCTGCACGGCTACCCGTACCACCGGCACGCCGCCCATCTCGCCGGCGTCTTCCCACACGTCTACGCCGACTCCGGCGCCGCCCTGGTGCGCACCGGCGCCCGCGCGGCCACGATCCTCGCCGAGATCCTGGAGCTGGCCCCCTTCGGCAAGATCCTCTTCTCCAGCGGCGCCCAGGGCCTGCCCGAACTGCACGTCGTGGGCGCACAGCTGTTCCGCGAGTCCCTCGCCAGGGTGCTCGGCACCTGGGTCGCCGAGGGCGCCTGGTCACCGGCGGACGCCCAGCGCGTCGCGGAGATGGTGTCGTCGGGGAACGCCCGCCGGGTCTACGGCCTGCCGTGAGCGGGCTGTACGCCCCGGGCGCCCGCGGCCAGACTGACGGGATGCCGACCGACGCCCTGCTCGACCGCTTCCTCACCGCCCTGCGACCGCTGCGGCCCGTCGCCGTCTGGGCGCACGGCTCGCTCGCCGGCGGCGACTACCAGGAGGGCCGCAGCGACCTGGACCTGATCGCCGTCCTGGACGGCCCGCTCACCCCGCGCACGATCTGGCGGCTGGCCACGCTGCACGCCCGGCTGCGGACCGCGCCGCTCGCCCCGCTGCTGCACTGCTCCTACCTCACGCCGGACACCCTGGAGGACCCCGCCCGCCGCCATCTCACCTGGGCGCACGAGGAGCTGTTCCGGCGGCCCGTCACCCCCGTGACCCGGCGCGAGTTGCACGCCTTCGGGCGCGTGCTGCACGGGGAGGCCCCCGCCGCCCTGCTGCCGCCGGTGCCGGACCGCGAGCTGACCACGTTCGTCATGCGCGACCAGCGGGACTTCTGGCGGCCCGCCGTGGCCGACGCCCGGCTGTGGACCCGGGACGTCTGGGTCGACCTGGGGCTGATCACGTTCGCGCGGGCCAGCGTCACCGCGCGCGAGGGACGGCTCATCTCCAAACGGGAGGCGCTGGAGCTGCTGCCCGGACTGGGGGCGCCCGCCGAGGTCGTCACCGACGTCCACGCCCGCCGCTACGGTCGGGCGGAGCCGCCGTCCGACGCGTGGGCGGCGCGGCGGGGGCGGCTGACGCGTTCCTACCTGGGCCCGGCGATCGACGCGCTGGTGGCGTCCAGCGGCTGAGCGGGCAGATCCGGCACGGACGCCTCCGGGCGCTCGCGCAGCGCGAGGAGCACGCGCAGCACCGCGATCCACACCAGGGCCGAACCCAGCATGTGCAGGCCGACCAGCAGCTCCGGCAGGTCCGTGAAGTACTGGACGTAACCGATGACGCCCTGCGCCAGCAGCACCAGGAACAGGTCACGGGTGCGGTCCAGCGGCCCCTTCGGCGCGTCGACCGCCTTGAGGACGAACCAGAGCGCGAACGTCAGCGTCACGACGATCCAGGCCAGCACGGCGTGCAGCTTCGTCACGGTCTCCCAGTCGACCGGCATCCGGTCGACCTCGCTGGAGTCACCCGCGTGCGGTCCCGCGCCGGTGACCACCGTGCCCACCAGGATCAGCAGGACCGAGGCGGAGACCAGGAACCACACCAGCTGCTGGACGGCCTTGCCGACCAGCGGGCGCGGCGCCGCGTCCCCCTCACGGGTGCGCTGCCACATCACCACGGCGACCGCGATCAGCGCGGACGACGCCACGAAGTGGGCGGCGACCGTGTACGGGTTCAGGCCGACCAGGACGACGACGCCGCCGAGCACGGCGTTGCTCATCACGATCCAGAACTGCGCCCAGCCCAGCCGGGTCAGGCCCCGCCGGTACGGCTCGGTGGAGCGGGCGGCGATGATCGCCCAGCCGACCGCCGCGCACAGCACGTACGTCAGCATGCGGTTGCCGAACTCGATCGCGCCGTGCAGGCCCATCTCGCGGGTGTTGGTGAGCGAGTCGCCGGTGCACTTCGGCCAGGTCGGGCAGCCGAGCCCGGAACCCGTGAGGCGCACGGCCCCGCCCGTGACCACGATGATCACGGACATCACGAGCGCGGCGAGCGCCGCGCGGCGGACGGTCCTCGGATCCGGGGTCCAGCGGGCGGCGATGAAGGCGAGCGGGTTGCGCACGGCGGCCTGGGCGTCGGCGCGGGTCAGGTTCTGCACGCGCACCATCGTAGGCCGCCGCTTGTGCACGCTTTCACGAGGGGGCCCGCCCCGCGGGGTGATCCGCGCTACTCCCAGCGGAAGAACCGGCCGGCCGCCGCGAGGCCCACGACCGCCCACACGGCGAGGATCCCGACGTCGCCCCAGGGCATCCCCGCGCCGTGCTGGAGCACGTCCCGCAGCCCGTCGGAGAGCGCGGAGACGGGCAGCAGCCCGAGGACGTCCTGGGCGGCCTGCGGGAACTTGTCCAGCGGCACGACGACCCCGCCGCCGACGAGCAGCAGCAGGAAGACCAGGTTGGCGGCGGCCAGCGTCGCCTCCGCCTTGAGCGTCCCGGCCATCAGCAGCCCGAGCCCCGAGAACGCGGCCGTCCCGAGGATCAGCAGCAGGAGCACGGCCGCCGGGTTGCCGTGCGGCGACCAGCCCAGCGCGAAGGCGATCAGCGTCAGCAGGACGATCTGCAGCACCTCGGTGACCAGCACCGACAGCGTCTTCGCCGCCATCAGGCCCCAGCGTGGCAGCGGTGAGGACGCCAGCCGCTTCAGCACGCCGTACCGGCGCTCGAAGCCCGTCGCGATGGCCTGCCCGGTGAACGCCGTCGACATCACTGCGAGCGCCAGGATGCCGGGGGCGAGGAAGTCCACCGCCTCGCCCGCGCCGGTGTCCACGATGTCCACCGAGCTGAAGAGCACCAGCAGCAGGGTCGGGATCACCACCGTCAGCAGCAGCTGCTCGCCGTTGCGCAGCAGCATCCTCGTCTCGAGCGCGGCCTGCGCGGCGATCATGCGGGGGAGCGGGGCCGCGCCCGGCTTCGGGGCGTACGTCCCGGTGCTCGTGGTGGTCATGAGCGCAGCTCCTTGCCGGTCAGCTCCAGGAAGACGTCCTCCAGCGTGTGCCGCTCCACCGAGATCCGGTCCGGCATCACCCCGTGCTGCGCGCACCAGGACGTCACCGTGGCGAGCAGTTGCGGGTCGACCTTGCCGACGACCCGGTACGAGCCCGGCGTCAGCTCGGCGGCCGTGCAGTCGGCGGGCAGCGCCTTGAGCAGGGAGCCCACGTCGAGGCCGGGGCGGCCGCCGAAGCGCAGGGTGTTCTCGGCGCCGCCGCGGCACAGTTCCTCGGGGGAGCCCTGGGCGATGACCCGGCCCGCGTCGATGATGGCGACGTCGTCGGCGAGCTGTTCGGCCTCGTCCATGTAGTGCGTGGTGAGGATCACCGAGACGCCGTCGGCCCGCAGATCCCGGACCAGGTCCCAGGTGGCGCGGCGGGCCTGCGGGTCGAGTCCCGCGGTCGGCTCGTCGAGGAAGACCAGCTCGGGGCGGCCGACGACGGCCATGGCGAGCGCGAGGCGCTGCTGCTGGCCGCCGGAGAGCCGGCGGTACGCCGTCCGGCCGCAGCCGCCGAGGCCGAGGCGCTCGATGAGCGCGTCCACGTCCAGGGGGTGGGCGTGCAGCTTGGCGACGTGGCGCAGCATCTCGTCCGCGCGCGCCCCCGAGTAGACACCGCCGGACTGGAGCATCACCCCGATCCGGGGCCGCAGCGCGGCGGACTGCCGCACCGGGTCCAGGCCGAGGACACGCACGGTGCCGGAGTCCGGTCTGCGGTAGCCCTCGCAGGTCTCCACCGTCGTCGTCTTGCCCGCGCCGTTCGGTCCGAGCACGGCCGTGACGCCCGCCCGGGCCACCAGGTCGAGGCCGTCCACCGCGGTTCTGCCGCCGTAGCGCTTCACCAGGGCGTGGACCTGGACCACGGGCTCGTTTCGCATGGCTCAAGAGTCTAGGGAGACCGAGGGTCCCCCGAACGGCCGGGTGCGCATCTTCGCGTACGGCCGCCTCAGATCTCCTCGGCGCGGGGCCGGTGCGTCTCCAGCCACCGCACCGCGTAGGCCACGGCGTCGGGCAGCGGGAACAGGCGTGCGTCGGCCGCGCCGACCCGGCCGCGCAGCACCGGGCGGTCCCGTTCGAAGTCGTGCCCGAGCTCGTCGAAGCGGTCGGAGCTGATGGACACCTCGGTGACCACCTCCCATCCCTCGGGTCCCGGCCGTCCCACCCGTACCCGTGGCGACGGGATCCGGTATTCGGCCAGGTGGAAGGCGGTGCAGGTGCCGTAGCCGGCGCCGAGCAGCAGCACGCGCGCGTGCAAGGCCTCCAGACGGGCCAGCGGGCTGCGCTCGCCGAGCCGGCAGTCCGTCGCGTGCCCGTCGGTGATCTCCCGCGCCCGGGCGCCGAGGGCCGCGAAGGACGTCTGCGGGTGGGCGCTGCGCGTGGCGCCGGGCCAGGTCCGCACGGTCTCGGGGACGGCGCCCATGCCGCGTGAGGGGGTCACCCGGGGGTCGTAGGCGGGCATCGTCACCCGGATGGTCTCCCACCAGTCCTCGGGCACCGGCGGGTTCTGCCAGACGGCCGGGTCGGAGAGGTCGCCGGTCTGGGTGGGGACCACCAGAGTGCCGTCGGGGCCGAGGGCGTCGAGCAGTCCCTGGACGACGGCGACGGAACCTCCGCAGACCCAGCCCAGGGAGCTGAGCGAGGAGTGCACGAGGAGCGTGTCGCCCTGGCGCACGCCGAGGGCGCGCACCTGCGCCGCGAGGGTGCCGCGGGTGACAAGAGGGCCGGTCGGAGGGGGTGTCGGCATGGTCAGGGAGTGTTCCGGACGGGCTCGTCCGGCGCCACCGGTTTGATCGATCAAAGATCGTTTCCGCAGGTCACATTAGGTTTACCTAAGTGACGTAGGGCACCGTCGTCGCGGACGGGGGCGGCTTGCCTGGGTTCGAGGAATTACGCAACAATGGCGTTGTGAAAAACGTCGGCGAGGCTCGGGAGACCCCCACGGGGGCCCCTCAGGAGGAACTCGCGACCGGTGAGCGCTCCACGCGCAACCGCGTCGCGCGGTCCATCCTGGACCACGGGCCGTCGACCGTCGCCGAGCTGGCCGGCCGGCTGGGCCTCACCCAGGCCGCCGTACGCAGGCATCTCGACGCGCTGGTCGCCGACGTCGTCGTGGAGGCCCGTGAGCAGCGGGTCTACGGCACGCGCACGCGCGGGCGGCCCGCGAAGGTCTTCGCGCTCACCGACTGCGGCCGCGACGCCTTCGACCAGTCCTACGACAAGCTCGCGGTGGACGCCCTGAAGTGGATCGCCGAGCGCGAGGGCGGGAGCGAGGCGGTCGCCGCCTTCGCCCGCGCCCGCCTGGAGGCCCAGGCGCGCGCCTACCGCGAGGCGATCGAGGCGGCCGGACCCGACGAGCGCACCGAGGCCCTGGCCAAGGCCCTCAGTGCCGACGGGTACGCTGCGGCGGCGCGCAGTGCGCCCCACCCGCAGCAGGGCGAGCAGCTCTGCCAGCACCACTGCCCGGTCGCCCATGTCGCGGAGCAGTTCCCGCAGCTGTGCGAGGCGGAGACGGAGATCTTCGCCGAGCTGCTCGGGACGCACGTCCAGAGACTGGCGACCATCGCGCACGGCGACGGCGTCTGCACGACGTTCATCCCCAGGATTTCCCACACCACTCACCACGCATCCGCTAGCACGGCCGGGAGGAACCCCGCATGACTCTCCCCACGGAGACTGCCCACCCTGAGCTCGAGGGCCTGGGCACGTACGAATACGGCTGGGCCGACTCCGACGAGGCCGGTGCCGCGGCGAAGCGCGGCCTGAACGAGGACGTCGTCCGCGACATCTCCGGCAAGAAGTCGGAGCCGGAGTGGATGACGAAGCTGCGCCTCAAGGGCCTGAAGCTCTTCGAGAAGAAGCCCATGCCGAACTGGGGCTCGGACCTGTCGGGCATCGACTTCGACAACATCAAGTACTTCGTGCGCTCCACGGAGAAGCAGGCGGCGTCCTGGGAGGAGCTCCCCGAGGACATCAAGAACACCTACGACAAGCTGGGCATCCCGGAGGCCGAGAAGCAGCGCCTCGTCGCCGGTGTCGCCGCCCAGTACGAGTCGGAGGTCGTCTACCACCAGATCCGCGAGGACCTGGAGGAGCAGGGCGTCATCTTCCTCGACACCGACACCGCCCTCAAGGAGCACCCGGAGCTCTTCAAGGAGTACTTCGGCACCGTCATCCCGGCCGGTGACAACAAGTTCGCCGCGCTGAACACCGCGGTGTGGTCCGGCGGCTCCTTCATCTACGTGCCGAAGGGCGTGCACGTCGAGATCCCGCTCCAGGCCTACTTCCGGATCAACACCGAGAACATGGGCCAGTTCGAGCGGACCCTGATCATCGTCGACGAGGGTGCCTACGTGCACTACGTCGAGGGCTGCACCGCCCCGATCTACAAGTCGGACTCGCTGCACTCCGCGGTCGTCGAGATCATCGTCAAGAAGAACGCCCGCTGCCGCTACACGACCATCCAGAACTGGTCGAACAACGTCTACAACCTGGTCACCAAGCGCGCCGTCGCCTACGAGGGCGCCACCATGGAGTGGATCGACGGCAACATCGGCTCCAAGGTGACGATGAAGTACCCGGCCGTCTACCTGATGGGCGAGCACGCCAAGGGCGAGACCCTGTCCATCGCCTTCGCCGGCGCGGGCCAGCACCAGGACGCCGGCGCCAAGATGGTCCACATGGCCCCGAACACGTCCTCCAACATCGTCTCCAAGTCGGTGGCGCGCGGCGGCGGCCGTACCTCCTACCGCGGTCTGATCGAGATCGGCGAGGGCGCCCCGGGCGCCAAGTCGAACGTGCTCTGCGACGCCCTGCTCGTCGACACGATCTCGCGGTCGGACACCTACCCGTACGTCGACGTCCGCGAGGACGACGTCTCCATGGGCCACGAGGCGACCGTCTCCAAGGTCTCCGAGGACCAGCTCTTCTACCTGATGAGCCGCGGTCTGAGCGAGGACGAGGCGATGGCGATGATCGTGCGCGGCTTCGTCGAGCCGATCGCCAAGGAGCTGCCGATGGAGTACGCCCTCGAGCTCAACCGGCTGATCGAGCTGCAGATGGAAGGCGCGGTCGGCTAGCACCCGCCCTCCGCTCCGGCAGCAGGCGGCCCGCCCCAGCGGCGGGCCGAAGATCGTAAACGTAGGAAGAGAGCAGACCGACAGCCATGGCTGAGGCCCATAACATCCCGGTGGGTTCAACCACCGCCGGCTCGATCGCGGTGGCCGCGGAGTCGACCGTCGTCTCGCGCATGAGCGCGCCCCCGTCCTTCGACGTGGCGGACTTCCCCGTCCCGCACGGCCGCGAGGAGGAGTGGCGGTTCACCCCGCTGGAGCGCCTGCGCGGCCTGCACGACGGCACCGCCGTCGAGGCCGGCGAGGGCGTCAAGGTCACCGTGTCGGCGCCCGACGGCGTCGTCGTCGAGACCGTCGGCCGCGACGACGCCCGGCTCGGCCGTGCGGGCACGCCCGTGGACCGCGTCGCCGCCCAGGCGTACTCGTCCTTCGAGCAGGCCGGCGTGGTCACCGTCCCCAAGGAGACGGTCCTCACCGAGCCCATCCGCATCGCCGTGCACGGCGAGGGCGGGGTCCGCTACGGCCACCAGGTCATCGAGCTGGGCGCGTTCGCCGAGGCCGTCGTCGTCATCGACCACACCGGTGACGCCGTGCTCGCCGCCAACGTCGAGTACGTCCTGGGCGACGGCGCCAAGCTGACCGTCGTCTCCGTCCAGGACTGGGACGACAAGGCCGTGCACATCGCCCAGCACAACGCCCTCGTGGGCCGCGACGCCTCCTTCAAGTCGGTCGTCGTCACCTTCGGCGGCGACGTCGTCCGGCTGAACCCGCGCGTCGAGTACGCCGGCCCCGGCGGCGAGGCCGAGCTGTTCGGCCTGTACTTCACCGACGCCGGGCAGCACCAGGAGCACCGTCTCCTGGTCACCCACAACACCCCGCACTGCAAGTCCAACGTCGTCTACAAGGGCGCGCTGCAGGGCGAGGACGCGCACGCCGTATGGATCGGCGACGTCCTCATCGAGGCCGCGGCCGAGGGCACGGACACCTACGAGATGAACCGCAACCTGGTTCTGACCGACGGCGCCCGCGTCGACTCCGTGCCGAACCTGGAGATCGAGACCGGTGAGATCGTCGGCGCCGGCCACGCCTCCGCGACCGGCCGCTTCGACGACGAGCAGCTCTTCTACCTGATGGCCCGCGGCATCCCGGCCGACGAGGCCCGCCGTCTGGTCGTCCGCGGCTTCTTCGCCGAACTGGTCCAGCAGATCGGCGTCGAGGACCTCCAGTCCCGGCTGCTCGAGCGGATCGATGAAGAGCTGGAGGCGTCGGTCTGATGGCCTTCGTACGCGCCTGTGGGCTGAGCGAGCTGGAGGAGGACACCCCCAAGCGGGTGGAACTCGACGGCACGCCGGTCTCGGTCGTCCGTACCGAGGGAGAGGTGTTCGCCATCCACGACATCTGCTCCCACGCGAACGTCTCGCTCTCCGAGGGCGAGGTGGAGGACTGCCAGATCGAGTGCTGGCTGCACGGCTCCGCGTTCGACCTCCGCACCGGCAAGCCGTCCGGCCTTCCCGCGACGCGCCCCGTCCCCGTATACCCCGTAAAGATCGAAGGGGACGACGTGCTCGTCTCCCTCACCCAGGAGTCCTGAGGCACCCATGGCAACGCTTGAAATCCGAGACCTGCACGTCACCGTCGAGGCCGACAACGCCACGAAGGAGATCCTCAAGGGCGTCGACCTCACCGTGAAGCAGGGCGAGACGCACGCCATCATGGGCCCCAACGGCTCGGGCAAGTCGACCCTCGCCTACTCGCTCGCGGGTCACCCGAAGTACACGATCACGTCCGGCTCCGTCACCCTCGACGGCGAGGACGTCCTCGAGATGTCCGTCGACGAGCGCGCCCGCGCCGGCCTGTTCCTCGCCATGCAGTACCCGGTCGAGGTCCCCGGCGTCTCCGTCTCCAACTTCCTGCGCACCTCCGCCACCGCCGTCCGCGGCGAGGCCCCCAAGCTGCGCACCTGGGTGAAGGAGGTCCGCGAGGCCATGGAGCGCCTCAGCATGGACCCGGCCTTCGCCGAGCGCAACGTCAACGAGGGCTTCTCCGGCGGTGAGAAGAAGCGCCACGAGATCCTTCAGCTGGAGCTGCTCAAGCCGAAGATCGCGATCCTCGACGAGACCGACTCCGGCCTCGACGTCGACGCCCTGCGCGTCGTCTCCGAGGGCGTCAACCGCGTCCGCGAGACCGGTGAGGTCGGCACCCTCCTCATCACCCACTACACGCGCATCCTGCGCTACATCAAGCCCGACCACGTGCACGTGTTCGCGAACGGCCGTATCGCCGAGTCCGGCGGCGCCGAGCTCGCGGACCAGCTGGAGGCCGAGGGCTACGACAAGTACGTGAAGGGTGGCGCATCCGCGTGACACAGCTGCCGGGTCTCCTCGACACCGAGGCGCTGCGCAAGGACTTCCCGATCCTGGACCGCGTCCTGCACGACGGCAGGAAGCTCGTGTACCTGGACAACGCGGCGACCTCGCAGACGCCGCGCCAGGTCCTCGACGTGCTCTCCGAGTACTACGAGCAGCACAACGCCAACGTCCACCGTGGAGTGCACGTCCTCGCCGAGGAGGCCACGGCACTGTACGAGGGCGCGCGGGACAAGGTCGCGGAGTTCATCAACGCGCCCTCGCGCGACGAGGTGATCTTCACCAAGAACGCCTCCGAGTCGCTGAACCTCGTGGCGAACATGCTGGGCTGGGCCGACGAGCCCTACCGCGTGGACGCCGACACCGAGATCGTCATCACGGAGATGGAGCACCACTCCAACATCGTGCCGTGGCAGCTGCTCGCGCAGCGCACGGGCGCGAAGCTGAAGTGGTTCGGCCTCACCGACGACGGCCGTCTCGACCTGTCGAACATCGACCAGGTGATCACGGAGAAGACGAAGATCGTCTCCTTCGTGCTGGTGTCGAACATCCTCGGCACCCACAACCCGGTCGAGGCCATCGTGCGCCGCGCGCAGGAGGTCGGTGCCCTCGTCTGCATCGACGCTTCGCAGGCCGCTCCGCACATGCCGCTGGACGTGCAGTCCCTCCAGGCGGACTTCGTGGCCTTCACCGGCCACAAGATGTGCGGCCCGACCGGCATCGGCGTCCTGTGGGGCCGGCAGGAGCTGCTGGAGGACCTGCCTCCGTTCCTCGGCGGCGGCGAGATGATCGAGACCGTGTCGATGCACTCGTCGACGTACGCCCCCGCCCCGCACAAGTTCGAGGCCGGCACCCCGCCGATCTCGCAGGCCATCGGTCTGGGCGCGGCGATCGACTACCTCAACTCGATCGGCATGGACAAGATCCTCGCCCATGAGCAGGCCCTCACCGAGTACGCGGTGAAGCGCCTGACGGAGGTCCCCGACCTGCGCATCATCGGCCCCACCACGGCCGAGGACCGGGGCGCCGCGATCTCCTTCACGCTGGGCGACATCCACCCGCACGACGTGGGCCAGGTCCTCGACGAGCAGGGCATCGCGGTCCGGGTCGGCCACCACTGCGCCCGTCCCGTGTGCCTGCGGTACGGAATTCCTGCGACCACGCGAGCGTCGTTCTATCTGTACTCCACGCCGGCCGAGATCGACGCTCTGGTGGACGGCCTGGAGCACGTACGGAACTTCTTCGGCTGACGGGACGGGACGAGCGATCGCATGAAGCTGGACTCGATGTACCAGGAAGTCATCCTGGACCACTACAAGAACCCGCACGGGCGTGGTCTCAGGGATGGCGACGCCGAGGTGCACCATGTGAACCCGACGTGCGGCGACGAGATCACCCTGCGTGTGAAGTACGACGGCACGACCATCGAGGACGTCTCGTACGAGGGCCAGGGCTGCTCCATCAGCCAGGCGAGCGCGTCCGTACTGAACGAGCTCCTCGTAGGCAAGGACCTCTCCGACGCGCGGCAGATCCAGGAGAGCTTCCTGGAGCTGATGCAGTCCAAGGGGAAGATCGAGCCCGACGACGCCATGGAGGAGGTCCTGGAGGACGCGGTCGCGTTCGCCGGGGTCTCCAAGTACCCGGCCCGGGTCAAGTGCGCCCTCCTCAGCTGGATGGCGTGGAAGGACGCGACGGCCCAGGTGCTGGGCGGAGCCGACGCCGAAAGGAAGACGGCATGAGTGACACCGTGGAGATGAAGCCGGCCTCGGAAGAGGAGCTTCGCGAGGCCCTGATGGACGTCGTCGACCCCGAGCTGGGCATCGACGTCGTCAACCTCGGCCTGATCTACGGCATCCACGTCGACGAGTCGAACATCGCGACCGTCGACATGACCCTGACCTCGGCGGCCTGCCCGCTGACCGACGTCATCGAGGACCAGGCCAAGTCCGCCACGGACGGCCTCGTCAGCGAGCTGCGCATCAACTGGGTCTGGATGCCGCCGTGGGGCCCGGACAAGATCACGGACGACGGGCGCGAGCAGCTGCGCGCGCTCGGCTTCAACGTCTGAGACCCGCACCGGAACGACAGACCTGTGGCCCCCGGCTTTCCCGGCCGGGGGCCACAGGTCTGTCCGGGCTCACGCGCCGGGCGCGTCGACGATCCGGAACGATGAGTCGGCCAGGAACAGCCCGTCCCGCTGGTACGGATCGAGCCGCAGCCGGAAGTCCCGGTGCCGCAGGAAACGTCCGCGATGGTTCACCGACTCCAGCATGACGGCACCGGAGTGCGGCGAGGAGCGGGGACAGAAGGTGGCGTCCCGGCGGAACAGCGCGGAGTCGTCGTCACGGTCCTCGCGCAGCAGGAAGTCCCGGTGGCGCAGATAGCGGCCGTCGGCCGTGGCGAAGGAATGGCAGGAGGCGTCGGCGAGCCCCGCGACCAGCCGGAAGGCGACGTCGGAGCGCCGCCCGGAGCCGACCGTGTCCAGCCGTACGGCACCCCGGGTGACATGCCACTGCCGGTCCGGGTAGTTGACCGCGCGGACGGACCGCAAGGGGCTGTGGGCTGGGGGCGGGCTGCTGGGGTGGGCCGACGATGGTTCGGCCGCGGCCGACGGGGACGTGCTCGGCGCGGACGCCGAAGGTGAGGCGTCCGTACGTCCGCCTGCCGGGCTCTCCGACTGCCCCGGGGCCATGCCGCTCCGCCCGGCGGGGGGAGTCTGCGACGGCGTGGCGAACGAGATGAGTCCGGGGACGCTGACGTCGACGCGCGAGGGCGTCGGCGCGGCCGACACGGCGTCAGATTCCTTGCCGGACACGGTCAGTGCCGTCGCGCAGGCGACGATCGTCGCCACGGCCAGCGCGCCGGCCAGCCACAGCCGGCGGGTCCCCGGCGCACGGGAGGTGTCCGGGGTCCAGCCGTCCTCCCAGACCGGCGGCTCCGGGGAGGGCCGGGATGCGTTGTCGGGCATGGGTGTTCCTCCAGCGGCGCCCTCGACGACGGCCGCGGCTGTGCAGGACAGGTGTGTGAACGGTGAAACACTAGTGGACGCGGGGGCTGTCGAGTAACGGTTCGGAGTGATCCGTGTCCGGTTGCGTTTTCAGTCCGCACACATACGCAACTCACCTGCCACAAACGGCACTTGACGCGTAAGCGGGACGACTTCGGCCCCGGTCCGTGGCCGTTCCGCCGCCCCCGCACGGCATCATGGCGGGAGATCATCTCCCGCCGACGACAGGAGTGCCCCGACCATGTCCCAGCGCGTCCCCCGCGCCCCGCGCCGGCTGATCGCGGCCGCGGCCCTGTGCGGTGTGCTCGGTACGGCTCTGAGCGGCTGCACGGGTTCCGGCGGAACCGGTGGGTCCGGGGCTTCCGGCGGCTCCGGTGGTGGGGAGGGCCAGGCGTCGCCGCGTGCGGTGCGGGCACCCGAACCGGGTCTGGCGTTCGACTACCAGATCGGCGGCCCGTACCGGCCCCCGGCCGGAGTGCGCGCGGTGTCCCGCGACCGTACGTCAAAGCCGGCGAAGGGCGTCTACAACATCTGCTACGTCAACGCCTTCCAGGCCCAGCCGGACGCCGGCGACTGGTGGCAGGAGCATCACCCCGACCTGGTGCTGCGTGACGCCGACGGCGACCCGGTCGTCGACCGTGACTGGGACGAACTCGTCCTGGACATCTCCACGCGGGACAAGCGGGCGCGCCTCGCCCGGATCGTCGGCGAGTGGATCGACGGCTGTGCGAAGGACGGCTTCCAGGCCGTGGAGGCGGACAACCTCGACTCGCACGAACGCTCCGAGGGGCTGCTCACCGAGGACGACAACATCGCCTTCGGCAAGCTGATCACCGCGCGGGCGCACGCCGCCGGCCTCGCCATAGGCCAGAAGAACGCCGCCGAACTGGCCGGGCAGGGCCGCCGTATCGGCTTCGACTTCGCCGTCGCCGAGGAGTGCGGGCAGTACGACGAATGCGACGTGTACGCGGACGCCTACGACGACCGCGTCTTCGACATCGAGTACCGGACGGACGGCTTCGACGCGGCCTGCGAGGGCTGGGGCGACCGGGTCTCCGTCGTCCTGCGGGACCTGGACGTGGTGGCACGGGGGGAGTCGGGGTACCGCCGCCGGACGTGCTGAGCCGTTCTCGCGAGGCGCGCCGGCGACGCTGTGTACGCTCGTACACATGGGATACCTGCTGCTCGCCGGAGCCATCGCGGCCGAGGTGGCCGCCACGACCGCCATGAAGTACAGCGAAGGCTTCAGCAGGCTGCTGCCCTCCCTGCTGACCGCCCTCGGCTACCTCGTCTCCTTCACGCTGCTCGCCCAGACCCTGAAGACGGTGTCCGTCGGCACGGCCTACGCGATCTGGGCCGGCGTCGGCACGGCCACCATCGCCACCATCGGCGTCCTCTTCCTCGGGGAGGGGATGACCGCCGTCAAGGCCGCCGGCATCGCGCTGATCATCCTCGGCGTGGTCGTGCTCAACCTGGGCGGTGCCCACTGATGGCCCGCCGGTACGACCCCGAACGGCGTCAGCGGATCATCGACGCGGCGATCCGGGTGGTCGGCGCGCACGGCATCGCGGGGCTGAGCCACCGCACGGTCGCCGCGGAGGCGGATGTGCCGCTCGGCTCCACGACGTACCACTTCAAGACCCTCGACGACCTGCTCGTGGCCGCGCTGCGCCAGGCCAACGAGGGCTTCGCCAAGGTGATCGCCTCGCGCGGCGGCCTGGAGGAACCGGGGACCGACCTGGCCGCCGAGCTCGCTGGTTGGATGGGTGAGTGGCTGGCGGGCGACCGCACCGGTGTGGAACTGGAGTACGAGCTCTATCTCGCCGCCCTGCGCCGCCCGGCCCTGCGCCCGGTCGCCGCCGAGTGGGCCGATGCCCTGGCCGACCTCCTGACCCGCCACACGGACCCGGTCACGGCACGGGCGCTGGTGGCGTTGATGGACGGGATCTGCCTGCAGGTGCTGCTGACGGAGACGCCGTACGACGAGGGGTACGCGCGGGAGGTGCTGGGGCGGGTGCTGGGGTGAGGCCTTGCCCTTGCCGGGGCTCAGGGCTTGCCCTTGCCGGGGCTGAGGGTTGCCGGGTTGCCGGCCCGTACCCTGACTGCCGGCCCGTACCCTGAGATGCCCGGGAGGCCGGTTGGCCCGGGCGGCCCCGCGCCGGTTAGGTTTCCCTCATGACCGACACGACTGCTCCCCGCACCACCGGCGCCGTGGCCGCCGGCCTCGCCACGATCGCCGCCGACGGCACCGTTCTGGACACCTGGTTCCCCGCGCCCGAGCTCGTCGCCGAGCCCGGCCCCTCCGGCAGCGAGCGGCTGTCCGCCGAGAAGGCCGTGGAACTGCTCGGTGAGGGCGCCGCCAAGGCGATCGGCCCGGACGCCCGGCGCGGGGTCGAGGTCGTCGCGGTGCGCACGGTCATCTCCTCGATCGACGAGAAGCCCGTCGACGCGCACGACGTCTACCTGCGTCTGCACCTGCTCTCCCACCGCCTGGTCAAGCCGCACGGCCTGAGCCTGGAGGGCCAGTTCGGCTTCCTCGCCAACGTGGCCTGGACGTCCCTCGGCCCGGTCGCCGTGGACGACGTCGAGAAGGTCCGCCTGAACGCCCGCGCCGAGGGTCTGCACCTTCAGGTGACCTCGATCGACAAGTTCCCGCGCATGACGGACTACGTGGCCCCCAAGGGCGTGCGCATCGCCGACGCCGACAGGGTGCGCCTGGGCGCGCACCTCGCCGAGGGCACGACGGTCATGCACGAGGGCTTCGTCAACTTCAACGCCGGCACGCTCGGCACGTCGATGGTCGAGGGCCGCATCTCCGCGGGCGTCGTCGTGGGTGACGGCTCGGACATCGGCGGCGGCGCCTCCACGATGGGCACGCTGTCCGGCGGCGGCAACGTCATCATCTCCATCGGCGAGCGCTGCCTGATCGGCGCCGAGGCGGGCGTCGGCATCGCGCTGGGCGACGAGTGCGTGGTCGAGGCCGGCCTGTACGTCACGGCGGGCACGCGCGTGACGATGCCCGACGGCCAGATCGTCAAGGCCCGCGAACTCTCCGGCGCCTCCAACATCCTCTTCCGCCGCAACTCGGTGACGGGAACGGTGGAGGCCCGCCCGAACAACGCGGTGTGGGGCGGCCTGAACGAGGTTCTGCACAGCCACAACTGATCACGGCCGTTGCTGAGCGCCCTTCCGTGCCCCAGGACGGCATGGGAGGGCGCTCCTGGGTGAGCACCGCATCAGCACTTCTGCGAGCGCGCTCGCGAACAGTTCCGGGCGATCGCCGACGGCGGGGCGTGGGAGGCCTGATCCTCGCGGGCTTGACGTGAGGTCGGGTAGAGGGCCGAGCGCATCGACTCTCAACGGTGCAGGTCGGCGGTCTTGCGGGGATCGTCCGCCAGGATGTGGTGGGCCAGGCGTCGTACCTGTTCCTTCACGGGGTGATCGCTGGTGACGAGCAGCTCGTACTGGTAGATGTCGACGCGTTCGCCGGGCCCTCGGACGTGGTGGAAGTGGACATCCACTCCCGGCGGGCTGGTGATCTCCTCGGGGAGACCGGGCTCCTCCCGGCGGGGCGCGACGCCCGTGAGGACGCAGTCCCAGCGTTCGAACCAGCCGCTGTCCGCGAGGGTCTGCTCGAGGAGCCGGGCAATGGTGTCCAACGACTCTTCCCAACTGCGGTCCGCAGCGGCCCGCACGAGCTCCGCCTCGTACTGGGCCCTGTCGAAGCGGAAGTCCGGCGGCACGGCGGTGATGTCGCTCGTGTTCTCCCAGGACTCCCAGATCACCTGATCGCCGTCACGGCGCATGGTGACGTACAGGGCGCCGCAGCAGTCGGCCGTGCAGGTCGGCTCGGTGATCATGACCCTGCGGGGCTCCTCGCCGACCGCCAGCGGCCAGCTCTCGGCCGGCCCCCTCCAGTACCGCCAGCTGTGTGCGAACCCCTCCGGGTGAACCTCCTTCAGGACGTCGACGCCGTCGATCAGCGGTCGCACTTCGGCCCAGGGATCCGCATCCCAGTCGTCCGGAATCCGGTGCCGCAGAGTCAAGATGCTGATCGACGGGTGCTCGGTCATACCCACATGATCGGTTCAGTCGGGGCGACCGCGCACTCAGTTTTCCGGCTGTACCTGCCACGATCGGTCCACCTCGACGCGGGCCACCTCGGCGTCGTACCGGCTCGCCTCGACGTGGAACTCCGGGGGCGCGGGAGCGGGAGCGTAAGGGACCTCCCAGTCCGACCACTGCACGACCTCGCCGAACCGCTGCACGACCACGGACAGATACCCGCAGCAGCCACCTGTGCACTCGGGCTCTCCCAGCTCCAAGCGGCGCGCCTCGCCGGTGGCCCGCAGGAGGCTGGGCCGGCCGAAAGGGTTACGGGGTGTCAGCCCGATGTGGTGCAGGCGATAGCCGTGGTGGTGAAATCGGGCCCGGTGCTCGCGTAGGCGGTGAGGCTGCGGTCCGGGTCAGCGGGCGGCATGGGGCAGGGCGGGGCGGAGATCGAGGATGAGGGTTTCGGCTGGGGGCCCGACGTGGGTTCGATCCCGTCGTTGATCGATTCTGTGAACGACCAGCTGGCGGCCACCAGAACGAGCCAGATGCCGGCCAGCCACCCTTTCGCCCGCCTGGTCATTCCGGTCCCCCCCCGTTCGAAGCCCCATGCAAGCAGTCAGTCTGCCAGGCGAGGGAGCGTGTGCGACGATTCGTCGGCCGGGGAGGGAGCCGAAGGCCAGGGGGCGGATGTCGGTGCGGTACGTCGATCTTGATGCCGTCCGGGACGCCGGTGGTGAGGAGATGGAGGTCGAGTTCCGGCACAACTGCTGGAAGCACGACCAGGACCTGCTGATCCGCTATGCGGGGGTGTCCAGCTTCGTCATCGACCTCGCCGACGAGGGCCGGGAGGTGCATCTCGGGGCCGTGACCCTCGACGAGATCCTGCCTCACCGGGACGGCGGCAGCCATGAGTTCGCCTGCTGGGGCGGCACCCTCGCTGTCGTCTGCCGTGACCTTCGGGCCGCTTGGAACGAGGCCACCTGCTCAAGCTGGTTGTAGGCGCTCGCAAGCCTTTCCGTGTCCGTCGGTCAGTTTTCCGGCAGAGGCATAGCGGCAGCACCCCGTACCCGTCACCCCCAGCAGGAGAGGCGCGGGCATCCGGTCCCGCCGGGGGAAGAGAAGGTGACGATGGATGCGGAAGCCCTGGACGGGTTTCGGGGGTTCGTGGAGAGCAGGTCGGCCGCGCTGCTCAAGACCGCCGTGCTGCTGAGCGGGGGCGACCGGCACGCCGCCGAGGACCTGTTGCAGAACGCCCTGATCAAGGCCGCCGGCCGCTGGCAGCGCATCGACGAACCCGAGGCGTACGTACGGCAGATCCTGTACCGGCAGCAGATCAGCCGCTGGCGGCTGAAGTGGCCGCGGCGGGAGGTGAGCGTCGCCGAGCTCCCCGAGCCCGGTGGCACCCCGGACGCCTCGGCCGGTGCCGAACTCCGGCTGCTCATGCGGGGCGCCCTCGCCCGGCTCACCCCGCGTCAGCGCACCGTCCTCGTGCTGCGCTACTTCGAGGACCTGCCCGAGGCCGACGTGGCCCGCGTCCTCGGCTGTTCGGTCGGCACCGTACGGTCCACCACCCACCGCTCGCTGGCCCGGCTCCGGGTCCTCGCCCCCGAGCTCGCCGCCCTCGACCCCGGTGCGGGCTCCGCCCGGCCGGCGGCGTCCCGCGACTTCTCCCCGATGGAGGTGCGTTGAATGAACGTCGAGGAACTCGTGCGGCAGTCCCTGCGGGAGCAGGCCGCTGAACAGCCGCCCGCCGACGCCGGGTTCGCCGACCGGGTGCTCGCCGTCCGCCGACGCCGCCGTACCCGGCGTATCGCCTCCGTCGCGGCGGCCACCGCGGCCGTCGTCGGGATCGCCGTCGCCGTGCCGCTGCTCGACCGCGGCGAGGGCGACGCCCGGCCCGCCGTCGGCCTGCGCACCGACGGTGTCCAGGCCCATCCCGACCAGTCCCCGCCGCGCGACGTCATCGGCGCCGGCCAGACCGTCCTGGCCGCCCACTACACCTCCGAGCTGCACGTCCGGTCGGAGAAGCGCGGCAGCATCCAGCGCACCTACTGGCTGCTCGACCCGAGGACCGGGACGTACAGGAAGGACACCCGCTGGGCGTTCGTCGCCGTCGCCCCCGGTGCGCGGACGGCCGCCGTGCTGGAGCGCGGGCTGCCCGCCCACCGGATCGGCCTGCTCGACCTCGCGTCGGGCCGGGTCGAGCGCTGGATCCCGGTCCAGCATGGCGTCGGCGGCCTCGCGTTCAGCCACGACGGGCGCAGGCTCGTGGCGACGACGTACGGGGAAGACCCCGACCTGCGCATTAAGGAAAAGGTGCAGGGCCCCGACGGGCCCGTGTGGCAGTGGGACTCCGGGTACGGCCGGTCGAGCCGGACCGGCTTCTACGTCCTCGACGTGGCGCGCGGCACCGGCTCGTGGAGCGCCGTCCCCGCCGACCGCACCATCAACGCCCGCCAGGACTTCGCGTTCACCCGGGCCGGCGACCACGTGTACGCGCAGTACGTCGGGGGCCATGACGGACTGCAGCGGTTCTACTCCCTCGACGGCACCGAGACCGCCGCCCCGGCCGAGGAGGAGCACCTGCGCTCCGACGTCCCCGCGCGGCTGTCCCCGGACGGACGGCTCGCCGCCCTCGGGCTGTCCAAGGAGGTCGACGGCGACCCGGGCCGCAGCTACTCCTCGGTCCTCGACCCCCGCACCGGCAAGGAGATCACCAAGGTGCGCGGCGCCGATCTGCTCGCCTGGGCGGACGACAAGCGGCTCATCGCGTGGGAGCGGGTGACCGAACTGGACGAGCCGTACCGGCCCCGGCTGGTCCTGGTCACCCTGGGCAGCGACAAGGTCGTCCCCCTCAGCGGGGTCCGTGAACCCGACAGGGACATGCAACAGCAGGGCTGGGAACCGGTGTTCGCCCGCCGGTGAGCTACCGGGTCAGCTCCTCGTACGCCGCCCGCAGTCTGTCGGTCGCCTCCCGGCCGGCGGGCCGCAGCGGGGCGCGGACCGGGCCGCCGGGGAGACCGAGCGCGTCGAGCAGTGCCTTGGCGGTCACCGCTCCGGGCAGCCCGGCGCTCATCATCGCCTCGATGAGCGGGATGGCGCGTCGCTGGAGGCGGGCGGACACGGGGGTGTCGCCCGCCTCGAACGCGTCCAGCACCGAGCGCAGGTGACGGGGGATCACGTTGGCGACCGTACTGACGTAGCCGGCGCCGCCCACGGCCCGCAGGGCGAGGATGTGCTCGTCGCACCCCGCGTAGTAGGCCAGGTCCGTGCGCCCCATCACCTTCTGCGCGGCCAGGAAGTCGTACGAGCAGTCCTTCACCGCCACGATCCGCGGGTGCCCGGCGAGCCGGAGCATCGTCTCCGGTTCGATACGGGTGCCGGTCCGGCCGGGGATGTCGTAGAGGACGACCGGCAGTCCCGCCGCGTCGGCGACCTGCCGGAAGTGCGCCTCCACGGCGTCCTGCGGGGGCCTGCTGTAGTACGGGGCGACCACCAGCAGGCCGTCGGCGCCCGCCTTCTCGGCGGTCAGGGCCAGTTCGACCGTGTGGCGGGTGTCGGCGGTGCCGACGCCGGCGACGATCGAGGCCCGGTCGCCCACGGCCTGCCGTACCGCCCGGATCAGGTCCGCCTTCTCCCCGTCGGTGGTGGTGGGGGACTCGCCGGTCGTGCCGGACAGGACGAGGCCGTCGCAGCCCTCGCCCACCAGATGCTCGGCGAGCCGCTGCGCGCCGTCGAGGTCGAGCCCGCCCTCCCGCGTGAACGGGGTGACCATGGCGCACAGCGCCCGGCCGAAGGGAGGCGCGGCGGCGGAGGTGTCGGGAGTCGTCATGGAGGTAGTGTCGGCACCTTCGATCGTGTAGCTCCACTTAAATTATCTACGAGGTATTGGTAAGCAGTGCTGAGGTGTGGTGGGGGCGGGTCCCGTCAACTGTGCGCCCTTGACCTCAACTTCGCTTGAGGTCGAAAGGTGGGTCCTGCGGGTGACCGCCCGCCGTCACGACCGATTCGGAGGCCCTCATGACCCGTCGCACCGACACCCACCCCGACCTCGCCCGCCCGGACATCGGCGCCGCGCTCTTCAGCACCTGGCGCGTGGGGACGCCCCTGCGGCAGAAGGAGGCCGTCGAGGCGATCGCCGGGGCCTGGGAGCGGCGGCCCTGGCCCGCCGGGGGGCTGCTCGGGTACCACGTCTACACCGGGCACGACGCCTCCACCCTGCTGCACTACTCGCAGTGGCGGAGCCCGCGGGACTACGACGCGTTCGTCAAGGTCCATCGTCAGGAGCGGGTGGACGAGATCGATACCGCCGTGCCCGGCGTCGAGCGGCTCGGGCTC
The DNA here is from genome assembly GCF_008973465.1 of Streptomyces sp. SS1-1. Classification (NCBI taxonomy): domain Bacteria; kingdom Bacillati; phylum Actinomycetota; class Actinomycetes; order Kitasatosporales; family Streptomycetaceae; genus Streptomyces; species Streptomyces sp. SS1-1. Next base: position 1,645,389 of record NZ_WBXN01000004.1, on the reverse strand, counting down.
GGGCGGTTCCGGCCCTACCGCAGTCTGGTCCGGCCGGACGAGACGCGGGTGCCCGGTTGTGTCGTGGTCGTCGACATCGAGTTCGAGGGTCCCGACCCGGACCGTCAGCGGGCCTGGGTGGACGCCGTCGCGGAGGCCCTGGAGGCCGAGCCGCGCCCGCACCCCGGGGGTGTCTCCGCCCACTTCCACCTCTCCACCGACGGCACCAGGGTCCTCAACTACGCCGAGTGGGAGACCGCCCAGGCCCATGCCGACGCGCTGGCCGCACCCGGTGACGGGGTCGGCTCGGGGACCGAGCTGTGGCGGCGTGTGCAGACCTGGCCGGGGCTCAAGGGCAGCACCGTCAGCCGGTACGACCACGCGCTCGGGCTCATCCCCGGCTGAGCCCGCCGGGGGGCGGTTCACCGAAAACTCGAATCGTCTGGACAAAAAAAGTTTTCGGTGAGACGGTGGACGCATGCTGGACGTCACCGTGATCGAGGACCCCGAGGCGGCAGCCGTGTCCCTGGACCCCGTCCGGGCCGGCCTGCTCGCCGAGCTGGCGGCCGGGCCCGCCTCGGCCGCCATGCTCGCCGGGAAGGTCGGCCTGCCCCGCCAGAAGGTGAACTACCACCTCAAGGCGCTGGAGCGGCACGGCCTGGTGGAGCTGGCCGGGGAGCGCCGCAAGGGCAACGTCACCGAGCGGCTGATGCGTGCGACCGCCGCGTCGTACGTGATCTCCCCGCTCGCGCTGGCGTCCGTGCAGCCCGACCCGGACCGCTTCCGCGACCAGCTCTCCGCCCGCTGGCTGCTGGCGCTCGGCGCCCGGCTGGTCCGGGACGTCGGCTCGCTGATCACCGGGGCCGCCAAGGCCCGCAAGCGGCTGGCCACCTACGCGCTGGACGGCGAGGTCCGCTTCGCCTCGGCGGCCGACCGGGCGGCGTTCGTCGAGGAACTGACCGCCGGAGTGAGCGCGCTGATCCGGAAGTACGACGCGCCCGGCGCCGAGAGCGGCCGCGACCACCGGATCGTCGTGGCCCTGCATCCCACGCTCAAGCCCACCGGGGCCGACGGGCCCGCGCCCGTGTCCGGCCCGGAACCGACCCCGTAGGACCCAGGAGCCCCCCATGCCCAAGGAATTCGAGATCACCCGCGAGTTCGAGGTCGACGCCACGCCCGAGGAGGTGTGGGAGGCCGTGACCGCCGGCACCGGCGGCTGGCTCTGGCCGATGGAGGCACCCGAGCCCCGCGAGGGCGGCAAGGGGCCCTTCGGCTCCGAGGTGACCGTCTGGGACCCGCCGCACCGCTACACCAACCGTGTCGAGGACGTCGACGGCATCTCCGAGCAGACCCTCAACCAGCTCGACTACACCGTCGAGCCGCGCGACGAGGGCCGCCGCGCCTGGGTGCGCTATGTGCACAGCGGGATCTTCGTCGACGACTGGGACAACCAGTACGACGGCGCGAGCCGCCACACCGACTTCTATCTGCACACCCTGCGCCAGTACCTCACGGTCTTCCGGGGCCGCCCGGTCACCGCCTTCGCCACGTTCGACGGGCCCGAGGCGGCCATGGCGCCGGACGCCCTCGTCACCGTGGGCCGCGCGCTGGGCCTCGCCGACGACACGGCCGAGGGGGCCCGTGTGCGGGTCACCGGACCCGGCGGGCGGGAGATCGACGCCGTCGTCGACTACCGGAACCCCTACTTCCTGGGGCTGCGCACGGACGACGCGCTCCTGCGCTTCTTCGGCCGCAACCACTGGGGACACGTGGTCGGCATGTCCGTGCACGACTTCGCGCCGGGCGCCGCCGCCGCCGCGGACGAGGAGACGTGGAAGGGCTGGCTGAACGGCGTGTTCAGCCAGCCCTGAGCCCACCGGAGGGTTACGGACGGAACCGCAGCACCTGCGGGTCGTGGTCGCTGATCTGGTCGTTGAACTCGGCGTTGATGTGCACGCTGTCGTACTCGAAGTCGCAGCCGCGCCGGATCGAGGGGCTGACCAGGATCTGGTCCAGCGTCTGGGCGTTGCCCTGGTAGACGTACGAGTAACGCTCGCTCTTGGGCAGCGACTTGATCGCCGACCACAGTTCGCCGTCGCCCTCGAGGATCTTCGCGGTGCCGGAGAACTCGAAGTCGTTGATGTCGCCGAGGGCGATCACGGCCGCGTTCTTCTGCGTGCGCAGCACGTCCTTCACGAAGCCGTGGATCGCCGTCGCCTGGGCGTGGCGCTGGACCTCGGAGCTGCGGGCCGGCGGCTGGTACCGCGAGGTCAGACCCTGGTCACCGCCCTTGGAGTTGAGGTGGTTGGCGATCACGAAGACGGTCTTGCCCCGGAAGACGAACTCACCGGCCAGCGGCTTGCGGCTGTTGGCGAAGGCCGCGTTCGCCGGGTCGATCCGGCCGGGGGAGACCGTCAGGGCGGCCTTCCCGCGCACCTTCGTGACGCCGACGGGCGTGGTCGCGTCGCCGCCCGCGCGGTCGGTGAAGGAGACCCGCTCCGGGTTGAACAGGAACGCCTGGCGGATGTTGCCGCCCGGCTCGCCGCCGTCGGCGCCGTCCACCGGGTCGATCGAACGCCAGTCGTAGCGGGGGCCGCCCGCGGCGACGATCGCGTCGGCCAGCTTCGCCAGCGTCTGCTCGGCGGAGACCGTCCCGTCGTTCGTCGCGCCGTTGTCGTCCTGGATCTCCTCCAGCGACACGATGTCGGGCGAGCGCAGGTTGTTCACGATCGCGGAGGCGTGCGCGGTGAACGTGGAGTCGGACGGGTCGAGGTTCTCCACGTTGTACGTGGCGACCGCGAGCTCGGTGCGCGCCTGCCGGCGCGTGCTCTCCTTGGCGGTGCCGCCGCTCTTGAGGGTGCCGAGCGTGTTGGCGACGAGGGTGTAGCCGCCGTACTGGTTGTAGTCCAGCGGGCCGGACGTCGTGCCCTTGAGGACGTCACCGACGTTCGCGACGGGGAAGTCGGCGGTCGCGCCCAGGGACTGGATCTGCAGCCGGCCGGTGTTCTGCGCGTCGTAGGAGCCGTAGACCGTGGCGCCGCGGCGCGAGGCGTTCTCCTTCGGCTTCACCGTCACCCACAGCTCGGTGTACGGGTCGGTGGCGCCGACCACGCGGGTGTCGGCGACCTGGACGTTCTCGCCCTCCAGGGACTCGTAGAAGTCCAGGGCGTACGTGGCGGGCTTCAGGGGCAGGCCGTCGATCGAGCCGGACGCGGCGGTGTCGCCGGCCGGGCTGTAGGCGGCCGGCACGGACTTCGCGTCGATGACCCGGGGGGCCGGGACCGCGTTGCCGCTGGAGACGACGGTCACGGTGGGACGCGTGATCTCGGTGACCGACTGGTTGCCGGAGGAGGCGCCGCCGGGGACGAACTCGCTGACGGTGCCCGCGACCAGGACCGCGTCGCCGACGGCGACCTTCGGGGCGGAGCTGGTGAAGACGAACACGCCCTCACTGGTGGCCGGGTCGGCGTCCGGATGCGGGTCCTGCATCCAGAAGCCCTTGGAGGAGCCGTAGCCGCGTACGCCGGTGACGATTCCGGCCACATCGGCGACCTGCTTGCCGGCGTACGGCGATATGCGGGTGGAGCCCTGGATGTCGTGGATGGCGACGGTGTCCGCGTGCGCGGGCGCGGTGAGGGCGACGGTGGAGGCCGCGGAACAGACGGCGGCGACGGTGAGCGCGGCGAGGCGCGCGGACTTCTTGCTCGGCAAGGGATCCCTCCGGGGACGTGCGTGGGCGCCGGGACGAGGGTGGTGCTGGCAACGCGTGGGGCGCGGCCGGCGGTGCGGCGACGCGCGTAGAAATCCAGTGAACAGATGTCCGCCAAGTTTCTACGCGCGTAATCTCATTGCTGGTCATGTCACTTGTCAAGGTTTCGGCCATGTACGGGGCCTGGCCCGGAGATGAACCGGGCGGCATGGGTGGAAATCCGTCTAGGCTGAGCGGCTGAAGCCGTGACGGGTACGGCCGCGCACGTCCTAGGAGAACCAGCCGATGTCAGACAGCTCCTCCCTGCCGCCGGTACGGCTGCACCCCGAAGCGGAGCTGGCGCGGGACGCGCTGTCCACGCCGTTGCTCTCCCGCGCCGCCCGGCTGGCCCGCTGGGCCGGCCCCGACACCCGGGTCGACGCGGGCGGCGGCCTCGTCGACGAGCAACTTCCCGCCGCCGCCGAGGTGCTCGGCCTGAGCGGCGACGACGCCGCCGCCCACGCGAGCGAGGCGTGGCGGGTGGCCGTCGACACCGGACTGGTCGACGTCGTCGACGAGGAGGCCGGCACGGTCGCCGCCGGCGCCGACCTGGACCTGCTGACCCGCGGCACCCCGCAGGACGTCCTCGCGGTGTGGCTCGCCGCGCTGGAGACGGCCCTCGCCGACGCGAGCGTGCCCGACCTGGACGACCTGGTCGACGCCATGGACGCCGGCGGCGAGATCGACCTGTCCTCCCTCGACTGGGACCCGGAGGCCGAGGCGGAGTTCCTCGACGGGGTCCTCGGCAACCTGTACCTGCTCACCGTCAGCGAGGACGGCCCCCAGGGCGGCCCCGTGCCGCTGCCGGCGCTCGCCGCGTCCGTGATCGTCCCCAGCGACATGAGCGAACCCACCAACGATGTGCTGGAGCAGGTGTCCGACGCGATGATGCGCCTGGACGACCAGTTCCGGCTGCTGGAGCCCGCCGGGCTCGTCGCCTACCAGCCGGTCGACGAGGCGCTGCTCGCGGACGCCGACAGCGCCGAGGAACCGGCCGCCGGCGTCGACGACACCGACGTCTCGCGCTACGGCATGGTCCGGCTCACCCCGCTCGGGCTGTACGGGCTGCGCGCGCGGTTCCTGGAGGCCGGCTTCGACGCGCCCGCCGTCGGGGACCTCGCCGACAAGGGCGCCGAGGCGCTCCTCGACGGCACCGCCGGCTACCCGCAGACCGCCGCGCGCGCCGAGACCGAGCAGTGGCTGGTCCGCCGTGAACCGCTCGCCGCGGCCCGGGAGTTGCTGTCCGCCGCCAAGGGCCTCGACGAGGGCGCGCCGCTGCGCCGGCTGCGCTGCCAGCAGGCGCTGTCCCTGGTGGGCGCCGAGGCGGAGCCCGCGCTGCGGGAGGTGCTCGACGACGCCGAACTGGGTGGGCTGGCCCGGGTGTGGCTGTCCGAGGCGGGCTTCACCGACGTCCCGCCGCCCCCGCAGGAGCTGGTGTTCTGGCTGACCATCGACACCCTCGCCGCGCAACTGGCCGCCGAGGGGAACTCGGAGGAACTGCGGGCGCTGGTGGAGGGCCTGGCCGCCCAGCACAGCGGGTTCTTCGACAAGGTGTGGCGGGTCGGGCACCCGGCCACGGCGGACGTGCTGGAGGCCATGGGCCGGCTGCACCCGGACAAGAAGGTGGCCAAAGAGGCCCGTAAGGCGGCCTTCAAGGCGCGTTCCCAACACGGCGGCTGACCGCCGGAATTAATTCGCTCGCCCCTTCCCGCGATCACTCCCTACAGTGATGAACGTCCAGGTGCGAAGGCAGGACCTACTTCCACTGATAATGGGGCGGTCGCGGGTTCGAGTCCCGCCGCCGGCACTACGCGCCGGTGTAGCTCAGGGGTGAGAGCACCTTGTCGGTTCCGCCGACTTCGATCTCTGGACACCACAACTTCACGCACCTCCCGGTGCGCGGGCCACGGTTACTTCTTCTCGAAAAAGAATCCCGACCGTGGCCGACTTGATCTCGGGAGGCGCAGCTCATGGTGGGTGCCCGGTGCGAAGGCGGCGGATACTTCGGGGAACTGGTGGGGGACTGCCCCCGTGCGGGTTCGAATCCCGTCATCGGCTCAGGGCCGGTGTGGCGGAACGGAAGACGCGCCAGTTGATAAGGACCGCAGCCGATTCAGTCCTCGGGCACCCTCCTTCTGCCGCGCCTTTCTTCACGAAGGCAGCAGAGAAAGAGGGGGAATTCCATCATGGCGCGATTCAACACCCGTACGGCCACGGCGCAGCCCACCTCGCGCGTGACGTCGACCGGCCGCGTGCTGCGCACCTACGAGGGCGGCCGCGGACACGAGCGTGACGCCCGCTCCGAGCTGTTCCTGCTCGCCGTCGGCAACTTCGTCTCGCAGCGCGCCTTCTACGAGAGCGGCGCCGACCGCGACGACCGGTTCGCCGCGCTCGTGCGCGAACTCGCCGTCAGCGACCCGGAGTGGACGGCCGGCCTGCTCGGCTGGCTGCGCGCCGAGGGCAACCTCCGTACGGCCGCCCTCGTGGGCGCCGCCGAGTACGTGAAGGCGCGGCTCGACGCGGGCGCCGCCGACGGCCCGTCGAACCGGCGGGTCGTCGACTCGGTGCTGCGCCGCCCCGACGAGCCCGGCGAGCTGCTCGCCTACTGGACGTCGATGTACGGCCGGAGCGTGCCGAAGCCCGTCAAGCGCGGCATCGCCGACGCCGTACGCCGTCTGTACAGCGGGAAGTCGCTGCTCAAGTACGACACGGCGTCCAAGGGCTACCGCTTCGGCGACGTCCTCAACCTGACGCACGCGGCGCCCGACCCGGCGAAGCCGTGGCAGGGCGAGCTGTTCCGGTACGCGCTCGACCGCCGGCACCACCCGGAGACGGCCGAGCCGCCCGCGTCGGCCCCCGTGCTCACCGCGCACCGCGCGCTCATGGCGGTACCGGTCGGGGAGCGGCGCGCGGTCCTCACCTCCGAGGGCGGCGCCGAGCGGCTGGCGGCGGCCGGGATGACCTGGGAGGCGCTGGCGGGCTGGCTCCAGGGCCCCATGGACAAGGCGGCCTGGGAGGCCGTGATCCCGTCCATGGGCCTGATGGCCCTCGTGCGCAACCTGCGCAACTTCGACGAGGCCGGGGTCAGCGACGAGGTGGCGGCCCGGGTCGCCGCCCGGATCAGCGACCCGGCGGAGGTCGCGCGGTCACGGCAGTTCCCGTTCCGGTACCTCGCCGCGTACCGGCACGCGCCCTCCCTGCGCTGGGCCTACCCGCTGGAGCAGGCGCTCGGCCACTCGCTGGCCAACGTGCCCGCCCTGCCGGGCCGGACGCTGATCCTCGTCGACCGCTCGGGCTCGATGTTCTGGTCCCGGCTGTCGGACCGCTCCGAGCTGAACCGGGCCGACGCGGCGGCGATCTTCGGTACGGCGCTGGCCCTGCGCGCCCGGAAGGCCGACCTCGTGGAGTTCGGTTCCACCAGCGCGCCGGTGCCCTTCCGCACGGGCGAGTCGGTGCTGAAGATCCTCGGCCGCTTCGGCGACCTGGGCGGCACCGACACCACGGCCGCCGTCCGCACCCACTACCGCGGGCACGACCGGGTGCTGATCGTCACCGACGAGCAGTACGCGCCCAGCCGGCACGGCGGTCCGACCGAGCAGATCCCCGCCGACGTGCCCGTCTACACGTGGAACCTCGCCGGCTACCGGGCGGGCCACGGCCCGTCGGGCACGGGGAACCGGCATACGTTCGGCGGTCTGTCGGACGCCGCGTTCCGGATGGTGCCGCTGCTGGAGAGCGCCCGGAACGCGGACTGGCCCTGGGCGGCGTGAGCACCGAGGTCTCGGCCCGCACTCCCGATGGGGTGCGGGCCGCACTCTTGTCCGGGCGGGGAATTGACATCTAACATTTCAGTTCATGGAGGCCATACGGCCCGTCGGCCGGTCCCTGCTGCGGGACCGGGCGTACGAGGCGATCCGGGACGCCATCGTGGCCGGGGAGATCGAGCCCGGCGCGGTGGTGCGCGACGCCGACCTCGCCGAGCGGCTCGGGCTGTCCCGGGCGCCGGTGCGCGAGGCGTTCTCCCGGCTCGTGGACGAGGGGCTGCTGGAGAGCAAGCCGCAGAGCTACACCCGGGTCACCCCGCTCGTGGCCTCCGACGTCCGGGACGCCGCCGCCGTCGTCGGCGCGATGCACGAACTGGTCACGCGGGTCGCCGTGCCCCGGCTGACCGGCGCGGACGTGGACGCCATGCGCGCCGCCAACGCCCGGTTCGCCGCCGCCGTCGCGGACGGCGAGGTGGACCGCGCCCTGCGGGCCGACGACGCCCTGCACGACGTCCTGGTCCGGGTGAGCGGCAACCGCGCGGCCGCGGCGACCGTCGCCCGCTACACCCCGCTCATCCGGCGCCTGGAGCGACGGCGGTTCGGGGAGGGCGGCACCTGCCGCTCGGCCGGGCTGCACGACCGGCTGATCGAGGCGTGTGCGGCGGGTGACGTGGACACCGCCGTCCGCGTCACCGCGGAGATCTGGCGCACCCTCGCCGACCTGGCGGACCAGGCCGACCCGGCAGACCCGCAGACCCCGGCCGGTCGCGGCTCCGGCTGACACCGAGGACGACCGACCCCCTTCCCCTGGAGGCGCCCCATGTCCCCGTCCCTCTCCTCCTACGAGCGCTACCCCCTCCTCTTCGGCCCGTCCCCCGTGCATCCGCTGGAGCGGCTGACCGCCCACCTCGGCGGCGCCTCGCTGTGGGCCAAGCGCGAGGACTGCAACTCGGGGATCGCCTACGGCGGCAACAAGACCCGCAAGCTGGAGTACCTGGTCGCCGACGCGCTCGCCCAGGGCTGCGACACGCTGGTCTCGATCGGCGGCGTGCAGTCCAACCACACCCGGCAGGTCGCGGCCGTCGCCGCCCGCGCCGGGCTCACGTGCGTGCTGGTGCAGGAGAGCTGGGTCGACTGGCCCGACGCCGTCTACGACAAGGTCGGCAACATCCTCCTCAGCCGGCTCGCCGGAGCCGACGTACGCCTCGTGCGCGCCGGGTTCGGCATCGGCTTCAAGGAGAGCTGGGAGCAGGCCCTGCGGGAGGTCGAGGAGTCCGGCGGCAGGCCCTACGCCATCCCGGCCGGCGCCTCCGACCATCCGCTCGGCGGGCTGGGCTTCGCCGGGTGGGCGTACGAGGTCGCCGAGCAGGAGCGGGCGGCGGGCGTCTTCTTCGACACGGTCGTCGTCTGCTCGGTGACCGGGTCCACGCAGGCCGGGATGGTCGCCGGGTTCGCGGCGCTGGAGGAGGCGGGTGGCCGGCCGCGCCGGGTCATCGGCATCGACGCCTCCGCGAAGCCCGCCGAGACCCGTGCGCAGATCGCCCGGATCGCGGACCGCACCGGGCGGCTCATCGGCGTCGGACGGGAACTCACCGAGGCGGACGTCGAGTTGGACGAGCGGTACCACGCGGGCACGTACGGGGTACCGGACGACACCACCCTGGACGCGATGCGGCTGGCCGCGCGCACCGAGGGCATGGTCACCGACCCCGTCTACGAGGGGAAGTCGATGGCGGGCATGATCGACCTGGTCCGGCGCGGGGAGATCGGCCCGGACTCCACGGTCCTGTACGCCCACCTGGGCGGGCAGCCGGCGCTGAACGCGTACAGCGCGCTGTTCTGAGCGCGCTGCAGCAGAGGGGCCGCTGTGGGTGGGGCGCTCCCGGACGCGGGGAGCGCCCCACCGGCCTGCCTCCCGCTACAGCGCCTGCGCGGCGGGCTTGACCATGCCGCGGACCGTGCGGGACTTCACGAAGTCGCCCATGGCCGTCATCTCCCACTCGCCGGAGAACTGACGGATGAGCTTGGCCATCATCACGCCGGTCTGCGGCTCGGCGCCGGTGAGGTCGAAGCGGACCAGCTCCTCTCCGGTCAGGGCGTCGATCAGCCGGCAGTACGCCTTGGCGACCTCGGTGAACTTCTGGCCGGAGAACGAGTTGACCGTGAAGACCAGACCGGTGACGTCCATGGGGATGCGCCCCAGGTCGACGGTGATGGTCTCGTCGTCCCCGGCGCCCTCGCCCGTGAGGTTGTCACCGGAGTGACGGATGGCGCCGTTCACGATCTGCAGCTTGCCGAAGTAGCAGCTGTCGACGTGGTTGCGCTGGGGGCCGTAGGCGATCACGGAGGCGTCGAGGTCGATGTCCTTGCCGCGGTACGCCGGCTCCCAGCCGAGGCCCATCTTGACCTGGCTGAGGAGGGGCTGGCCGCCCTTCATCAGGGAGACGGTCTGGTTCTTCTGGAGGCTGACGCGGCCCTTGTCGAGGTTGATCTTCCCGGTGCCGGGCGCGGGCGGGGCGGGCGGCGCCGGGGGGACCGGGGGAGCGGCCGGGGCGGTCAGGGGCGGGGCCGGCGGGGCGGGCGGGGTCACGGGCTGCGGCGGGGTGACGGGGGTCGCGGGGGCGGCGGCCGGGGCCGGCTCCTCCACGGTGACGCCGAAGTCGGTGGCGATGCCCGCCAGGCCGTTCGCGTAGCCCTGGCCGACCGCGCGGGCCTTCCACTGCCCGTTGCGCAGGTAGATCTCCATGACCACCAGCGCGGTCTCGTCGCCGAGCTGAGGGGGAGTGAAGGTGGCGAGGACGGCCTGGTCGTCGGCGCCGCGGAGGGTGGCCGTGGGCTCGATGCCCCGGAAGGTCTGGCCGGCCGCGTCCGGGCTGGCCGTGACGACGATCTTCTCGATGCCGGGAGGTACGGCCGAGGTGTCGACCGTGATCGAGTCCGGGGCCGTGCCGCCGCCGGAGCGGTAGGTCACGCCGGGGCCGGCCGGCTGGTTGTAGAAGATGAAGTCGTCGTCGGAGCGCACCTTGCCGTCGGCGGTGAGCAGCAGGCCCGATACGTCGAGCCGCACCGGGGCGGCGACGTCCACCGTCACGCGCGCGGTGGGGAGAGGGATGTTCGAGCCGGGGGTCATAGCTGTCATGCCGGGTCAACGAGCGAGGCTCTTTTACCGTTCCCTTACCCAGGGCCGAACGGTGGGCTCCGCCGGCTTTCCTCGCCCCCGCCGCCCCTGACCTTCCCGTCCCCGGGGGCTGCCGCCCCCCCCGGACCCCCGCGTCGGTCCTGGACGGGCCTCGTCCTCAAACGCCGGACAGGCTGGTGGCGAGCGGCGGCGGTACGGGGGTCAGTGCTGGTTGCGGGGGTGGGATCGCGCGGTGCGCTCGTTGCCGTGGCGGTAGTTGCCGGTCCAGCGGGCCATGACGAGTTGTGGGTCGGAGGTGGTGACCTCGCCGAGGAAGCGGGCGGCGCGGTCGCCCCGCAGGATGGTGGCGCGGCGGCCGTGGTGGGTGATGTGGACGGTTCCGTCGGGGTGGGCGTCGTACGCGAAGCCGCTCGGTCTGGCCATGCCGGGATGGTACGGGAGCGGGGGCGCGGGCTCCTAAGGGTTTTCGCCCTCGTCCGCGCACGCCGGACGGCTGGAATCAGCGCGTCCGGCGTGCGACGAGCTGCTACGGCACCACCACGATCTTGCGGCCCACTCCCGACGCGAACTGGTCCAGGGCCTGGGGGTACCGGTCCAGCGGGAGGCGGTCGCTGATGAAGACGTCCGGGTCGAGGACACCGTTGGCGAAGAGTTCCGCCGCGCGTTCGTAGCTGTGCAGGACCGCCATGGAGCCCGTGATGGTGATCTCCTGGTTGTAGATCCGGTACGGGTCGATCTCCACCCGGGTCGCGTAGTCGGCGACCCCGAACTGGAGGAACGTGCCCGCCTTGGCGACGCGGCCGAGGCCGTCCTGGATCGCCGCCGCGTTGCCCGTCGCGTCGATCACCAGGTCCCAGCCCTGCGGCCGGTCAAGTTCGTCGGGGGTGGCCGCGGACGCGGAGACGCCGAGGCGGCGGGCGGTCTCCAGGCGCGCCGGGTTGAGGTCCACCATGTCGACGCTCGCCGCACCGGTCCGCTTGGCCAGCTCCAGCATCATCAGGCCCATCGTGCCGGAGCCGTAGATCAGGACGTGGGCGCCGAGGCGGGACTGGAGGACGTCGTAGCCGCGTACCGCGCAGGACAGCGGCTCGATGAGGGCCGCGTCCTGGGTGCGGACGTGTTCGGGGAGCTTCACGCAGTTCGCCACCGGGGCGACCGCGTACTGTGCGGCGCCGCCCGCCGTGGTGACGCCGATCGCCGCCCACCGCTCGCACAGGTTGTTGTGCCCGGTGCGGCAGTAGCGGCACTCGTGGCAGTACAGGGACGGGTCGACGGCCACCCGGTCGCCCACGGACAGCTCCGTGACCCCGGTGCCGACGCCGACGACCTCGCCCGCGAACTCGTGCCCCGGCACGATCGGCAGCTTCGGCGCGAACTCGCCCTGGAGGATGTGCAGATCGGTGCCGCACAGGCCGCACGCGGCGACCTCGACGACGACCTCGCGCGGGCCGGGCGTCGGGTCGGGGACCTCGGCGACGACGGCCTTGCCCACGGACTCGATGACGGCGGCCTTCATTTCACGGCTCCCAACGACAGGCCCTGGACCAGCTTGTCCTGGGCGGCGAACCCCGCGGCGAGCACCGGCAGGGAGATGACGAGCGACGCGGCGCACACCTTGGCCAGGAACAGGCCCTGGCTGGTGATGAAGCCGGTCAGGAACACGGGCGCGGTCTCGGCGACGACGCCGGTCAGCACCCGGGCGAAGAGCAGTTCGTTCCAGCTGAAGATGAAGCAGATCAGAGCCGTCGCGGCGATGCCCGGCAGGGCGATCGGGGCCACCACGCGGGTGAGGACCGTCGGCAGCTGCGCCCCGTCCACCCGGGCCGCCTCGATCACGGCGACGGGGATCTCGGCGAGGAAGGACTGCATCATCCACACCGCGATCGGCAGGTTCATGGAGGTGTAGAGGACGACCAGCAGCCAGATGTTGTCGAGCATGCCGGTGTTCTTCGCGAACAGGTACAGCGGCAGCAGGCCCGCCACGGCCGGCAGCATCTTCGTCGACAGGAAGAAGAACAGGACGTCCGTCCACTTCCTCACCCGGCGGATCGACAGGGCGTAGGCCGCCGGGAGGGCCAGGACCAGGACGAACAGGGTGGAGACGAGTGACGCCACCGCCGAGTTGATCAGTGCCGGCCAGGGGCTCGCACCGCCGCCCGCGCCGAAGAACTCCCGGTAGCCGTCCAGCGTCAGCGACGCGGCGAAGGACGGCGGGTTGGTCGCCGCGTCCTGCTCGGAGTGGAAGGACGTCAGCGCCATCCAGGCGATGGGCAGGAAGAACACGATCCCGAGCAGCCAGGCCACCAGGCCGAGGCCCGTTCCCTTGCGGCGGCTGGGACGTCGTACGGCCACGGCGCTCATGCGCGCGACACCTCCTCGCGGAACAGGGACGACACCACGCGCAGCGCGAAGGTGGCGATGATGATCGAGCCGATGACCACCAGGACGCCGGCGGCCGAGGCGAGGCCGTTCTCGTGCGCCTGGTAGAAGCTCTGGTAGACGGTGTAGGGCAGGTTGGCGGTGCCCAGGCCGCCGGACGTGATCGTGAAGACCGCGTCGAAGTTCTGCACGATGTAGATTGAGCCGAGCAGGGCGCCGAGTTCGAGGTAGCGGCGCAGATGCGGCAGCGTCAGGTGGCGGAAGATCTGCCAGTCGCTCGCGCCGTCGACGCGGGCCGCCTCGATCTGCTCGTGGTCGCGGCTCTGCAGGCCGGCCAGCAGGATCAGCATCATGAACGGTGTCCACTGCCAGACCAGGGATGCCTCCACCGCGAGCAGCGGGGTGTTGGAGATCCAGTCCGGCTGTGGGCCGCCCACATAGTGCAAGAGCCCATTGAACAGACCGTATTCAGGGTTGTAGAGCACATGCTTCCAGAGCAGCGCGGCGGCGACGGGCACGACCAGGAACGGGGCGATCAGCAGGGTGCGGACCACTCCGCGGCCCTTGAAGCGGCGGTCGAGCAGCAGGGCGAGCGCGAGGCCGAGGACGAGGCTGGCCAGCACGACCGCGACCGTCAGCAGCACGGTCGTCCACACCGAGTGGCGCAGGTCGGCGTCGGTGAGGACCTCCTGGTAGTTCTCCAGTCCGGCGAAGTGCCGGGCGTCCGGGTAGAGGGAGTTCCAGTCGAAGAACGAGATGACCAGCGTCGCCACGAACGGCAGCTGGGTCACCACGATCATGAAGATCAGCGCGGGCAGCAGCGGGGCCCTGGTCGCCCAGTTGCGCAGCCGCGCGGAGGGCGGACGGGTGGTGCGTACGGATGGCGTGGCCACGGGGGCCGTGGTGGTCGCTGTCATCGCCCCTCGTACTCCTCGGAGATCTTCTCGGCGAGCTGCTGGGACTTCCTCAGGGCCGACTCGACGGACTGGCGTCCGGCGATGGCCGCGCTGATCTCCTGGGAGACCTTGGTGCCGAGGTCGGTGAACTCGGGGATGCCGACGAACTGGATGCCGGGCGCGGGCCGCGGCTGCACCCCCGGGTTCTTCGGCCGGGCGCCCTCGATGGACTCCTTCGTCATCTCCTGGAAGGCGGCCGCCTCCGCGCGGTAGTCCGGGTTGGCGTAGGTGGAGGCGCGCTTGCCGGCCGGGATGTTGGACCAGCCGAACTCGTCGCCGACGAGCTGCTCGTAGCGCTTGCCCGACGCCCAGGAGACGAACTTCCAGGCCTTGTCGGGGTTGCGGGAGGCGTCCTGGATGCCCCACGCCCAGGTGTAGAGCCAGCCGGCGGACTCGGTCTTCTCGACGGGCGCCGGGGCGTAGCCGACCTTCCCCTTGACCGGGGACTTGGCCGCCTCCAGGGAACCGGCCGCCGAGGTGGCGTCGTACCACATGGCGACCTTGCCCTGGGTCATGTTGTTCAGGCACTCGGCGAAGCCGGACTGGGCGGCGCCGGACTCGCCGTGCTCACGCACCAGGTCGACATAGAACTTCGTCGCCTTCTTCCACTCGGGGGAGTCCAGCCGCGCCTTCCAGTCCTTGTCGAACCAGGTGCCGCCGAAGGTGTTGACGACGGTCGTCAGCGGGGCCATGACCTCACCCCAGCCCGGCAGTCCGCGCAGGCAGATGCCCTTCATGCCCGGCTCGGCGCCGTCCGTCTTCTCCGCGAACTCGGCCACCTGCCGCCAGGTGGGATGCTTCGGCATCGTCAGGCCGGCCTTCTCGAAGACGTCCTTGCGGTACATCAGGAAGGACGACTCGCCGTAGAAGGGCTGGCCGTAGAGTTTGCCGTCGTCGCCGGTGAGGGACTCGCGCATCGGCTTGAGGACGTCCTGCTCGTCGTAGCCGGGGTCGCCGGCGACGTAGGAGTCCATCTCCTTCAGCCAGCCGTTGCGGGCGTAGATGGGTATCTCGTAGTTGGAGAGCGTGGCGACGTCGTACTGACCGGCCTGGTTGGCGAAGTCCTGGCTGATCTTGTCGCGGACGTCGTTCTCGGGGAGCACGGTGAAGTTGACCTTGATGCCGGTCTCCCGGGTGAAGCGCGGCGCGAGCTTCTGCAGCTCGGTCATCTGGGGGTTGTTGACCATCAGGACGTTGATGGCGTCGCCCCCGGAGCCGGCCCCGCCCGCTCCGGTCCAGCAGCCGGAGAGCAGCGGGGCGAGCAGCGTCCCTGCGGCGGCCGCGGCGAGCGTGGCTCGCGGTGGCCGTCGTCGGCTCTGGGTTCGCATGGATCGCTCCTGGACGTGAGGACGTATGGGGAGATAGGGGTGATATGGGGCGGCCGCAGGTGCGGCGGCGCCCCGTGGGGAGTGGGGAGTCGTGCGTCAGACGCGGATGACCTGCGGCCCCATGAGCGCGTAGCGGTGGGCCTCGGTGGACGGGAGCAGGGTGCTCGTGACGATCGTCTCCAGTGCGCCGATGTCCGCGAACCGGCAGAAGCTGACCGCCCCGAACTTGGTGTGCACGCCCGCGAAGACCGTGCGGCGCGCGGCGCGGATGGCCTGTGCCTTGACCTCGCTGACCGCCGGGTCGGGCGTGGTGAGGCCGTGTTCGCGGGAGATGCCGTTGGCGCCGATGTACGCCAGGTCGATGACGAAGCCGGCCAGCATCTTGGTGGTCCAGTGGTCGACCGTGGCGAGGGTGCCGGACCGGACCCGCCCGCCGAGCAGGAGCACGGAGACGTGCTCGGCCCCGGCGAGGGACCCGGCGACCGGCAGGGACGCGGTGACCACGGTGAGCGGCCGGTCGGCGGGCAGGGCCTCGGCGATGAGCTGCGGAGTGAAGCCCTCGTCGACGAAGACCGTCTCGGCGTCCCCGAGCAGCTCGGCCGCGGCGACCGCGATCCGGCGCTTCTCGGGGACATGGCTGGTGGCGCGGAAGGCGAGCGTCGTCTCGAAGCCGGCGCTCTCCACGGGGTAGGCGCCGCCATGGGTGCGACGGAGCAGCCCGTGGTCCTCCAGGATCCGCAGGTCCCGGCGTACGGTCTCCTTGGCCACGCCCAGCTCGGCGGCGAGCGCGGTGACGTCCACGGAGCCGTCGCGCCGTGCGGCCAGCACGATCTCGCGCTGGCGGTCCTCGGCCGTTCTCGTGCTCATGCCGACCCTTGCCCTTCGCCGCTGACTGTCCCGATCGTTCGCCTCCGGAGGAGTCCGGCCGGTGCCCGTTCGGGCCCGGTGGCGTCCCTGGGGGAAAGTTCTACAGCGGGTGTACGGGCCTGACCAGCTCTGTTGCGCGCCCGATGCTGCCCGTATGTGCCCGTTCACGGTGTGGTGTGCCCGTCTCGGACCTGCGCGGACGCGGGAGGCGGCGTGGGATCGGGCGCGGCCGGTGCCCGAACGCGGCGGCGGGCGGGCCCGTTCGGTGCCCGCCCGCCGTTTTCCGGCCACGCTTTCCGGTCAGTACGGCCAGATCGGCGGGTCGCTCACGAAGTGGCCGCCCAGGTAGGCGTGCGCGATGTTCCCCGGGTCGAGCTCGCCCTGCTCGGCGATCAGCTTCTCCGCGTACGGCTCGGAGTCGTCCCGCGGCTCGTAGCCGAGGGCGCGGGCGCCGGTGAGGTCCCACCACAGGCGGGTGTTGGCGGAGGAGCCGTGGACGACGGTGTGCCCGACGTCCGGCGCGGTCAGGGCCGCGTGGAAGAGCCGCGCCCCGTCGGCGGGGCTCATCCAGACCGACAGCATGCGCACGCTGGTGGGCTCGGGGAAGCAGGAGCCGATGCGCACGGACACCGTCTCCAGGCCGTACTTGTCCCAGTAGAGCTGGGCCAGGTCCTCGCCGAAGCACTTGGACAGGCCGTAGAAGGTGTCCGGGCGGCGCGGGGTGTCGACGGGGATCAGGGGGTCGTCGCCCTGCGGGCGGGGGGTGAAGCCGACGGCGTGGTTGGAGGAGGCGAAGACGATCCGTGCGACGCCCTCCTCGCGGGCGGCCTCGTACAGGTGGTAGGTGCCCTCGATGTTCGCCCGCAGGATCTTCTCGAACGGGGCCTCCAGGGAGATCCCGGCGAGGTGGATGATCGCGTCGACGCCCCGTACGGCCTCGCGCAGCGCCTCCCGGTCGGCGAGGTCGGCGACGATCGCGTCCGGCTCGTCCTCGATGGGGCGCATGTCGAGCAGCCGCAGGTCGTAGCCGTACGCGGGGAGCAGCCCGCGCATCAGGGTGCCGAGGCCGCCGGCGGCGCCGGTGAGCAGAACGGTGCGGGGTGCGGGCATCCTCGGGCTCCTGGGCTCGGCGCTGCGTGGAAAGGGGGTCACGTGCGGCGGTGAAGGCCGCATGCTTGGACCATATTCACATGCGTGGACACGCTAAGGAGCCGTCGGCGACCGCGTCAAGTCTCCCGTGAAGAGGGCGGATTCGCCGCCGGTCGGCCCGGATGTGCGCTTGACCGGCCTCGATGGCGCTCCTTAGGCTGACGTCGTTCAAGAATATGGACGTGGATCAGAAACGTGAGCGCCTGTTCTAGGGAGAGCCCGTGACGCCAGCCCCTCTCGCCGCACGCCTGAGCCTTCCCGGCGGGCCGCTGTTCTTCCCCGTCACCGCCTACGGACCCGACGGCCCGGTCGACCTCGACACCTACCGCACCCATGTCCGGGCCGGTGTCGACGCCGGGGCGGCGGCCGTCTTCGCCTGCTGCGGGACCGGGGAGTTCCACGCCCTCACCCCCGAGGAGTTCCAGGCGTGCGTGCGGGCCGCCGTCGAGGCCGCCGAGGGGCGCGTGCCGGTCGTCGCCGGGACCGGCTACGGCACCGCCCTCGCCGTGCGCCACGCGGCCCTCGCCGAGGAGGCGGGCGCCGACGGGCTGCTCGCGATGCCGCCGTACCTCGTCGTCGCCGGACAGGAGGGGCTGCTGCGGCACTACCGCACGCTCGCCGCCGCGACCCCGCTCCCCGTCATCGTGTACCAGCGCGACAACGCCGTGTTCACCCCGGACACCGTCGTCGAACTCGCCCGCACGGACGGGATCATCGGCCTCAAGGACGGCCTCGGCGACCTCGACCTCATGCAGCGGATCGTCAGCGCCGTCCGCTCCGAGGCGCCCGGCGACTTCCTCTACTTCAACGGCCTGCCGACCGCCGAGCAGACCCAGCTCGCCTACCGCGCCCTCGGCGTCACCCTGTACTCCTCCGCCGTGTTCTGCTTCGCCCCCGAGATCGCCCTCGCCTTCTACCAGGCCCTGCACGACGGCGACGACGACACGGTGGGCCGGCTCCTCGACGGCTTCTACCGCCCGTTCGTCGAACTGCGCGCCCAGGGCGCGGGGTACGCCGTCGCCCTCGTCAAGGCCGGCGTACGGCTGCGCGGCCTGGACGTGGGCGAGGTGCGGCCCCCGCTGCACGAGCCGGCCGAGGACCACGTCAAACAGCTCGCGCAGCTGATCGAGCGCGGCCACACCCTGCTGGACGCGGACCCGGAGGACGCCCGGTGAAGGCGTCGGCGTTCGTCTACCCCTGGGACGTCGTCGGGGATCCGGAGGCGGCCGGCCGGATCGCCGGGCTCGGGGTGCGGCAGGCGACCCTCGCCTCGGCCTACCACTCCACCCGCGCCCTCACCCCCCGCCACCCCCGCCACCGCGTCGTCACGGCGGACCACGCGGCCGTGCTCTACCCGCCCGGCGCCCACTGGCAGGGCCGGGACCTGCGCCCCTACCCGGCGGGCGACTGGGCGCCCGGCGACGCCTTCGGTGAGGCCGCCGCCGCGCTCACGGACGCCGGTCTGGAGGTGCACACCTGGGTGGTGCTCGCGCACAACTCCCGGCTGGGCACCGAGCATCCGGCCACCTCCGTCGTCAACGCCTACGGCGACCGCTACCCGTGGGCGCCGTGCGTCGCCCAGCCCGCCACGCGCGCGTACCTCGTCGACCTCGCCGCCGAGGCCGCCGTACGCCCCGGCGCGCGCGGCACCGAACTGGAGTCGCTCGGCTGGTACGGCCTCCAGCATCTGCACGCCCACGACAAGACCGCCGGGGTCGCGCTCGGGGACGCCGGGCAGTACCTGATGTCCCTGTGCTTCTGCCCGGACTGCGCGCGGGGGTACGAGGCGCGGGGCGTCGACGCGGACGTACTGGCCGCCGCCGTCCGCGCCGCGCTCGAACCGCTGTGGCGCGGCACGGCCGCCGACGAGGGCTGGGCCGGCGTCGAGAAGCTGCTCGGCGAGGAGTACGCGACGGCCACGCGCGCGTGGCGCGACACGACCGCCCGCACCCTCCAGGAGGCCGCGGTCGCGGCGGTCCGCCGGGCCGCCCCCGAAGGGTTCCAGGTGCTGCTGCACGCCGACCCGGTCACCCACCACTGCGGCGCCAACGTCGGTGTGGACCCCGCGCACATCCTCTCCGTCGCGGACGGTGTGGTGGTGCCCTGCGCGGGCGGCCCCCGACTGCTCACCCCGTTCGCCGAACAGGGCCGCGCGGGCGCGGTGCTCGCCGCCAACCTCCCGGTGGTCTCCGGGATGGGCGGCAGCCCCGGCACGCTCGCCGCCGACGCGGCCCGCGCACGGGACCGGGGCGCCACCGAACTGCGGCTGTATCACGCCGGGTTGGCGTCGGACGACGACCTGTCGGCCGTGCGGGAAGGGCTCGCCGCGCTCTGACGCAGGAGTACCGCGCTCGCCGCCCACACCACCCCCAGGGCGGCGAGCAGCACGGTCACGTCCACCACGTCGACCAGCACGGCCCCTGCCGCGAGACCGATCGCGTTCGGCGCCCGCCGGGACCGTACTTCAATCCAGTCGAGCCCAGCGTGCAGAGGTCAGTTGTCAGTGCCCGGCGGTACCGTGCACGCATGCCGGTCCACATAGAGAGCGTGCCCGGTCAGTGCCGGCTGACCGCGCTTCTGGTCCACTGAGCTGAGCTGTCCTACAGGTAAACGCTCTCAGCTCTCGTCCTCCCCCTCGGCCGTGTCCGGTCTCGTGTGGAGGACCTCACGGGCCTGCTCGGCGGCGCGGCTGAGGCTCTCGGCCACGAACCGGAGGAAGCGGCTGACGTTCTCCAGCCGGACGGCCGCCGGGGTGCCCGGACCGAGCACGTCCACGCCCTCACGGGCCAACTCCACCTGCTCCAGCAGCGACCGTGCGCTGGCGACCATCGACTGGTACCAGAGGTCGTCGTCGATGACGTACCGCTCGCGCCGGCGGTCGTCGCGTTCCCGGCGCACCAGGGACTGGCTCTCCAGGAACGCGATGGACTTCGAGACGGTCGCCGGGCTGATCCCCAGACGTTCGGCCAGCTCGGCCGCTGTCATGCTGCCGCTGTCGCTGGTGAGGAGGCAGACCATCACCCGGGACATCGACTTGGCCAGGCCCGCTCCCATCATCACGGTCGTGAACCGCTCCTCGTAGTCGGCGACCGCTTCCGCGTCCCGCCCGTACGGCAGCGGTCCGGACGCCGGGCCCGGCGACGAGGCCGACCGGCGCCGGTGCGCCCGGCGCTCCGCCGCCCGCTGGGCGAGGTCCGCGCGGTACCCGGTGGGGCCGCCGTTGCGCATGACCTCACGGGTGATCGTCGACGTCGGCCGGTCGAGACTCCGCGCGATCTCCGCGTACGCCAGCCCGTCCGCCAGCCCCAGGGCGATCCGCTGACGTTCCTGCTGGGTGAGCCTGCCTCCCGGCATCGCGTCCTCCTCCTTCGTGCGTGCAGGACGTCAGCGTAGCTTTCGAGGTCCACTCATTGCAACGGGAGTCACGTGTCGCGTTGCATTGCAGTCAGGGTCGTTGCAACGAAATTGGCGTGCTGAGCTGTGATTACTGCGTTTCAGTGCAACAAGCGTGTTGCCCAGCTAGTGAATGCAACGTAGCGTTTCTGGTGTTGGAAAACACCGTGCCGCACTTCGAGGAGAACACCGTGCACACCTTCGCAGCCCCCGCCCCGATCGCCCTCGTCCTCGACGTCCCGGCCGGACGGCTCCAGCTCATCGCCGGGGACCGCGACGACGTCACCGTCGAGGTCCGGCCCGCCGACGCGGCCCGCGGCCGGGACGTCCAGGCCGCCGAGCGGATCGACGTCCGCTGCGCCGACGGCGTCCTCGACGTCACCGCCGCCCCGCTGACCGGTGCCCGCGCCCTGCGCGACCCCGGCGCCGTCGAGGTGACCGTCCGGCTCCCCGCCGGTTCCCGCGTCGACGCCAGGGCGGCCCTCGCCGAACTCCGCGGCGTCGGGCGCCTCGGCGACCTCTCCTTCGAGGGCGCCCAGGCCACCGTCGAGGTCGACGAGGCCGACAGCGCCCGTCTCAGCCTCAAGGCCGGCGACATCACCGTCGGCCGGCTGCGCGGCGCCGCCGACATCAGCACGCAGAAGGGCGACATCGACGTCACCGAGGCCGTCGGCGGCCAGGTCACCCTGCGCACCGGGCACGGGGCCGTCACCGTCGGCGCAGCCCGCGACGTCTCCGCCGCGCTCGACGCCGGCACCGCCTACGGGCGCATCCACAACAGCCTGCGGAACACCGAGGGCGCCGGCGCCGCCCTGCAGATCCACGCCACCACCGGCTACGGCGACATCACCGCCCGCAGCCTGTGACACCCGCACCCGGACCACACAGGGGGAACCCGCCCATGACCGACGCGGCCATCACCGCGCACGACCTGCGCAAGTCGTACGGCGACACGACCGTCCTCGACGGCATCGACCTGACCGTCCCCCAGGGAACGATCTTCTCCCTGCTGGGACCCAACGGCGCAGGGAAGACCACCGTCGTCAAGATCCTTTCCACCCTCATCCAGCCCGGCCCCGGCAGCGGCCCGATCCGGGTCGGCGGGCACGACCTCGCCGCCGACCCCCAGGCCGTACGCGCCGCCATCGGCGTCACCGGCCAGTTCTCCGCCGTCGACGGCCTGATCACCGGCGAGGAGAACATGCTCCTCATGGCCGACCTGCACCACCTCCCCAGGCGGGAGGGCCGGCGGGCCGCCGCCGCACTGCTGGAGCGCTTCGACCTCACCGAGGCCGCCCGGAAGCCCGCGTCCACCTACTCCGGCGGCATGAAACGGCGCCTGGACATCGCCATGACGCTGGTCGGCGACCCGAGCATCATCTTCCTCGACGAGCCGACCACCGGCCTCGACCCGCGCTCCCGGCACTCCATGTGGCAGATCATCCGTGAGCTCGTCGCCGGCGGCGTCACCGTCTTCCTCACCACCCAGTACCTGGAGGAGGCCGACGAACTCGCCGACCGCATCGCCGTGCTGAACGACGGCACGATCGCCGCCGAGGGGACCGCCGAGGAGCTGAAGCGGCTGGTCCCCGGCGGCCACGTCAGGCTCCGCTTCACCGACCCGGCCGCCTACCGGGGCGCCTCCACCGCGCTGGGCGAGGTCCACCGGGACGACGACGCCCTCGCGCTGCGGATCCCGAACGGCGGCAGCCAGCGCGAACTGCTCGCGCTCCTCGGCCGGCTCGACTCCCTCGGCATCGAGGCCGACGAGCTGACCGTGCACACCCCCGACCTCGACGACGTCTTCTTCGCCCTGACCGGCGACGCCGTCATCCCCGCCCCGGCCAAGGAGACCGCCCGATGAGCACCCTGTCCCTCGCCGTACGCGACTCCTCGACCATGCTGCGCCGCAACCTGCTGCACGCCCGGCGCTACCCGTCCCTCACACTGAACCTGCTGCTCACGCCGGTCATGCTGTTGCTGCTCTTCGTCTACGTCTTCGGCGACACCATGAGCGCCGGCATCGGCGGCGGCGCCGCGGACCGCTCCGCGTACATCGCGTACATCGTCCCCGGCATCCTGCTCATGACCATCGGCAGCACCACGGTCGGCACGGCGGTCTCCGTCTCCAACGACATGACCGAGGGGATCATCGCCCGCTTCCGCACCATGGCGATCCACCGCGGCTCCGTGATCGTCGGGCATGTCGTCGGCAGTGTGATCCAGTCCGTGGCCAGCGTGGTCGTCGTCGGCGCGGTGGGCGTGGCCATCGGCTTCCGCTCCACCGACGCCACCCCGCTGGAGTGGCTCGCCGCGTTGGGGCTGCTCGTGCTCTTCGCCACCGCGCTCACCTGGATCGCGGTCGGCATGGGCCTGGTCAGCCCGAACGCCGAGGCGGCGGGCAACAACGCGCTGCCGCTCATCCTGCTGCCCCTGCTGTCCAGCGCGTTCGTGCCCCTCGACGCGATGCCGGGCTGGTTCCGGCCGGTCGCCGAGTACCAGCCGTTCACCCCGGCCATCGAGACCCTGCGGGGGCTGCTCCTCGGCACCGGCATCGGCCACCAGGGCTGGCTGGCCCTGGCCTGGTGCCTGGGGCTCGCGGTCCTCGGGCACCGCTGGTCGGCGGCCCGGTTCGACGCCGAGCCGAAGTGACCCTGGCGGGAACCCGTCGGAAGCTGTCGATCACCCCTCTGGGACCGGCCGCGACCCGGTCCTAGCGTGGTGGCCCGTCCCACCGGCCCACGGGAAAAGGCACTCAACCATGCAGTACGTCGCGCCGATCGGCGTCGGTCTCGTCTACGTCCTCGTGATGTCCCTCATCCGGGAGCCGCACCGGCGCCGCTTCAACGCCGTCATGGTGGCCGGCGCGGGCGCCGCCTACCTGAGCGGCGGCGGGCTGGACGGCTGGGAGTTCGCGTTCACGGCGGTGGCCACCTGGGTCGCGTACCGGGGACTGGACTCCTGGACCTTCGTGGGCGTCGCCTGGCTGCTCCACACCGCGTGGGACGCCGTCCACCACCTCAAGGGCAACCCGATCATCCCCTTCGCCCACACCTCCTCGCTGGGCTGCGCGATCTGCGACCCGGTGATCGCCCTGTGGTGCTTCGCGGGCGGCAGGACCCCGCGCGAGCTCTGGCAGGGGGTGCGGGGCAAGGGCGACCCGGCGCGGGCGGCCGCCCTCACCGCGCGCTGACCCCGCCGGGCGGGCACCGATGAGTTCCGCCCCCGCCGCCGGTCCACCCTTCACACGATCGCACTGTGAGGAGCGGGCTCATGACGGACACCACTCTCGACCTCGGACCGCAGACGCGTGCCGTCGCCCGTCTCGCCCTGGCCGTCCGGGACGACCAGCTCGCGGCGCCGACGCCCTGCCCGGACCTCGCCGTCCGTCATCTGCTGGGCCACCTGCTCGGCCTGTCCGTCGCCTTCCGTGACGCCGGCCGCAAGGACCTGGGCGCCACGACCGACACCAGCCCGGACGCCGCCGTACCGGACATCGGACCCGGCTGGCGCGAGGAACTGCCCCAGGTCCTCGACGAGCTCGCCGAGGTGTGGCGGGCCCCCGGCCCCTGGACGGGGACGACCCGCGCGGGAGGCATCGACATGCCCGGCGCCGTCGCCGGCGCGGTCGCCGCGGACGAACTCGTCATCCACGGCTGGGACCTGGCCCGCGCCACCGGGCAGCCGTACGACCCCGACCCCGCGGCCGTGCGGGCCTCCTACGAGTTCCTGTGGGCCGCCGCCGACGAGAACGGCCCGGGCGGGAACGGCATCTTCGGTCCCGTCGTCCCGGTCCCGGCCCAAGCGCCCCTGCTGGACCGCGCGGTGGGCCTGAGCGGACGGAACCCCGGCTGGAACCCGGCCCGGTAGAGGACCTGGCCCTGGACCCTGGAACGAGCGAACGCCCCGCCGGTCGTCACCGGCGGGGCGTTCGGCGCTGCCGGCCGAGGGGGGCTCAGGCCGGCAGGTCCCGGGGCGTGCGGTGCTCGCTCCGTGAAGTCAGATGAAGGGAACCGGCGTTCGGTTGCCTCGACGGCCGCGGACGCGCGGTGAGGTCTTCCGCCGATGCCCTTCCGTAACACGGCGAAAACCTGAAACCCCCGCGGCAGGGGAACAATCCAGCCAGCATCCGCACAGTGATCCTTCGGGCGACGAGGAGTGACGCCATGGCAGAAGCGCAGAAGGTGGACGACCGGGCGAGAGCACCCGAACCGGGCGGGAGCGGCCTCGACCGGTTCTTCCGGATATCCGAGCGGGGCTCCACACTGCCCCGGGAGATACGCGGCGGCTTCGCCACCTTCTTCACGATGGCCTACATCCTTGTCCTGAACCCCATCATCCTGGGCAGCGCCAAGGACAAGTTCGGCCACCAGCTCGACCCCGTCCAGCTCACCACCGCCACCGCGCTGGTCGCCGCGGTCATGACCATCATCATGGGCGTCGCCGGCAACCTGCCCCTCGCGCTCGCCGCCGGTCTCGGCCTCAACGCCGTCGTCGCCTTCCAGATCGCGCCCCTCATGTCGTGGGACGACGCGATGGGGCTGATCGTCCTGGAGGGCCTGCTGATCTGCGCCCTCGTCGTCACCGGGCTGCGCGAGGCCGTCATGCACGCCATCCCGCAGCCGCTGAAGCAGGCGATCAGCGTCGGCATCGGCCTGTTCATCGCGTTCATCGGCTTCGTCGACGCCGGCTTCGTCAGCCGTATCCCGGACGCCGCGAACACCACCGTGCCCGTCCAGCTCGGCGGCACCGGCACCCTCGGCGGCTGGCCGATCCTGGTGTTCTGCCTCGGCGTCCTGCTGACGATCGCCCTGCTCGCCCGCAAGGTGAAGGGCGCCATCCTGATCAGCATCGTCACCATGACGGTCGTCGCGATGATCATCGACTCGCTGGCCGACATCAAGAGCTGGGGCCTGACCACGCCCGCGTGGCCCGACAAGGTCGTGGACACCCCCGACTTCGGCCTCCTCGGGCACTTCAGCCTGTTCGGCGCCTTCGGGGAGACCACCGCCATCACCGTGGTCCTGCTGATCTTCACGCTGATCCTGTCGGACTTCTTCGACACCATGGGCACGGTCGTCGGCGTCAGCGCGGAGGCCGGTCTCCTCGACGAGGAGGGCAGGGTGCCGAACCTCGGGCGGGTGCTGCTCATCGACGGTGCCGCGGCGGCCGCGGGCGGCGCGGCCTCGGCCTCCTCCGCCACCTCCTACATCGAGTCGGCGGCCGGCGTCGGTGAGGGCGCCCGCACGGGCTTCGCCAACCTGGTCACCGGCGGCCTGTTCGCGCTCGCGCTGCTGTTCACCCCGCTGCTGACCATCGTCCCGCTCCAGGCCGCCGCCCCCGCCCTGGTCGCCGTCGGCTTCCTGATGATGACGCAGGTCAAGAACATGGAGTGGGACAGGTACGAGATCGCGATCCCGGCGTTCCTGACGATCGCCGTCATGCCCTTCACGTACTCGATCACCAACGGCATCGGCGCGGGCTTCGTCGCCTACGTCCTGATCAAGATCGTGCTCGGCCGGGCCAAGGAGATCCACTGGCTGCTGTGGGGCACCTCGGCGCTGTTCCTGGTGTACTTCGCCATCGACCCGATCGAGCAGATCCTCGGCGTCAGGTGAGGCCAGTGGCGATCTTCTAGCGCAGGGCCGCCTCCATCACCTTCCGGGCCACGGGGGCGGCCAGGCCGTTGCCGCTGACCTCGGAGCGGGCGGCGTCCGACTGCTCCACCAGCACCGCGACGGCGACCTCCTTGCCGTCGGCCTTCGCGTACGACGTGAACCAGGCGTACGGCGTCTTGCTGTTCCGCTCGCCGTGCTGGGCGGTGCCCGTCTTGCCGCCGACGGTCGCGCCCGGGATGCGCGCGTTGGTGCCGGTGCCCTCCTCGACGACCGTGCGCATCGCCGACTGGAGCTGTTCGGCGGTGCGGGAGCTGACGATCTCCTCGCTGTCCGCGGTGTCGTCGTAGTCCTCCAGGACGTCGCCGCCGCCGTCGGTGATCTGCGCGACCATGTGCGGCGAGACCAGCTTGCCGCCGTTGGCGATGGCCGCCGACACCATCGCCATCTGCAGCGGTGTCGCGGTGACGTCGAACTGCCCGATGCCGGACAGCGCGGTCTGCGCCTCGTCCATGTCCGCCGGGTACACGCTCTCGTACGCCCGCACCGGCACGTCCTGCTTCGGGTCGTTGAAGCCGAACTTCTCGGCCATCGCGCGGACCTTGTCCTGGCCCAGGTCGACGGCGACGCTCGCGAAGACGTTGTTGCACGAGTACCGCAGGGCGACGCGGAGGGAGGCGTCCTCGCAGGGCGCCGACGGGTTCTCGTTGGTCAGCTTGCTGTTCGACTGCGCCAGCGGATACGGGTCAGGGCTGTCCGTCGGCTCGTCCACCGACCCGTACAGGCCGTCCTCCAGCGCGGCGGCCGCGACGACCAGCTTGAACGTCGAGCCGGGCGGCAGCGGCTGGCGCAGCGCCCGGTTCGTCATCGGCTTGTCGGGGTCGCCGGTCAGCTGCTTCCAGGCGTCCGCGTCACCGGTGGTGATCTTCGACGGGTCGTACGACGGGGTGGAGGCGACCGCCAGGATGCGGCCCGAGGACGGGTCGATCGCGACGGCGGCGCCCTTCTTGTCGCCGAGCGCCTCGTAGGCGGCCTTCTGCACGGCGGGGTCGATCGTGGTGACGACGTTGCCCGGGTCGGAGCGCTTGTTGGTCACCGTGTCCAGTACGCCCTTGAGGCGGTGGTCGGTGCCGTCGAGCAGGTCCCGGTAGACGCCCTCCAGCTGGGTGGCCCCGAACGCCTGCGAGCTGTAGCCGGTCACGGCCGAGTACAGCGAGCCGTCCCGGTACGTCCGCTTGTACGCCAGGTCGCCGCCCGTCGTCCGGGCCGAGCCGGTGACCGGCTCACCGCCCACGATGATGTCGCCGAGCGGCGCGCTGTACAGCGCGATCGTGTTCCGCCGGTTGTCCTTGTCGTCCGCGAGGGCCCGTCCGTCGTAGAACTGCACCCAGGTCGCCCTGACCAGCAGGGCGAGCACCAGGAGCAGCGTGAAGACGGAGGCCCGCCTGATCGTCTTGTTCATCCCACCCACAGAGACGAACGGATCGGGGGCGATCGTTCCATGCGTCCCGATTTCTCATCGGACGTTCATGGAGTGCGCCGGGCCGGCCGGGCCGTCAGTCCTCCACGTGCAGGACGAGCTCGTCGATCTCCGCGCCCCGCGCGTGGGCGAAGCAGCGGGCCTTCGCCGTCACCCGGAACCCGCACTTGAGCAGCACCCGCAGCGAGCCCTCGTTGTCGGCGGCCGTGCGCGCGTACAGCGGGCGCTCGGGCACCTCCTCCAGCAGCCGGCGCAGGGCCGCCGTGGCGATGCCCCGGCCCCAGTACGCGCGGTCCACCCAGTACATGACCTCCCGCTCACCGGGCTCCCCGTACACGGTGGCGCTCCCCACGACGTCCCCGTCGGCGAGGATCGTGCGCGGCACGTCGGAGGAGGTCAGCACCCGCTGCCAGTGGGCGTCGAAGGCGGCCCGGTCGGAGGGGTCCGCGGGGGTGAAGGCCGCCATGCGCAGGGCCTCCGGGTCGTTCAGCTGGCGGTAGAAGACCGGCAGGTCGCTGGCGTGGACCGGGCGCAGTTCGACGTCCATGACGTCAGAGCCTACGGGTGGCCAGGGTCAGCCGGTCGCGAGCGTCGAACAGCGCGTCCTTCACCATCTGCTCGTGCGCGGGCGTCAGCCGCGCCACCGGGACCGAGCAGCTGATCGCGTCCCTGGCCGGGGTCCGGTAGGGGATGGCGACGCCGAAGCAGCGCAGCCCCAGCGTGTTCTCCTCGCGGTCGACGGCGAAGCCCTGCTCGCGGACCTGGTGCAGCTCCTCGATGAGCTTCTCCCGGTCGGTGATGGTGTGCTCCGTCAGCGCGGGCAGCGTCTCCGGGAGCATCTTGCGGACCTGCTCGTCGGAGTACGTGCTCAGCAGCGCCTTGCCGAGGGAGGTCGAGTGCGCGGGCAGCCGGCGGCCGACCCGGGTGAAGGGCCGCAGGTAGTGCTGGGACTGGCGGGTGGCCAGGTAGACCACGTTGGTGCCGTCGAGGCGGGCCAGGTGGATCGTCTCGGTGGTGTCGTCGGAGAGCCGGTCCAGCGTGGGGCGGGCCGCCGCGACCACCTCGTCGCCGTCGATGTAGGAGGTGCCGACCAGCAGAGCCCGGACGCCGATGCCGTACCGGGTGCCCGTCGCGTCGGTCTCCACCCAGCCCAGCTCGACCAGGGTGCGCAGCAACATGTAGAGGCTCGACTTGGGGTAGCCGACGGCCTCCTGGACCGCCGCGAGGGAGTGCATCCCGGGGCGCCCGGCGAAATACTCCAGCAGTTCGACCGTCCGTACCGCGGACTTGACCTGCGCCCCGCCGCCCGTCTCGCCAGCCGCCATCGCCCTTGACCCCTTTGTTCGACGAGGATCTGCGGATATGGTCTCCGCAGAATGTTCATCACCAGAGACAGCGTTCAGTATATCGAACGAGCCCTGAGGATGATCCTGCAGATTCCGACGTGCGGCAAGGCAATACAGGTGGAGGGACCCGCGGTGGCAGCAGCACCAGTCTGGAGTGTCGACCCCCGAACCGGGAAGCAGCGTGAACAGGTTGCGGTGGAGGCCACAGCCCAGGAGGTGGACGCCGCGGTCCGCGCCGCGCACGACGCCCGCGCCTCCCTCGCCGACCGCGCCGTCCGCGCCGCCTTCCTGCGCACCGCCGCCGACCGGCTCCAGGCCGCCGGGGACCGGCTCGTCGAGGCCGCCGACGCCGAGACCGCGCTCGGCCCGGTCCGGCTCACCGGCGAACTCGCCCGCACCTGCTACCAGCTGAGGGCCTTCGCGGACATCGTCGACGAGGGCGCCTTCCTCGACGTCGTCATCAACCACCCCGACGACACGGCGACCCCGCCCATCCCCGACCTGCGCCGCTACAAGGTGCCGCTCGGCGTCGTCGCCGTCTACTCGGCGTCCAACTTCCCCTTCGCCTTCTCCGTCGCCGGCGGCGACACCGCGAGCGCCCTCGCCGCGGGCTGCCCGGTCGTCGTCAAGGCCCACCCCGACCACCCGGCGCTCTCCGAGCTGGTCGCCCACGTGCTGCGCAACGCCGCGGCCGAGCACGGCGTCCCGGCCGGCGTCGTCGGCCTGGTGCACGGCTTCGAGGCCGGACTCGAACTCGTCCGGCACCCGCTGGTCGCCGCGGCCGGCTTCACCGGCTCGGTGCGCGGCGGACGCGCCCTGTTCGACGCGGCGGCCGCCCGCCCCGTCCCGATCCCCTTCCACGGCGAACTGGGCTCGCTGAACCCGGTGCTCGTCACCGAGGCGGCCGCCGCCGAGCGCGGCGAGGCCATCGGCACCGGGCTGGCGGGCTCGATGACGCTGGGCGTCGGGCAGTTCTGCGTGAAGCCTGGCCTCGTCCTCGTGCCCTCCGGCGCGGCCGGCGACGGCCTGGTGAAGTCGCTGACCGACGCCGTCAGCAACTCCGAGGCCGGCGTCCTGCTGGACCACCGGATGCGCGACAACTTCCTCGCCGGCGTGGCCGAGCGCACGGGGCTGCCCGAGGTGGACTCGCCGGTGACGCCGGGCGCGGGCGGCGAGCACACCGTCAGCGCCGGGTTCCTCACGGTCGCCGCGAGCGCGCTGGCCGAGGAGGGCGCCCACGACGTGCTCCTGGAGGAGTGCTTCGGGCCGGTGACGGTGGTCGTCCGCTACGACGACGAGGCCGAGGCCACCGGGGTGCTGTCCCGGCTGCCGGGCAACCTGACGGCCACCGTGCACCTGTCCGCCGAGGAGGCCGCGGGCGAGGGGCGCGGGGCCGGCATCCTCGCGGAGCTGACACCGCTGGCCGGACGCGTCCTCGTCAACGGATGGCCGACGGGTGTCGCCGTCGCGCCGGCCCAGCACCACGGCGGGCCGTACCCGGCGACCACCTCGACCTCCACCTCCGTCGGCGGCACGGCCATCGAGCGCTGGCTGCGGCCCGTCGCGTACCAGGGCGCGCCCGAGGCGCTGCTGCCCCCCGAGCTGCGGGACGACAACCCGCTCGGGCTGCCCCGCCGGTTCAACGGCGCGCTGGAGGTCTGACGGAGCCGGGGCGGACGGACCGCCCCGGCACCTGGAAGAATCCCGTCATGGACCTGGAGATACCCGAACTGCCCTTCCCGCTGCGCACCTACGGCCCGGACGGGCACTGGGCCTACGAGGACGGCATCCTCTCCGGATGGGCCGGCCCGCGGCAGGACCGCTTCGTGCCGCCCACCGGGGAGGCCCTGGACGCCGCGTCCGACGCGCCGCGGCTGCTGGGCGAGCCCGAGGGCGACTTCCAGCTGATCGCCCGGGTCACCGTGGGGTTCGCCGGCGCCTTCGACGCCGGGGTGCTCTACGTCCACGTCGGCGACCGGGCCTGGGCCAAGCTGTGCCTGGAGAACTCCCCGGACGTCCCCACCGTCTGCACGGTCGTCACCCGCGGCCACTCCGACGACGCCAACTCCTTCACCGTGGAGGGCAGTTCGGTGTGGCTGCGGGTGAGCCGCACCGGCCGCGCCTTCGCCTTCCACGCCTCCCGAGACGGCGAACGATGGACCTTCGTCCGCCTCTTCACGCTCGGCGACGAGAAGGAGACCGGCGCCGCCCTGGTCGGGTTCATGACCCAGTCGCCGCTGGGGGAGGGCTGCGTGGTGACGTACGACCACCTCGCCTTCCGGCCCGAGTGGCCCAAGGACCTGCGCGACGGGAGCTGACCGGCGCGGCGCCGGCCGTACGGAACCGGGAGGCGCGCCGGCCACGTCCCACCCGGCATGATCCATGACCGACTCCCGGTGGGCCGCGTGATCCGCCCCGCCCTCCCCGCGGAACTGCCCGACCTCGTCGCCCTGCACGCCCGTGCCCGCGCGACCTACTACCCGGACGGGCTCCCGCAGGACGGCACCGACTGGACCGCGGCCTGGCGCACCGCCGTCGAACGGCCCGACGGACGGGTGCTGTGCGTCGTCGAGCGGGGCAGCCTCATCGGCCTGGCCTCGTTCCGCACCCCCGAGGGAGCCCCCGCCGACCTGGTCAAGCTGTACCAGTTCCACGTCGACCCCGGGCACTGGCGCCGGGGCGTCGGCACCGCCCTGCACCGGGCCTGCGTCGAGGAGTGGACGGCCGACCGCCGCGGCGCGGCCGTCCTCGACGTGCACGTGGACAACCGGCGCGCCCAGGACTTCTACGCCCGCCAGGGCTGGCGGCCCGACCCGGACAACCCGCCCGCCGACGGCGACCACCACCTGAACCTGCGCCTCACCGTCCCCGCCGCCTGACACACGAGGCGGGGGAATGAAACCGGCTGCTTGAACGTTCACCGACTCGGCGGAGGGAGTCTCCGCACCCGAACGAGCCGGAGAGAGCCTCACACCATGCGCGTCGAGATCTGGAGCGACATCGCCTGTCCGTGGTGCTACGTGGGCAAGGCCCGCTTCGAGAAGGCGCTCGCCGCCTTCCCGCACCGCGACCAGGTCGAGGTCGTCCACCGTTCCTTCGAACTGGACCCCGGGCGCGCCAAGGGCGACATCCAACCCGTGATCACCATGCTCACCAGGAAGTACGGCATGAGCGCCGAGCAGGCGCGGGCCGGCGAGGAGAACCTGGGCGCGCAGGCCGCCGCCGAGGGCCTCGCCTACCGCACCGAGGGCCGCGACCACGGCAACACCTTCGACATGCACCGCCTGCTGCACCTCGCCAAGCGGCACGGCCGCCAGGACGAACTGATCCAGATCCTGTACCGGGCGAACTTCGCCGAGGAGCGGTCCGTCTTCGCCGAGGGCGACGACCGTCTCGTGGAACTGGCCGCCGAAGCCGGACTCGACGCCGACGAGGTGCGCCGGGTGCTCGCCGACCCCGACGCCTACGCCGACGACGTACGCGCCGACGAGCGCGAGGCCGCCCAGCTCGGCGCCAACGGCGTCCCCTTCTTCGTGCTCGACCGCGCGTACGGCGTCTCCGGCGCCCAGCCCGCCGAGGTCTTCACCCAGGCGCTCACCCAGGCGTGGGGCGACCGCTCGCCGCTGACGCTCCTCGACACGGGTGACGCCGAGGCATGCGGCCCCGACGGGTGCGCTGTCCCGCAAGGCTGACGAAACACCAGGTCAGCGCCTATACATAAGCGTTGCTTAGATGAACGACGTAAGAAATCGCAATGGACCCGCACGGTCCGCAGGGCTCAGAGTTGGGTCATGGAGACCTTCGAGAGCCTCGTCCGCGCAGAGTTCGCCCCGAAGAACGTCTATCTGAACACCGCCAGCAACGGCCTCCTCCCGGCCCGCACCGTCGCCGCCCTCGACCGGGCCGCGCGGATGCGGGCCGACGGCGTCGCGCTCGGCTCGCTGTACGAGGACGTCGAGGCGGTCCGGGCGTCCTTCGCCCGGCTGGCCGGGGTCCCCGTCGAGCGGGTCGCGCTCGGCGGTTCCGTCGCCGAGTACGGCGCGCTGGTCGCCGCCTCCCTGCCCGAGGGCGCCGAAGTCCTCACGGCCGAGGCCGACTTCGCCTCCCTGGTGAACCCGTTCCACATGCGCGGCGACCTCAAGGTGCGCTCCGTCCCGCTGGAGCGTCTCGCCGAGTCCGTCCGCCCGGACACCGCGCTCGTCGCCGTCAGCTCCGCGCAGTCCGCCGACGGGCGGATCGCCGACCTCGCCGCGGTGCGCCGCGCCGCCCGGGCCCACGGCGCCCGCACCTATGTCGACGCCTCCCAGTCGCTGGGCTGGCTGCCGCTGGACGCCGCCGAGGACGACTTCACCGCCGCCGTCGCCTTCAAGTGGGTCCTCGGCCCGCACGGCGTCGCCTTCTTCGTCGCCCCCGAGGACTTCGGCGGGCTGACGCCGCTGCTCGCCGGCTGGATCGCCGGGGAGGTGCCGTGGGAGAGCTGCTACGGCCCGGTCCAGGAACTCGCCGCTTCCGCGCGGCGGTTCGACATCAGCCCGTCCCTGTTCGGCCTCGCGGGGCTGCGCGCCTCCCTGGACCTGGTCGAGCGGCTGGGCGTGGACGCCATCCAGGCCCACGACCTCGCGCTGGCCGACCGCTTCCGCGCGGGTCTGGCCCGCCTCGGGCACGCCCCGGTGCCCGCGCCGGGTTCCGCCATCGTCTCCGTGCCCGGACTGGGCTCCCGGCAGGGCGACTTGAGCCGTGCGGGCATCGAGGTCTCCGACCGCGCGGGCAACCTGCGCGCCGCCTTCCACCTCTACAACACCGCCGGTGACGTCGACCGGCTGCTGGACGCCCTGTCCGGCTGAGCCCCGCGCACACGGCGACGCGGCCCGCCCCGTACGAGACGTACGGCCGGGCCGCGTCGCCGCGGGCGCGCGAGAGGTCACCTCACCGGGGTGAAGTCCCTCGCGCCGATGAACTCCGGCCGCCGGACCGGGGCCGCGAACGGCTCCACGGCGGCGTTCTCCACGCTGTTGAACACGATGAACACGTTGCTGCGCGGGAACGGCGTGATGTTGTCGCCGGAGCCGTGCATGCAGTTGCAGTCGAACCAGGTCGCCGAACCGGCCTTGCCCGTGAAGAGCCTGATGCCGTACTCGGACGCCATCTTGGTCAGCGCCTCGTCGGACGGCGTGCCCGCGTCCTGCATCTGGAGCGACTTCTTGTAGTTGTCCTTCGGCGTCTCTCCCGCACACCCGAGGAAGGTCTTGTGGGAGCCGGGCATGATCATGAGCCCGCCGTTGGTGTCGTAGTTCTCCGTCAGCGCGATCGAGACCGAGATGGTGCGCATGTTCGGCAGGCCGTCCTCGGCGTGCCAGGTCTCGAAGTCGGAGTGCCAGTAGAAGCCGCTGGCCCCGAAGCCGGGCTTGACGTTGATCCGCGACTGGTGGACGTAGACGTCCGAGCCGAGGATCTGCCGGGCCCGGCCCACGACCCGCTCGTCGCTCACGAGCTTCGCGAACACCTCGCTGATCTTGTGGACCTCGAAGACCGACCGGATCTCCTTGGACTTCGGCTCCACGATGGAGCGCTCGTCCGCGCGGATGTCCGGGTCGTTCACCAGGCGCTCCAGCTCGCGCTGGTAGACGGCGACCTCGTCCGGGCCGATCAGCTGGTCGATGGCCAGGAAGCCGTCGCGGTCCAGGGCCTGCAGATCAGCGGCGGCGACCGGGCCGGGCGTGTCCGGGGAGCCCCAGACGACGGGGTCCTGCCGCGGGGTGGCCACCTCGGTGGCACCGCGGGTCGGGTAGAGATCGGTGACGTGCGTGGTCGTGGTCACGGTGACTCACACCTCCTCGGTGAGCAGCGGGTAGACGCCGTTCTCGTCGTGGTCCTCCCGTCCGGTGACGGGCGGGTTGAACACGCAGATGCAGTGGAAGTCCTCCTTGACCTTGAGCGTGTGCCGCTCGTGGCCGTTGAGGAGGTACATGGTGCCGGGGGTGATGTGGTACTTCTCCCCGGTCTCGCGGTCGGTCAGCTCGGCATCGCCCTTGGTGCAGACCACGGCCTCGATGTGGTTGGCGTACCACATGTCGGTCGTCGTGCCCGCGTACAGGATCGTCTCGTGCACGGAGAAGCCGACCCCCTCCTTGGCGAGGACGATGCGCTTGCTCTCCCAGGTGCCGGACGCCGATTTCACGTGGCGGTCGGTGCCTTCGATCTCCTTGAACGAACGGACGATCACGGTGTTGCGATGCCTCCTAGGTGGTGGTGTTCCCTGCCGGGTGCCGGTCAGGCGGTCTCGCGGACGGCGCGGGCGAGGATGCTCAGGCCCTCGTCCAGCTCGTCCGGGGTGATGGTCAGAGCGGGCAGCAGCTTCACGACCTCGCTCTCGGGGCCGGACGTCTCGATGAGCAGCCCGAGCTCGAAGGCGCGGCGGGCGACCCGGCCGGCGCGCTCCTTGTCGTGGAACTCCATGCCCCACACCAGGCCGCGGCCCCGGTACTCCTTGACCTCGGGCAGGTTCTCCTCGCAGATCGCGATCAAACCCTGCTCGACCTGCTCGCCGCGGGCGCGGGTCTGCTTCTCCATCGCCGAGCCGTCGGCCCAGTACGACTCCAGCGCCGCCGTCGCCGTGACGAAGGCGGGGTTGTTGCCGCGGAACGTGCCGTTGTGCTCGCCCGGCTCCCAGATGTCCAGCTCGGGCTTGAACAGGCACAGCGACATGGGCAGGCCGTAGCCGCTGATGGACTTGGACACGGTGACGATGTCCGGGGTGATGCCCGCCTCCTCGAACGAGAAGAAGGCACCGGTACGGCCGCAGCCCATCTGGATGTCGTCGACGATGAGCAGCATGTCCTGGCGCTCGCACAGGTCGGCGAGCGCGCGCAGCCACTCGGGGCGGGCCACGTTGATGCCGCCCTCGCCCTGCACGGTCTCCACGATCACGGCCGCGGGCTTGTTCAGGCCGGACCCCTGGTCCTCCAGGAGCCGCTCGAACCAGAGGAAGTCCTCGACCGTGCCGTCGAAGTAGTTGTCGAACGGCATGGGCGTGCCGTGGACCAGCGGGACGCCGGCGCCGGCCCGCTTGAAGGCGTTGCCGGTGACGGCCAGCGAGCCCAGCGACATGCCGTGGAAGGCGTTGGTGAAGGACACGATGGCCTCGCGGCCCTTGACCTTGCGGGCCAGCTTCAGCGCGGACTCGACGGCGTTGGTGCCCGTCGGGCCGGGGAACATGACCTTGTACGGCAGGTCGCGGGGCCGCAGCACCAGGTCCTGGAAGGTCTGCAGGAAGGCCCGCTTGGCGCTGGTGGACATGTCGAGCCCGTGCGTGACGCCGTCACGCTCCAGGTAGTCGATCAGCGCTCGTTTCAGGACCGGGTTGTTGTGCCCGTAGTTCAGGGATCCGGCACCGGCGAAGAAGTCCAGATACTCGTGGCCGTCCTCGTCGTACATGCGGCTGCCGCGCGCACGGTCGAAGACAGTGGGCCAGCCGCGGCAGTAGCTGCGCACCTCGGACTCGACGGTCTCGAAGACGCTGAGGTCGGGCTGGGTGATGGTCACGACGAATCGCTCCTCGTGGGGGTGGGGGAGGGTTCAGAGGGAGAGGGGACCGATGCGGTACAGCACTTCGGGATCGTGCGGTCCGTCCGGGAACAGTCCCGCCGGGAACAGCACCTCGCGCTCCAGCGCGGCGCCGTGGCGCTCGGCGAAGGAGGCGAACAGGCGCTCGGAGGCCGTGTTGCCCGGGGTGATGGTGGTCTCGACGCTCGTGACGCCGTGCTCGCGGTGGACGCGTGCGGCGAGCTGGTCCAGCAGGGACGCGGCGAGTCCGCGTCCGCGGTACGCGCCGTCCACGGCCACCTGCCAGACGAGCAGCGTGTGCGGACGCTCCGGCCGCACGTATCCGGTGACGAAGCCGACCGGTTCGCCGCGCTCGTCACGCGCGACGGCGGATGTGCCGGCGAAGTCCCGGCACCACAGCAGATAGCTGTACGACGAGTTCAGGTCGAGCGCCTCGGAGTCGCGGGCGATGCGCCACAGCGCGGCGCCGTCGGCTGTCGCCGGACGGTCGATTTGCAGGTCTGCTTGTGCGGCAGTCATGCAAATTGAATTTACCGAGAGAAATTGAAAAATGCATGGCCGGAAGGGCTTACGGATGCCGTCGGCCTGTGTTATCACGCGGGCGTGAACAGAGCCGCTCAGGCGCAGCGAATCGCCCGGTTTGCTAGGTTAATACCGGACAAAACTCCTGTGATGTGGAACGCGTCACAGCCGTGTAACTTGCGCGAGATGTGGCCGGAATAACGCATTCCGGGGTTCACGGAATCTCCGCGTTTAAGGTCCGGGAAAGCGGGC
The DNA here is from genome assembly GCF_008973465.1 of Streptomyces sp. SS1-1. Lineage (NCBI taxonomy): Bacteria > Bacillati > Actinomycetota > Actinomycetes > Kitasatosporales > Streptomycetaceae > Streptomyces > Streptomyces sp. SS1-1. Next base: position 1,607,909 of record NZ_WBXN01000004.1, on the reverse strand, counting down.
AGAAGCCTAAGGAAAGCTGACCCGATAAAGAATCTAAGAAATCCCTTTGAATTCAGGCTGCAATGGTGTCGTCGACGGCTCGCAGAGCCGCCTCCACATCCACCGTCAGCCCCTTCTCCGCCAGCGCCGCCCCCAGCGCCGCCAGGCTGCCGCGGACCGCGCCGGCCGTGGCGTCCTTGCCGTAGTGGTTGACCCGGATCATCTCCTTGGCCAGCGCCCCGCCCCCGGCCGCCAGCGGCAGCGCGGCGTCGGACGCCAGCGCGCGCGCCACGATCTCGGACGCCTCGACCCCGGCCGGCGTCCGCAACGTCGTCGCCACCGGAGCGGCGTCCCGCGCGTCGTGCACATACGGCTCCAGACCGCCGCCCAGCGCCACGGCCCCCGCCCGCGTGGCCAGCGCCGCCCCGCGGTGCCGCGCCATCACGACCTCCGGACCCTCCGCCTCGATCCGCTCCACGCACGCCTCCAGCGCCAGCATCTCCAGCTGCGCGGGCGCGTGCGGCAGCGCCCGGCGGCCGCCCTCGATCCAGCGCTCCCGCCAGTCCAGCAGCGACAGGTAGGACCGGCGCGGCGCCCCCGGGTTCGCCGCCATGCGGGCCCACGCCCGCTCGCTCACCGACACCGCCGACACCCCGGCCGGACCGCCCATCGCCTTCTGCGCCCCGATCACGCACAGGTCCACGCCCCACGCGTCCGGCAGCACCGGCTCGGCCCCGATCGACGCCACCGCGTCCAGGTAGAACAGCGCCCCGTGCTCCCGCACCACCTCGCCGATCTCCGCGACCGGGTTGGTGTTGCCGGTGGCCGCCTCCGCGTGCACCAGGGACACGAAGTCGATCTCCGGGTGCTCCGCGAACGCCTCCCGGATCTGCTCGGCCGTGACCGCCGTGTGGAACGGCACCGCCAGATCGATCACCCGGGCGCCGCAGTCCCGCAGCCAGTCCCCGAAGGTCTGCCCGTACGGGCCGGTGATCACGTTCAGCGCGGTCGTGCCGGGCCCGGCCGTCCCCCGGATCGCCCCTTCCAGCGGCAGCAGCGCCTCACCCTGCATGATCACGACGTCCTGCGCGGTCCCGAGCAGCCGCGCCACCCGGTCCTCGATCGCGGCGAAACGGGCGGCGCTCAGCGGGGCCAGATCCAGGAAGGGGTGGGTCACGGCGGAACTCTCTTCGCTCTCGGCGCTCCGGCTCTTCACTCCGAAGCCGACCCCATGAGCGTAATCCCGTCCCGTACGGGCACATCTACACCCTGGGCCCCAGGCGGGCCCAGCCGTGCCCACTCCCCACTTCTCAGGTCGAACGGCCCTTGGACCATCGGTTTGGTTTGAGGACCTCAAACCTCTCCTTATAATCGGAACTCTCAGTTCCCCCACAGGAGGCTCCCCCGTGAAGACGACCTTCGGGCGCCGGACCCGCGTTCTGGCCGCCACCACCGCGACGGCCGGGCTGGTGCTCGTGGCCGGCTGCTCCTCCGACGACGGCGGCAGCGGCACCAAGACCGCGGCCGGCGGTGTCGAGCTCGTCAAGGCGGGCCAGCTGACCACGTGCACCCATCTGCCGTACCCGCCCTTCCAGTCCGAGATCGACGGCAAGGTCCAGGGCTTCGACGTCTCCCTCATCGACCTGGTCGCGGACGACCTCGGCGTGAAGCAGGCGATCCTCGACACGCCCTTCGAGAACTTCAAGACCGGCGCCTTCCTCAACTCCGGCGAGTGCGACCTCGCCGCCGCCGGCATGACGATCACCGCCGAGCGCAAGAAGAACGTCGACTTCTCGGACCCGTACTTCGAGGCCACCCAGGCCGTCCTCGTCGACAAGAAGAGCGGCATCTCCTCCTTCGCTGACCTCAAGGGCAAGAAGGTCGGCGCCCAGGCCCAGACCACCGGCGAGGACTACGCCAAGAGCAAGGGCCTCGACCCGGTCTCCTTCGAGTCCTCCGACGCCGTCATCAACGGCCTGCGCACCGGCCAGGTCCAGGCCGTCGTCATCGACTACCCGGTCGTCCAGGGCTGGCTGAAGGACAAGGCCAACGCCGACGCCTTCGAGGTCGCCGAGCAGATCAACACCGGCGAGCAGTACGGCTTCACGGTGAAGAAGGGCAACACCAAGCTCCTCGCCGCCATCAACAAGGCGCTCGCCGAGGCCAAGGCGGACGGCACCTACAAGAAGCTGTACGAGAAGTGGATCGGCCCGTACGACGAGTCCGCCGCCTCTCCGTCGCCCGCCGCCTGACCCCGATGAGCGGCACAGACGTACCCCTCCAGCCGAAGAAGAAGGGCCTGACCCGGCGGCAGAAGCGCAGCCTGTCGCGCGGTGTCCAGTACGTCGTCTTCGTCGCGGCCGTGATCGCCTTCG